>NZ_JAKEIP010000173.1 GCF_021474425.1 Streptomyces muensis | reverse complement strand
GTACGGGCGCAGCCGGCGCCGACCCCGCCCGCACCGGCTGCGCCCGTACCGGCAGCGCCCATACCCGCGGCCGCCATACCCGCACCGGCGCCCGCAGGGACACCGGCGTCGGCGTACGGCGGCGTGCCGGGCGGCGAGGGCGGGGGCGGCCAGGAGGCGTCAGGGGCGGAGCCCTGCGTACCAGTCGGGGCGGTCGGGCCAGTCGGGCCGGTCGGCTGAGCTCCGTTCGGGGCGGCCGGGCCCGGCGTCGGCTGCGATCCGTCGGCCGGCGCCTCGGCGGGGTACGGCTCGGCGGCGTGCGGCTGGGCGCCGTTCGAGCTCGCCGGGGCGTCGCTCGGGACCGGGGGCAGCGGGGTGGTCGGGGCGGCACCGCCCTCGGGAGCGGGGGGCTCCTGGGGCGCCGGAGCAGCAGGAGCGTCCACCGGCACGGGGGGTGCGGACGGCGCCGGGGGTACCGCGGCGCCCTCGTTCTCGGTGCTCACAGCTTCTCTCCTCGATCCACGGCTGGTGTTTTGGGTCGCACTCGGTCACGCCCGTTCACGCATTTCCACGGCCGGTGCGCTCAGCTGTGCATGCCTTTGTGTATGCGGTCAGCTTTTCCCACGGGCCGTCAGAGCACCATAAGCGGTTGCTGTGCGTCCACGGCCACTCCTTACATAGGTAATGTGCGACCAAAAAGGCACAATCTCAGTGTCCTCGTGCCTTCTCCGACCGCACGTCTACCCCGGTGCGGTGGCACCATGACGCGGTGACCCACGCACGGCAGCACCAGATCCAAGTCGTCGCCCATCGCGGAGCCTCCGAAGACGCTCCTGAGCACACCCTGGCCGCGTACAAGAAGGCGATCGAGGACGGTGCGGACGCCCTTGAGTGCGATGTACGCCTCACCGCCGACGGCCATCTCGTCTGTGTCCACGACCGCCGCGTCAACCGTACGTCCAACGGCCGCGGCGCGGTCTCCGCGCTGGAGCTCGCCGAGCTCGCCGCCCTGGACTTCGGCTCCCGCAAGAACCGCGACTCGTGGAAGAACCGGGCCGAGGAGCCCGACTGGGAGTTCCGGCCGGAGGACCCGGAGGACACCTCCGTACTCACCCTGGAGCGGCTCCTGGAGCTCGTCGCGGACGCGGGGCGGCGGGTGGAGATGGCGATCGAGACCAAGCACCCCACCCGGTGGGCGGGGCAGGTCGAGGAACGGCTGCTGGTTCTGCTGAAGCGGTTCGGGCTCGACGCGCCCGCCTCGGCCGCCGACTCCCCGGTGCGCGTCATGAGCTTCTCCGCACGCTCGCTGCATCGCGTGCGGGCGGCCTCGCCGACGCTGCCGACGGTCTATCTGATGCAGTTCGTCTCACCGAGGCTGCGGGACGGGCGGCTGCCCGCGGGCGTCCACATCGCGGGCCCCTCGATCCGGATCGTGCGCAGTCACCCCGCGTATGTGGAACGCCTGAAGCGGGCCGGCCACCAGGTGCACGTCTGGACCGTGAACGAGCCCCAGGACGTCGACCTCTGCGTCGAACTGGGCGTCGACGCCATCATCACCAACCGTCCGCGCGCGGTGCTGCACCAGCTCGGTCGGTGACACCCACGCGCGCGCGTGCAGCGCTCCCAAACCGGCCCCTGCACCGACCCCTGTGCAAAGCGCGCATCCGGAAACCCCTGAAACCTCACCAATCCCTGCGCAACCTATTGACCCCTGAGCCCCTTCAGCACCATCCTCCACTCTCGGCCACACCGACGGATTTCAGCCATCTCGATTACAGGGAGTGCTCCGGCGCGTTCGTTCCGTATTCGATCGTTGCGAATGCGTCACCGGACCTTGATTGGCCGGTTTCCGGTACAGGCCAATGGGGCATCCACACCGTGGCGTGGGGCAAAGGAGGTCTCGGGGGTGGCGTTGGTGGTGGCACAGGAGGTGCCCACGTCGTCGAGCATGGCCGTACCCCATGGCCCTGCGGGCGTGGGGGAAGCGAGACACCGTATGCGCGCACAGTTGCGCAGGGGTGGCGTGGCGGAATCGGTCATCGACGATGCCGTACTGATTCTTTCCGAACTCTTGAGCAACGCGTGCAAACACGGCCGACCACTGGGTGACGCACTGGCCGGGGACGGCGACGTCCGGGCCGCATGGCGCGTGGACGCGAGCGGCAGGCTCACCGTGGAGGTGACGGACGGCGGCGGACCCACTCGCCCTGCTCCGGCCACGCCCTCGGTCACCGCACACGGCGGCCGCGGGCTGAACATCATCACCGCGCTGGCCGACGACTGGGGTGTCCGGGACGACGCCCGGGGTGAGGTCACGGTCTGGGTCGTGGTCCATGACGACGTCCACGATCCCGACGCCGGGCACCGACGTGCCGACTTCGCTACGCGCGTCGCCGCGCCGGCGGTGAGCGCGATATCCGGTCTCGACTTCGCGGACGCCTTCGACAACCTGGACTGAAGGACATCAACCCGGACTGAAGAGCACCCGGTCGCCGAAGCACCGCTTCCGGCACGACCCGTGGGTTGTCCACAGGCTCCCGTCGACCATGGCGTGAACGGCTAGGCTCGCGCCCGTACGAGACGAGCCGTAACCGGGAGACACCCACGATGGCCAAGAAGCGACCCCAGACCAAGGCCAAGCGCCCGCAGCTCAGCGACGCACAGATCCCGGTGGTCGGCGCGCGCGAACCCTGCCCCTGCGGCAGCGGCCGGCGCTACAAGGCCTGTCACGGCCGGGCCGCCGCACAGGCGGTGACCGAGCTGGTGCAGCGTCCGTTCGAGGGACTGCCCGGCGAGTGCGACTGGGTGGCCCTGCGCGAGCTGGTGCCCGCCGCCACCGTCGAACTGCCCCTGAAGGGCGGCCTCCCCGAAGGCGTCCCGTCCGTCACGCTGGCCACGGTGCTGCCGATGGCCTGGCCGGCCCTGCGCCGCGACGACGGCTCGGTGCTGCTCGGCCTGCAGAACGACACGGCGTCCGGCGACATCAGCCGCGACCTCGCCGACACCCTCCAGCAGGCGCTCACCGCGAAGCCCGGCACCCCGGTCCAGGGCCGGCGCGCCCCGGCGGACGGTCCGCGGCTGCAGGATCTGCTCGACCCGGAAGGCACGTTCGAGCCAGTTGTGCACCCGGGCTTCGAGTTCTGGGTCCCGGACGCGGAGAACGCCACTCCGGAAGTGACCGCCTCCCTGGAGCGGGCCAACGCCGCGGCCATCCCGACCGTGAAGCTGACCGGCGTGGACGCCGCCTACTGGTGCGAGACGCCGGAGAAGAACCACCTGCGCTGGGTCATGCCGCACCCCGAGGAGCAGCTTCTGGACGCCCTCGCGCGGCTGCACGCGGCGGGGCGGTCGAACCTCGGCGAGGGCACCCGTCTGGTGGGTTCCTTCCGCGCTCACGGCCTCACCGTGCCGGTCTGGGACCTGCCGAGCGGTGTCGGCGCGGAGGATGTGGAGAAGCCAGCGGCCGAGTTCGCCGAGCGTCTCGCGACGGCTCTGGCGACGGACGCCCCGCTCACCCCTGACGAGCGTCGCGCGCGCGGCGGCCTGACCAACCGGCAGGTCACGCTCAGCTGACGCGGGCCCTGGAGATCGGGTTCGGCTGAACGGCCGTTCAGCCGAACCGGCCCGCATCGGGAGGGTGAATCCGATCACAACTCCCATGCGGAGCAAGGGAATCCGTGACTTGAAAGCCCGGATCGAATTTGCGAACCGCCGATCTCTTGTTACCGTTCCAGTAGCCCGGTTGCTGGTGCATCCCCCGTCGCCAGCAACCGGGTCTTTCCATGTGCACGCTCCTTTACGGAACGGCGGCACATGTCAACGGCCCGAGGACTCCCCGGAATTGCCCGGCTCGGAGTTGCTCGCGGAACGCAGCAGCAGCGCCCCCCGCCCGGCCCGCTCCGCGAACTCCGTGACCGCCGTATAGGCGTCCGATCCCCCGCGCGTGCGCTCCCGAGGTGTCTCGCACGTCCCCGGCTCGTCCTCGGCGCCCACGACGCAGCGCATCTGAAGCGTGCGCCCACCGGGCCCCATGAGGCTCAGCACGGAGTCCAGCGCACCGCCCGTCGCATTGCGGAAGTACGTCCGCGCCCAGGTCTCCTCGCCCTGCGTGAGGACACAGGTCTGCGCCTCGATGCCCTCGGGCGAGGTGAGTTCGGGACCGCAGCGCACGGCGGTGGACAGGCCGAGGTCGAGCAGCAGCGAGGTGCCGCTCGGTTCGGCGGAGGGCGCCTTGGCGTCGCCGCGCGGGGACGGACGTACGGCACCGTCCTTCGGGGCGGGCGAGGAGGGCCGTACGGCCTCCCGGTCGGCCCCCACGGCGGCGCGGCCCGCGTCGACGACCTGGCCGGCGGCCGCCCAGGCCAGTGGCAGGGCGACCGCGGCCGCCGCGACGGACGCGAGGGCGATCAGACGGACTCTTCGATGGTTCGGCCCGCGGCGATGCGACGACGGTGCCCTATTTCCCCTGGTATGACGCGGCATACAGCGGAATGTAACGACCGCACGGGCATGTGCCGTTCCGCGCGCGCCGGATGGCCCTACAACTCGGGCGCGCTCACACCCGTACGAGTGAGGGCCTCGACCACGGCGTCGACCACGGCCTCGACATCGGGCACCCACGGGGAGGCCGAGCCGGGGAGAGGGGCGCGCTGCCAGGTGATGGGGCCCTGGCCGGTCTCGGACGGGGGCAGGGCGATGTATCCGCCCTCGCCGTGGAAGCGGAGCGAGCCGGGGACGAAGTCCTTGGCGTACAGCAGTTCGCCCAGCTGTTCCATGGAGTACGGCTTCACCAGGATCGACCAGCGGGCGGGCGAGGCGACGACCGGGCCGAGGCGCATGCCCATGCGGTCGAGTGCGGTGAGGGCGTGTGCCGCCGGCAGGGCGGGCAGGCTGACCGCGCAGGGCGCCGTGCCGCCGGTGGCCAGGATGATCGGCGCCGCGGGCCGGTTGGCCCACCACCAGCGCACCATGCGCTCGTCGGTCGTGGCCGCGAGGAGCCCGGGATCGAAGGGGTGCGCGCCGGGCACCGTGCAGTCCGGGTCGGGGCAGCCGCAACGGGAGTGTCCCTGCGGGTGCGTCGTCACGCCCGGGAGTACGGGCCAGCGCCATTCCGTCGCGAAGGTCAGGGCCGCGCTGATCAACTCAGACTTCCCGTCGCCGCGCAGAAGCCTGCGTCGCCTTCCGAGGATCTCGCGCATGAGCGCTCGTTCCTTTCCGTTGCACCGCTGGCAACACCGTGGTCACATCACACCATGTGTCGATCACTTCACTGTGCGTACCTGTAGGCGCATCACACCCCTGCTACGAGCAAGGGGATCCCCTATGGGCCGAGCGTTTGGCTGCTTCCGCGGCAGCCTCGTCCATACGTCGTCCATCAAAAGCATGGGCGTGGCGTGGGGTGGCGAAGTATGGCGTTTGCCGTCGCGCGTATTTCTCTTCGCCTCCGCCACGGGAGGATGGGGCACGATCGTCGGTGGCTAAGACGCCCGGGTCCGTCACCAGGTTCCGGGTGGTTGTCAACCACCCCTGGCCTTCACCGAGTACGTACCCATCACGACCGCTGTGACGCTCTGTGGAGCGAAACCAGTCGACCGCAATACCCCGTTCCCTGAGGCAGTTTTAAGCCAACTTTGCCTTTACGCAAGAGGTCTACGACGAGTACTCAGGTTACCCACGGACACCAGGAATCCCGGCAGGACAATGCTGGACATCCCCTTACGAGTGCGTGTACATGTGGAGACACTGCTAGCGGCGCAGAATGACATGGGGGTTTGCGATGCCTTTGAGCAATACGCACCGGTCGGAAAGCCGGACGCCATGAACGCCCCTCACCCTTCGAAAGTGGCCGGAATCGATTCCACGGTTCCCTCGCCCGCACACACTGTCGCGCCCGCGCCCGCGGCCCCGGGAACCCCGGCGGTCCCCGCGCCGAACGCACCCGGCGCGGTGCTTCAGGACCGCCTCGCCGGCTGGGTCTCGGACCTCACGACCCTGCACGAACTCACCGAACGCCTGGCCCGCACGGACGCACTCGCCGACGCCCTCCAGGAACTGCTGCGCGCCGGATCCGCCCTCGTCGGCGCCCGGCGCGGTCTCGTCGTACTGGAACCGGCGGACGGGCTCGGCCCCGACACCACCATCGGCCTCGGCCTCGCCCGCGCCGACCTCGGGCACATCGAGACCGTCCCGCGCAGCGCGATGTCGTACGGCAGGATCCTCGACGGACTGCCCGGCGGCGACGGCGAGATCGCCCAGCCGGACCTGCTCTCCGAGGACGGACTCGACCCCCGCCACCGCGAGGTCGCCGCGCGCCTCGGCTACGCCGCCAGCTACGCCCTCCCCCTGTCCACCGAGGCGGCCGGCCGCCTCGGCGCCGCCGTCTGGCTGTACGACGAGCCCGCCGAACCGGCCGAGCGCCAGCGCCACCTGGTCGGCCTGTACACCCGGTACGCCACCGAGCACCTGTCCCGGCTCCTGGAAATCGAGCGCACGCGCGCGTGCATGAAGACGATGGCGGAGGAGCTGCTCCCCTCCCGCCTGCCGCGCATGGGCGGCGTCCAGCTCGCCGTGCGGCACCGCACCGGCCCGCGCGGGGGCGGCGACTGGTACGACGCGCTGCCGCTGCCGGACGCCGCGCTCGGCCTGGCGGTCGGCTCGGTCACCGGCTCCGGGCCCAGCGCGGTCGCCGCGATGGGACGGCTGCGGGCCAGCCTGCGGGCGTACGCCGTGATGGAGGGCGAGGACCCGGTCGCGGTCCTGTCCGACCTGGAGCTGCTGCTCCGACTCACCGAGCCCGCCCGCTCCGCCACCGCGCTGTTCGCCTACTGCGAGCCCGCCCTGCGCAAGATCACGCTCGCCGGCGCCGGACACACCCCGCCGCTGCTGATCGGCGAGCGGCGCACCGAGTTCGTGGAGACCTCCGTGTCCGCGCCGCTGGGCATGCTGGCCTGCTGGGAGGCGCCGAGCGTGGAGCTGACGACGGAACCCGGAGAGACGGTTCTGCTGTACACCGACGGGCTGCTGCACCGCACCGGCGACCCCACCGACCGCGCCTTCGCCCGGCTGCACGCCGCGGCGGCCGGAGTGCCGAGGGCGATCCGGCACGACCCGGACGCCGTCGTCGACCACGTCCTGCGGACCGTGCTGCCGGACGGGATGGACGGGGCGGACAGCGAGGAGGACGTCGTCCTGCTGGCCGCGCGCTTCGAGTAGCGGCCCATGGCTCCTCGGTCACCGCCCATAACACGCACGTGGGCTGCGCCATAGCAGCGGCGGGCCAGCGGTCTTTCGCCCTGGGCGCTCTCCTTCGCGACCGTACGATGGACGGGGTCGAATGCCGTATCGAGGAGGATGACCGTGGCCGACGAGCTCACCCCGGAGACCCCGGAAGCTGAGTCTGAGGAGCCGATCAAGCAGCGCAAGAACGGCCTGTACCCGGGCGTGTCCGAAGAGCTCGCCGAGAACATGAAGTCCGGCTGGGCCGACACGGAGCTGCGCGACCTGCAGCCGATCCCCCAGGCCGCCGAAACGGCCGCCCGCCGTGCCGCGCTGTCGGCGCGGTTCCCGGGCGAGCGTCTGGTGATCCCCGCGGGCAACCTGAAGACCCGGTCGAACGACACCGAGTACGCCTTCCGCGCCTCCGTCGAGTACGCCTACCTCACCGGCAACCAGACCGAGGACGGCGTGCTCGTCCTGGAGCCCAAGGGCGAGGGCCACGAGGCCACGATCTACCTGCTGCCGCGCTCCGACCGGGAGAACGGCGAGTTCTGGCTCTCCGGCCAGGGCGAGCTGTGGGTCGGCCGCCGGCACTCGCTCACCGAGGCGCGGACGCTGTACGGCATCCCCGCGTCCGACGTGCGCGAGCTCGCCGACAAGCTGCGCGAGGCGACCGGTCCCGTGCGGGTCGTCCGTGGTTACGACGCCGGCATCGAGGCCGCGCTGACCGACAAGGTCACCGCCGAGCGCGACGAGGAACTGCGGGTCTTCCTGTCCGAGGCCCGGCTGGTCAAGGACGACTTCGAGATCGGCGAGCTGCAGAAGGCCGTCGACTCGACCGTGCGCGGCTTCGAGGACGTCGTGAAGGTCCTCGACAAGGCCGAGGCGACGAGCGAGCGCTACATCGAGGGCACGTTCTTCCTCCGCGCGCGTGTCGAGGGCAACGACGTCGGCTACGGCTCCATCTGCGCCGCCGGGCCGCACGCCTGCACGCTGCACTGGGTGCGCAACGACGGGCCCGTGCGCTCCGGTGACCTGCTGCTGTTGGACGCGGGCGTCGAGACGCACACGTACTACACCGCCGACGTCACGCGCACGCTGCCGATCAACGGCCGCTACAGCGAGATCCAGAAGAAGATCTACGACGCCGTGTACGACGCCCAGGAGGCCGGTATCGCGGCCGTGCGGCCGGGGGCGAAGTACCGGGACTTCCATGACGCGGCGCAGCGTGTGCTGACCGAGCGGCTCGTCGAGTGGGGGCTTGTCGAGGGGCCGGTGGAGCGGGTGCTGGAGCTGGGTCTTCAGCGGCGGTGGACGCTGCACGGGACCGGGCACATGCTCGGGATGGACGTGCATGACTGTGCGGCCGCGCGCGTGGAGTCGTATGTCGACGGCACGTTGGAGGCGGGCATGGTGCTGACCGTCGAGCCGGGGTTGTACTTCCAGGCCGATGACCTGACGGTGCCGGAGGAGTACCGGGGGATCGGGGTGCGGATCGAGGACGACATCCTGGTGACGGTCGATGGGAACCGGAATCTTTCGGCGGGGCTTCCTCGGCGGTCGGATGAGGTGGAGAGCTGGATGGCCTCTTTGAAGGGCTGACGTGTGATTGATGGCCGGGCACCGATGGGGTGTCCGGCCATCGTTGCGGGGTGCGGGTCGTGGGGGTTGTTCGCGCAGTTCCCCGCGCCCCTGAGGGGTTGCGATCACCGGGGTAGTGAATCCAGGAAGAGCGCGCCTGTCAGCAACCCCGCACTCCCCCGTGGGCTCCACGCGCGCGCGTGGAGGTCGGCGTCGAGCGACGCCAGGGCCTCCGCGCCCGCCTCTGTCGCCGTGCCGCCCGCTTCCATGACTCCACGGGCGCCCGCCTGGACGTGTCGCAGTCCGATGGGGCCCGCCGTGTAGAGGAGTTCGGTGTCCTGGAGGGTGGACATCACCGTGAGCAGGGCGTCGAGTCGGGCCTGCTCCTCCGTGGCGCCGACCGAGCGGGCCTTGATGAGCGCGTCCAGGGCCCGCCGTACGTGCGGGAATCCGGCCCGTGCCTCGCCCCTCGCCCCGGCGGCGCCGTACTTCGCGGACACCGAGGAGCCCCGGGAGGGCCTGCGCGGGGCGCGCTTGTCGGGGTGGGCGGCGATGCGCTTGGCGGTCGCCGTGACGTCCCGCGGGCCGGCCCCGGGGTCGAGCGCGGCCGCGGCGACCAGCAGGCCCAGCGACCACAGTGCGCCCCGGTGGCCGCCGCCCGCGAGGTGCACCGAGTGCTCGGTGCACCTGCCGATCGCGCCCAGCTCGGCGCGCAGGCCCGGCGTCGGCTCACCCGTGCGGCGGGCGGCCGCGGCCATCGCCGCGAGGCCGGGCGCGAGCGCCTTGGCCGACCAGCGCAGCATCCGGTGGTCCCGGCGGCCGGCGCGGGCGCCGAGGTCGCGCGGGTCGGGCAGGCCCGGCTTGGGAGCCAGGGCCAGTTGCCCGGTCAGCGCGGTCACGGCGGCCTGCGCCAGCGCCCCGTCCTCGCGGCTGTTCATGGCCGTATCCCCTACGAGGAGGCCGAGGCCGACGGGGCGTCGCTGGGCGGGGTGCCCGTCGGGGCGCCACTCGGCGGGGTGCCGCCCTCGCCGCCGCCACCGCCGCTGCCCGCGCCCGTGTTCTCGGCGTCGGGGTCGATGGCGACCGTGAGGAAGCCCTTGTAGCCCTTGGACGGGTCGGCCTTCTTGACCGGCTTCAGGGTGAGCAGGCCACTGGAGGCGCCGCCGCCGTCGTAGACCATGTCGTCGTCGAGGGTGGTGTAGCTGCCGGAGTGCTTCGAGTAGGGCTCCAGCGTGAAGATCTCCTCGGCGATGTCGTCGGCGAAGAACAGCTGGCCGGTGTAGTTGACCTTGCCGCCCTCGTAGGTGCCGTCCTCCTTCTGGCCGCCCGTGTGGACCTTGAGGTGGATGTGGCAGGTGCGGGGCGTGTACCAGCCCGGGAAGATCGTCTCGAACTTGACGACCCCGTTGGCGTTGGCGATCTGGTAGCCGCGCAGATAGGTGTTGTCGTTCGCGGTGGAGCCGTCCTCGCTCTCGGCGGGCGCGGAGCCGCCGGGGTTGGCCGTGGTGTAGCCGGAGTAGTAGCCCCAGGCGTCGCAGTGCCAGATCTCGACGGCGGCGCCCTTGACCGGGGTGCAGCCGTCGGTGGCGTCGACGACGGTGAGGCGCAGCGTCAGCGGGACGCCGCTCTTGCCCTCGGTGATGTCCTTTCGCACCAACGCGCCGTCGAGGTAGTACGGGCCTTCGGTGACGCTGGACATCAGCGTCATGCAGCCGGTGCTCTCCGAGGCCGACGTGCTGGCCGTCGCCGACGTGTCGGTCGTGGTCGTGCCGGTGTCGGCGAAGGCCGCCTGGTAGCCGGCGACGGCGAGCCCGCCCGCCGCGACCGTGCCGCCGGTCACCGCGAGGGCGCGGCGCCGGGTGATCGACTTGTCCTTGTGGTTTCCCGTCATGGCCAGGAAATTAGGGACGCCGGCCGTCAGGACCATGGGGTGGCGCTGTGCGGGGACTGTGAGTCCTGAGAAAGCTGAAGCCGGTCGCCCCTGCCCGGCCTGCGTGCCTGCGTGCCTGCGTGCCGTCGGCGCTACACCGCCATCAGCGACGGGTCCTTCTTCCACTTGAGGATCTTGTCGAAGCTCACCACCGCACCGCTGCGGCCCGGCTTGTTGCCGATCGAGACGTGGTCGGCGAGTTCCTGGATGAGGCAGAGCCCCCGGCCGTGCTCGGCGTCGGAACTCGCCGGGCGAGGCGGGCGGTGGGGTGCGGTGAAGCCGGGGCCCGAGTCGGTGACCTCGATGTGGCACTTCTCGCCGTCCAGGTACGCCGTGACGCGGTACGCCGGTGGGGAGCCGTCGGGCATGGTGTCGCCGCCGTGCTCGACGGCGTTGGCGCAGGCCTCGCTGAGGGCGACGGAGAGGTCGTAGGACACATCGGGGTCGACGCCCGCGGTCTCCATGGTGCCGATCAGCAACCGCCGGGCGAGCGGCACGCTCGCGGCTTCCCGCCGCAGATGGAGTGACCACCAGATGCTCATGCTCCAGCCTCCTGGCCGCGGCTCGACATACCGATACGTATTGCCGCGAGTGCCCGGCCGTAAGCACATCATTGACGTGATGCCGCCCATATGGTCGATGCGCCTACGAGGGAATCGGTGTATGTGGGGTCGGGCCACATCAGAAGGTGATCTTCCGGTCGTACAACCCCTATGCCCCGTACGTCCCCAAGCGCCCGTACGTCATCTTGCGGACCTGCCGTATGGCGGCCATAAGGCCAGTGCGATGATGAGCCCGCCATGAGTGCCCCCCACCCGCGCACGACGCGCTCCGGACGTGATCTCCGGATACTGCGGGCCGCGGTGTTCGCCGCGGTCTGCGTCGTGCTGGCCGGGGTCGGGCATGTGCTGGGCTCCTGCGCCGCGATCCCGCTGTGGACGCTGGCCGCGGGGTTCCTGGGAGTCCTGCTGGTCACGGTGCCGTTCACGGGCCGCGAACGCTCGCTACCCGGGATAGCCGCGCTGCTCGCGGCCGGCCAGACCGTCCTGCACACGCTGTTCGGACTCGGGCAGCACGGGGCGGCCGCCGGTGCCTCCTCCGCGTCCGCCGCTTCCTCCGCTTCCGTGCCCGCCTCCGACGCCGCCCTGGTCGAGCAGGCCGCGCGGCTCCTGTGCGGGACCGCCGCCGCGGCGATCAGCCCGGCCCAGGCCCAACGGATCCTCACAGAGGCGCGGATCGGCACGGGGGCGGGCGCCGGAGCGCATGTGTCGCACCGGTCGGCGGACGCCATGTCCGTCGCCGCCGACTCCTCCGCCTCCTCCGCCGCGCTGCTGCCGTCCCTGCCGATGCTGCTCGCCCACCTTCTCGCGGCTGTTGTCGCGGGGTGGCTGCTGCGCCGCGGGGATCTGGCCCTGCTGCGGATCGCCGAGATGTCCACGCTGTCGGCGCAGACGGTCGCCGAGGGGGCGTTCGTACGATCCCTGCGCGGAGCGCTCGCGCTGGTGCGCGCCCTGCGTGCCGGGCTGCCGGGCGCGCCCGAGGCGGGTCCACGCTTCCTGCGCACCGAATCACTCGCGCGCCCCGCACCCCGCACCGTCGCCCTCCAGCACACGGTGATCAGGCGCGGCCCGCCGGCCACCGCGCTCGCCCTCGCCGCCTGACACGACGCGACCGCCACTCCACTGACGTGGGTCGAGGGCCGCTGTCGTGCGGCACGCGCGCGTACCCGGTTCTCGATCGAGTGACGACTCATCGCCGTCCTGGCCCGTCGTTCCCGCCTGATCGGGCACCCCCACGCACGCGTACTCCTCTTCACCACCGGAATCCGAATCTCACCCACAGTGGAGTGCTCCGAATGAAGGCCTCTCGTCTCGCCGCCGCAGGCGCCCTCGCCGGTACGGCCGTGCTCGCCCTGTCCGTGCCCGCCTTCGCCCACGTCAGCGTGCAGCCCGAGGGCACCGCCGCCAAGGGCGGTTACGCGGTCGTGGACTTCAAGGTGCCCAACGAGCGCGACAACGCCTCGACGACCAAGCTCGAGGTCAGCTTCCCGACCGATCACCCGCTGGCCTCCGCGATGCCGGAGCCCATGCCCGGCTGGAAGATCGAGGTCACCAAGTCCAAGCTCGACAAGCCGATCGAGTTGCACGGCGAGAAGATCTCCGAGGCGGTCTCCAAGATCACCTGGACCGCCGACGGCAAGGGCGTCGAGCCGGGCTACTTCGAGAAGTTCCCCGTCTCCATCGGCCAGCTCCCCGAGGACGCCGACGAACTGGTCTTCAAGGCGATCCAGACGTACTCCAACAAGGAGGTCGTCCGCTGGATCGAGGTGCCGCAGGAAGGCCAGGAGGAGCCCGAGAACCCGGCGCCGGTGCTCGCGCTGTCCGCCGCCGAGGACGACCACCACGGCTCGTCCTCCGCCGGCAAGGCCTCCGACTCCGACGACGCCGAGGCCGCCTCGGCCAAGACCGACGCCGCCGAGCCGGCCGACAGCACTGACACCACCGCCCGCGTCCTGGGTGTGGTCGGCATCGTCGTGGGCGCGCTGGGCGTGGCGTACGGCGTGCTCGCCGGCCGTCGGCGCACCGAGGCCTGACAAGCCCCTATGTTCACGGCGCGCGCCGGGGCCCCCCCCCCGGTGCGCGCCGGAGCACTCACCACTGGGATGTTTTTTCATGCGTAAGAAGAACTGCCATGCGTAAGAAGACCTTCGCCGCGGCCGCCCTGCTCGCCGCCGCCACCCTGACCCTGTCCGCCTGCGGCAACGGTGACGACAGCGCCTCGCCCGTCACCGTGGTCTCCGAGGAGGCCGGCACGGACAAGGCCGCCATCGTCCTCGACAAGCCGTTCGAGAAGCCGGACCTGGTCCTCACCGACACGAACGGCAAGAAGTACGACCTCCGCAAGGAGACCGAGGGCAGGCCGACGCTGATCTACTTCGGCTACACCAACTGCCCCGACGTCTGCCCGCTGACGATGAACAACATCGCCGTCGCCAAGAAGCAGCTGCCCAAGGCCGAACAGGACAAGCTGAGCGTGGTGTTCGTCACCACCGACCCGGAGCGCGACACCGCCTCCGCGCTCGGCAAGTGGCTCAAGGGCATCGACCCGCAGGTCGTCGGCCTGACCGGCGACTTCGACACCATCCAGGCCGGCGCCCGCACCCTCGGCATCTCCATCGAGCCGCCGCACAAGGACAAGAACGGCAAGATGGTCTCCACCCACGGCACCCAGGTCGTCGCGTTCTCACCGAAGAACGACGCCGGGTACGTCCTGTACACCGAGGACGCCACCGTCGACGACTACACCAAGGACCTCCCCAAGCTCATCGAGGGGGCCAAGCCGTGAGGCGGTTCGCTCCGGTGACCGCGGTACTGGCCGGAGCCCTCGTCCTGGCGGGCTGCGGTTCCGAGGACGCCCCGGGCGACGCCAAGGCGGAACTGTCCGTCAGCGGCGCCTATATGCCGAAGCCGGTCTCCGACTCCATGGCGGCCGGCTTCCTGACGGTGAGCAACAAGGGCGGTACCAAGGACGAGTTGACCTCGGTCACCAGTGACGTCGGCGAGGTCACCGCCCACGAGACCGTCGGTTCGTCGATGCAGGAGGCCAGGGACCTCGCCGTACCCGCCCACGGTCAACTCGTCTTCGAGAGCGGCGGCAGTCACCTGATGTTCGAGAAGCTCAAGCGCAAGCCCGAAGAGGGCGAGAAGGTGACCGTGAAGCTCCACTTCGCCGAGTCCGGCACGGTCACCGTCGAGATGCCGGTGAAGCCCGCGACGTACCGGCCGAAGACCGGACACTGAGGGAGAGATCGCCTTGACCCAGACCATCGCCCCCCGTGTCCGGACCCGGGTGCTGCCGAGCGTCCGGACCCTGGTGCTGCTGCTCCTGGCCGCCACCGGCCTGCTTCTCGCCGGTGCCGGGCCGGTCTCCGCGCACGCCGCGCTGACCGGCAGCGACCCCCGGCAGGGGGCGGTGGTCGACAAGGCGCCCACACAGGTCTCGCTGACCTTCTCCGAGAAGGTCGCGCTGTCCAACGACTCGCTGCGCGTGCTCGACCCCAAGGGCAAGCGCATCGACCGCGGCGACCCGGCCAACCTCACCGGCACGACATACGCCGTGAAACTCCACAGCGGCCTGCCCGACGGCACGTACACCGTCACCTACCAGGTGGTGTCCGAGGACAGCCATCCCGTCGCCGGCGCCTACACCTTCTCCATCGGCGCGCCCTCCCAGACCACCGTCTCCGTCTCCGGCCAGACCGCGGGCGGCGGCGTCGTCGGCACGCTCTACGGCTTCGGCCGGTACGTGTCGTACGCCGGCTTCATCGTCATGGTCGGCGGCGCCGCCTTCGTGCTCGCCTGCTGGCAGCGCGGGTCGGGTGTACGGGCGTTGCAGCGACTCGTCGTCTCCGGCTGGCTGGCCCTGACCGCCGCCACCCTCGCACTGCTGCTCCTGCGCGGCTCGTACACCAGCACCGGGAAGGTCGGGGACGTCTTCGACCTGGAGCTGCTGGGGCAGGTCCTGCAGACCAAGACGGGTGCGGCGCTGGTGTCCCGGCTGCTGCTGCTCGCCGCGGCGGCCCTGTTCATCGCCGTGCTCTTCGGCGCGTATGACAAGCGCGAGGACGACGAGAAGCGGGACCTCACCTTCGGGCTCGCCATCGGCGGGACCGTGGTGGCGGCGGGGCTCGCGGCGAGCTGGGCGATGTCCGAGCACGCCTCGACCGGGCTCCAGGCCGGCATCGCGATGCCGGTCGACATCGTCCATCTGCTGGCCGTCGCAGGCTGGCTCGGCGGGCTCGCCGCGCTGCTCGTCGCCCTCTACCGGGCACCCGCGGACACTCCGCTCGGGGCGTCCGCCGTACGACGCTTCTCGCGCGTCGGCTTCGGCAGTGTGCTCGCGCTGGTCGCGACCGGGATCTACCAGTCGTGGCGCCAGCTCGGGTCGTGGTCGGCGTTCACCGGCACGCGGTACGGGCAGTTGCTGCTGGTCAAGATCGGACTCGTGGTGCTGCTGGTGGGGATCGCGTGGATCTCCCGGCGCTGGACGGGGCGGCTGGCCGAGAACGAGGCCGGGGCAAAGGACGAGGCGAAGGACGGGACAGGGGACCGGACCGAGGACGGGGCAGAGGGCCGGGCGAAGGACGAGACAGAGGGCCGGACGGAGGACGGGGCAGTCCAGGGCGACAAGGAGCACGCGACTGCCCGAGCCGGTACCTCCGCCTCCGCCGCCTCCCCTTCTGCTTCCTCCCCGTCTGCTTCCTCCTCGTCCCCCTCCGCCTCCGTCTCCGCCGGCGGCAAGAAGAGCGGCGCCTCCAAGGGCGGTGGCTCGCAGCGCGCCGCCCAGCTCGCCCGGCAGCAGGCCGCGATCGACACGGCACGGCAGAAGCAGCGACGGGACGCCGATCCGAACCGGTTCGGGCTGCGCCGTTCCGTGCTCGCCGAGGCGGGCGTCGCCGTCGTCCTGCTCGCTGTCACCACCATGCTGACCTCGACCGAACCGGGACGTACGGAGGAGGAGGCCAAGGCCGCGACGTCCGCCTCGTCCGCCGACGCGTCCTCGGCCGGGGCGCTCACCCTGGACATGTCCTTCGATACCGGCGGCCAGGACGGCAAGGGCGTCGTACGGATCGACCTCGATCCCGCGCGTGTGGGCGGCAACGAGATGCACGTCTACGTACAGCGGCCCAACGGCCGTGCCTTCGACATCCCCGAGGTGAAGGTCGCCTTCACCCTGGAGTCCCAGGACATCGGGCCGCTGCCCGTCGTCCCCGACCACATCTCCACCGGACACTGGACGGCGAGCGGAGTGCAGATCCCCATGGCGGGCGAGTGGAAGATCGCCGTGACCGTACGGACCTCCGACATCGACCAGACCACTGTCTCCAAGAACGCGCAGATCGGCTGAACCTCACCATGGCTGACCAGTCCATTCCGGAGGCCCGTACTCCCGCCCCTGCCGAAACGGCACTTAATGGCGACGTTTCCGAAGGCGCCTCCCGCGCGGGTGTCCTCTCGCGGCGACGACTGCTCGGGACCGCCGGTGCCACCGGGCTGGTACTCGGCGCGGCGGGGGGAGCCGTCGGGTACGCCGCCCGGCCGGCCGAGGCGACGCCGCTCAGCTCGCTGGGCGCCGATCAGGTGATGTTTCACGGGAAACATCAGCCCGGCATCCTCCAGGGCCTCCAGGCGCGCGGCCACGTAGTCGCCTTCGACCTGGCGGCGGGCGCGGGCCGCAAGGAGGCCGCGGCGTTGCTGCGCCGCTGGTCGGAGACGGCTCGACGGCTGATGGCGGGCGAGGCGGCCCGGCAGGACGACACGGATGTCGCCCGGGACGCCGGACCTTCGGCGCTGACGATCACCTTCGGCTTCGGGCACAGCTTCTTCGCGCGGACGGGCCTGGAGAAGCAGCGGCCGGTCGCCCTCGACCCGCTGCCCGACTTCTCCTCCGACCAGCTCGACAAGACGCGCAGCAACGGCGATCTGTGGGTGCAGATCGGCGCGAACGACGCCCTGGTCGCCTTCCACGCCCTGCGCGCGATCCAGAAGGACGCGGGCGCCGCCGCCAGGGTGCGCTGGCAGATGAACGGCTTCAACCGGTCGCCGGGCGCCACCGCGCACCCGATGACGGCTCGCAACCTGATGGGCCAGATGGACGGCACCCGCAATCCGAAGCCGACGGAGTCCGACTTCGACCAGCGGATCTTCGTGCCCGAGTCCGGCTCGAAGGACCCGTCCTGGATGGCGAACGGCTCCTACGCCGTCGTACGCCGTATCCGCATGCTCCTCGACGACTGGGAGCAGCTCTCGGTCAAGGCGCAGGAGGAGGTCATCGGCCGTCGCAAGTCCGACGGGGCGCCGCTGTCCGGGGGCACCGAGACCACCGAGATGGACCTGGAGAAGACGGACAGGGCCGGGAACCTGGTCGTCCCCATCAACGCGCACGCGCGCATCACCCGGCCCGACCAGAACGGCGGTGCGGCGATGCTGCGGCGCCCGTTCTCGTACCACGACGGCATCGACGCGGACGGCGTCCCCGACGCGGGGCTCCTCTTCATCTGCTGGCAGGCCGACCCGCTGCGCGGCTTCGTCACCGTCCAGCGCAAGCTCGACCGGGGCGACGCGCTGTCGAAGTACATCCGCCATGAGGCAAGCGGACTGTTCGCCGTGCCGGGCGGGGCGGCGGAGGGGGAGTACG
>NZ_JAKEIP010000172.1 GCF_021474425.1 Streptomyces muensis | reverse complement strand
GCCCGCGGCACCCGAGCCGTACCCCGCGCACCCCCGGCCAGCTCGTCGGGCCCCGGCACCCTCATCGACGTATGCGTGTCCCGGTTGGAGTCGGCCGGCTTCGCCCCCGGCACCAACGGCACCGCGCCCCGCCGCCGCACCCGCTCCCCCGCCGGCGCCGCTTCCTCCGCCACCGGAGCCTCGTCCTCCGCGGCCTCCGCGTCCGGCTCGTCCACGTCCAGTGGCGGCATCCCGGCCACCAACGGCAGCAGCTCCCGCAGCCGCGCCCCCAGCTCCGACGCCCGCAGCCGCGAGGCCGGCGCCTTCGCGAGGCACTGGATGATCAGCTGCCACAGCTCGTCGGGGATGCCGGGCAGCGGCGCCACCGACTCCGTGACGTGACGGCGCAGGACGGCACCGGGATGGCCGCCGCCGAACGGCGTGAAGCCCGCCAGCAGCTCGTACAGCACCGTGGCGAGGGCGTAGATGTCGACCGAGGCCCGGGGCGGCAGGCCCTCCACGATCTCCGGCGCCAGGTAGTCCGGCGTACCGATGATCTTCGTGGCACGGGTACGGCGCGGCGAGTCGATGAGCTTCGCCACACCGAAGTCCGTCAGCAGAGCGGGGTGCGCGCCGCCCGGGCCGAGGGGGCCCTGCATGTCCAGCAGGACGTTCTCGGGCTTGACGTCCCGGTGCACGACCCCGGCCGCGTGCGCCGCCGCCAGCCCGTCCGCGACGTCCGCGACGATCGCCACCGCCGCCTCGGGCGCGAGCCGCCGCTCGCGGTCGAGGCGGGTGCGCAGGTCGGTGCCGCGGACCAGGTCCATGACCAGCGCGAGGTCGTTGCCGTCGACCACCAGGTCACGCACGGAGACGACGTTCGGGTGCTCAAGGCCGAGCAGTGCCGTGCGCTCCTGCACGAAGCGTCCGACGAGCTCCTGGTCGGACGCGAGATCCTCGCGCAGCAGTTTGACGGCGACGGGCCCCTCGGGCCCCTCGCCCAGCCACACCGTGCCGGCGCTGCCCCGCCCCAGAATCTGGTTGGCGGTGTACCGGCTGCCGATCTTCCGTGCCAAGGCTGCTCCTACAGACGCGTGTGTCGCTAAAACTACGCGTCCGAAGAGCCAACCTTCACCGTCGAGGCGGAAATCACCCGCCAGATGTCGACAAATAACCAAACCAGCCGATGCCGACCGGGAGATGACCCGGGGTCAGTTGGTGCCCGAGCCTCCGCCCGAACCCCCGCCGAGCTCCCCGATCCACCCGGTCACGGTGCCGAACCAGTCGCTGATCTGCTCCCAGTAGCCCTTGCCCGTGCCGATCCAGTCCTGCAGCGGGCTCAGCTCCCAGATCAGCCAGCCGGCGACGAAGAGGATGATGATCGTGAAGAGGCAGCCCTTGAGGCAGCCGAGCCCGGGGATCCGCATCGGGTTGGCGCTGCGTTGCCGGGGCTGACGCGGTTCGCGCTGCGGCCGCTGCGGCTCCGGCGTGGGCGGCGGGGCGTACCGCTGGGGCTGCTGCGGCTGCTGCTGGGGCTGGCGCGGTGGGGCGTACGGCTGCGGCTGGTGCTGCTGCGGATAGCCGTAGCCCTGCTGCCCGCGGCCCTGCGGAGGGCGCTGCTGCTGGTGTTGCGGCGGCTGCTGCGGGCGGGCGACCTGGCGCTGCGGGCGGCGGCGCAGCGGGTCCTGGTTGGGATCGAGGTACTGGACCTGCGTCTGCTCGTTGCGGTCCCGGGCGGCGCGCAGCTGGTTCTGCCAGGGGTGCGGCTCCTCGGGGCCGGGCTGGCCGGGCTGCTGTCCGGGCGGGCCCGGCGGCATCGACGGCATGACGGCCGTGGGGTCGGCGGCGCCCGCCGGGCCGGGGGCGCCGGTGTGCGGCAGGACGCTGGTCGCGCCGTTCGGGTCGTACGCCCCCGGGGCCGCGCCGTGCTGCAGCACCTGGGTGGGGTCGGCGGAGCCGGGCACGGTGGCCGGGGCGGGGTCGGGGGCGAGCAGGGCCGCGACGCCCTCGGCGGCGGCGATCTGCGCGGAGTTGGCGTGCACGCCGATGCCCTCGGCGACGACGCGCAGGCCGCGGGCGAGGTTCTCGGCGCTGGGCCGTTCCTCGGGGTTCTTGCGCAGGCAGCGTTCTATGACCGTCCAGAGCGGGTCGGGGACCGTGGACGGGCGGCGCGGCTCGGCGCTCAGGTGCTGGTGCAGGACTTCCAGGGCGGAGGCGCCGGCGAACGGCGGACGGCCGGTGACCAGCTCGTAGAGGAGGATTCCGGCGCCGTAGATGTCGACCGCGGAGGTCTGCGGGCGGCCCTCGGCGGACTCGGGCGCGATGTACGCGGGCGTGCCGACGAACTCGTGGGTGCGGGTCAGGCCCGGGGAGTCGGCGAGGCGGGCGATGCCGAAGTCGGTCAGCATCGGGTGCATCTGGCCGCCGTTCTGCTGGAGCAGGACGTTGGCGGGCTTGAGGTCGCGGTGGACGACGCCGTCGGCGTGGCTGGCGGCGAGGGCGTCGGCGATCTGCGCGGTGAGCAGGGCGGCGGCAACCGGGGTGAAGGGGCCGTTCTCGCGCAGGTAGCGGTGCAGGTCGGGGCCGTCGACGAGGTCCATGACCAGGGCCAGCAGCTCACCCTCGACGACCAGGTCACGGACCCGGACGATGTTGGGGTGGGTCAGCCGGAGCAGGACGGAGCGCTCCCGCAGGAACCGCATGACGATGTCGGCGTCGCTGGCGAGCTCCTCCTTGAGGACCTTGATCGCGACGGTCTCGCCGGGCTGGCCCTGCACGGCCGCCTCGGCGCCCGCGGTCTCCCGCTGGCGGGCTCGCCAGACGGTCCCCGTGGCGCCGCGACCGAGCGGCTCCTCGAGGAAGTACTTGCTGCCTACCGGCCGCACGTCGCGCTCCCTGCTGCTTGCCTACGTTCCGACCCACTGTAGTGCCGTGCCCCCGAGCACCGGCCTGTCCTCTTTCTGTGCGTCTTACGTATGGCTTCCCGTACATGTTCGAAGGAAAGACGCTCGACTCAGTCCCGTGGTTGCCGCAAGCGGAAGTGAGCGATCTCAACTGATCGCCGGCGGTGCACTTGTCATGCACTTTTGCGGGCAGAGCCGACCAATCAAGATCACTTGCCTTCGGGCGGGGGGCGCGTTGTCAGTGGCAGGTGCGAGGATGCGTGCAGTGCGTGGAGTACTGGCCGATGTGCTCGTGTGGGGTGGGGGTGGTGAGCGCCCTCGCAGAAGGGACCGCTGACGCCGATGCAGATCCGGCTGACCGTCGTAGACCCGCTGGCCCCGTCCGCCCCGGCGCGAGGACGCGCCGCGAGCTGCGACGTGCTGGTCACGGCGCCCGCGGGTACGGCCCTGGCCGCGGTGGCGTCGGCGCTCGCCTCGGCGGTGTCCGCGGGCGACGGCCCCGTCGTGCTGTACGCGGGCGCGGAGCGGCTCGACGACCGGCGCAGCACCCTCGGCGAGCCCCCGCTGATAGACGGCGCCGTGCTGTCCCTGGGCGCCCCGGCGGCCCCCGAACCCCATCCCGAGCTGGACGACGCCCCGACCCAGCTCCAGGTCGTGGCAGGCCCGGACGCGGGCGGGGTCCATCTGCTGCACGGCGGCGAGATCCGCATCGGCCGCTCCGCCGAGGCCGACGTCCCGCTCGACGACCCGGACGTCTCCCGGCTGCACTGCGCGGTCACGGTCGCCGCCGACGGCCGGGTCTCGGTCGCCGACCTCGGCTCCACCAACGGCACGACACTGGACGGCACCCGCGTGACCACCCGCCCGGTGCGGTTCGCCCCCGGCGCGCTGCTGCGGATCGGTGAGTCGGCGCTGCGGCTGGCCCCGGCCGGAGGCCCGGGGGCGCGGGTGCGGACGGAGCCGGACGGGGAGGGGCACACGCGCGTGCCTGCCGCCGACCAGGCTGCGGACCCGGTGGCCGGCCCGCGTGGCGACGGCCGCCTTGCCGCGCCCTCGGGAGCCGGAGCGCCGGTGCCCCATGCGCGCGTGGCGGACGGCGGCGACTCGACCGCCCGGGACCGCGTTCCGGTCGAGCAGCCCGGCGTGCCGGTGCAGGGCGGGGCGCCGCGGATCGAGCGGGACGGCGGGGCAGGGAGGCCGCTCCCGGGACCGCGCGCGGGCGACACACACGGCGCGGGCTTCGGAGTGGGCGCGCTCGACGGGGTTCACGGGGTCGAAGACGGGACCCGTGAGGACGGAGGCGTCGCAGGCCGCCGCAAGGGCACCCCGCTGCGGGGCACCGACGTGCCACCGGGCGTCCGCAGGCGCGGCGGCCTGACGGCGTGGGCGCGACGGCTGACGGGCGGACGCGCCGAGCAGGGCGCGACGACCGGGCACGAGACGTACGACGACGAGCTGCCGCCCGCCGAGGCGCCCGGGCTCCCCACGGCGACGACCGCCTCCCGATCACCGGAGACCTGGCCGGACCCGGCGTCACTGCTGCTGACTGCTCTGGGCCCCGGCCCCCGGCTGTGGGAGCGCGCACCGGGTCACCCGGAGGCGCTCACGGTGCGGCTCGGCACCGCCGACCGCGCGGCACCCGACGGCTCGGGGCTGCTGCCCGCCGTACCGGTGACCGCCGATCTGCGGGAGGTCGGGTCACTGGGGCTGGCCGGCCCGCGCGAGCGGCTCGCCGGGCTGGCCCGCGCGGTGATCGCCCAGCTCGCCGCACTGCACTCTCCTGACGTACTGGAAACGGTCCTGATCAGCGCGGACCGCTCCCGCCCCCTGGAGGAGCGCACCGCCGAGTGGGCCTGGCTCGGCTGGCTCCCGCATGTCCGGCCCGGGCACGGCCAGGACTGCCGTCTGCTGCTGGCCTACGACCGCGAACAGGCGACGGCCCGCACCGATGAGCTGCTGCGCCGGCTGGAGGACCTGGCGGCCGGGTCCTGGACCGGCATGTGGCCCGCCGGCCCTCCTGGGCGCGGGACGAGGAGTCGGCCGACGGGACGGCGGACGGGTTCGCGGGGCCGTACACCGTGGTCGTCGTGGACGGCGATCCCGGGGGCGCCGATCTGCGGGAGGCGGTGGCGCGGCTGGCCCTGGAGGGCCCTCGCGCCGGCATCCACGTCGTATGCCTCGCCGAGACGGCCGCGGCCTCGCCCGCGTCACCGGTGACGGAGACCTACGAAGCGGCGTGCGCGGCGGCGCCGGCGTTCCGCGAGTGCGGGGCGGTCGCGCTGCTGAGCGGGGATGTGGCGACGGCGTTGCGCTTGGTGCGGGTGGCTCGGGCCGGGGCGGTCCCAGCGCTCGCTCAGACCGGAAGCGGGGCGGAGGTCGACCCGCGCGCGATGGACGCGTCCCGGGCGGGTGCCGCCGACCGGGGTCTTGACGGCCACGCGTCCGCGGCAGCGGCTCACGGCTCGGGAAGGCACGGCTCGGGCGCACAAGGTCCGGTGGGCCACGGCTCGGGCGGCCACGACGCCGCAAGGCAAGGCCCCACAGCTTCCGCCATCCGGGACGCCTCCCGGGCGAGTGCCGCCGAACAGGGCCCTGACGGCCGCGCCTCCACGGATGCTGCTCACCACACGACAGGCCACGGCTCGGGCGCACGCGGTCCGGTCGGCCACGGCTCGGGCGGCCACGACCCCGCAAGGCAGGGCCCCACGGCTTCCACCAAACGGGACGCCTCCAGGGCGGGCGCCGCCGATCGGGGCCTTGACGGCCACGCGTCCGCGGCAGCGGCTCACGGCTCGGGCGCACAAGGCCCGGTCGGCCACGGCACGGGCGGCCACGACGCCGCAAGGCAAGGCACCGGCGACGCCCCCCTCTCGCCCGCTCACGGCCCCGTCGGGCACGGCACCGTCGCCGCGGTGGACGCCGTCTCCTCGGCCTGGGCGGAGCGGTTCGCGCGGGCGCTGGCGCCGCTGCGTACCGACGGGCCAGCCGGGGAGCGGCATGCGCGCGTGTCGGTGCCGTTGCCCCAGGCGGCGCGGCTGCTGGACGAGCTGGGGCTGGCCCGGGCCACCCCGGCGTCGCTGATGGCGCGGTGGGCCGACGCGGCCGATGACCCGGAGGCCCTCGGCGGGCGGGCGTGTGCCGTGCTCGGGGCCGGACCGCGCGGGCCGGTCGGCGTGGACCTCGGGGCCGACGGACCGCATCTGCTGATCGAGGGGCCGCCAGGCAGCGGGCGTACGGAGCTGTTGCGTGCCGTGGTCGCCTCGCTGGCCGCGGCCGAGCGACCGGACCGGCTCGGTGTCGTGCTGATAGACGGCCGGGACGGCGTCGGCGCGGGCGGCGCGCACGGCGACGGGCTGCGGGTCTGTACGGACGTCCCCCATGTCACCACCCACCTCACCGCCAACGACCCCGTCCGCATGCGGGAGTTCGCCCAGGCGCTGAGCGCGGAGCTGAAGCGGCGCGCCGAGCTGCTGGGGCGGTCGGACTTCGCCGAGTGGCACACGGGGCGCGCGCTGTCGGGCCGGGTGGTCGCGCAGCGCGCGGCGAGCGGTGGCGGGGGCGGTGACTTCACGGGGGATCTGGACTCGCCGCCCAGTTCGACGATCCGGCTGCGGCCGGGGGCGGCCCGCAGACAGGCCGAGGCGGAGGCTGTACCACCGCTGCCCCGGCTCGTCGTGGTCGTGGACGACCTGGACGCGCTGGTCTCGCCCGCGCTGGGGTCGACCGGCCGGCCCGCCGCGGGTTCGGTGATACGCGCGCTGGAGGCCGTGGCCCGGGAGGGTGAGCGGCTCGGGGTGCATCTGGTGGCCGCCGCGGGCGTCGGGGGCCGTACGGCGGAGTCGGAGCCGGCCCGCCGGGCGACCCTGCGGGTGACGCTGGACGCGGTGACGGCGGGCCCGGACGAACCGGCGCCGGGGCGCGGACGGCTGACCCGGGCGGACGGCAGAGCGGTGCCGTTCCAGGGCGGCCGGGTCACGGGGCGTATCCCGCGGACGGCGACGCTGCGGCCCACGGTCGTGCCGCTGGAGTGGCACCGCATGGGCGACCCGCCGGCCCGCCGCCCGGTGCGCGAGCTGGGCAACGGCCCGACGGACCTGGCCCTGCTGGCCAGCGCGCTGGAGCGGGCGGCCCGGGAGGTTTCCGCAGCCGAAGTGCCCTCGCTTCTGTAGCGCCGGTCAGCGATATTCAGCCCGTCTGGGGGTCCCCCTCTGGGGGAGATTGAGGACGAGGCCGTTCAGGCCGATAGCGGGGGTCTGGGGGCGGCAGCCTCCAGCGACGTTCACACCCACGCTGGGTGCCTGGTCACGACGCGGTCACGATCCCCCGGTTGACAGCGGACGCGGTCTTGCCGACCCCAAACCCAAGGCGTAGACCAGATCGCACGGGACAGCGCTCGAACGTTCGACGAGGCACGAAGAACGGGGCAGTCATGCGCAGCACGAGCAGCAGGAACCGGACAAGCAGGACGGCACGGGCCGCGGCGGCCGTACTCGCGGGCGCCCTCACGGTCTCGCTCACCGCATGCGGTGGCGACGACGACAACGGCGGCGGCAACGAGCAGGGCGGAACCGGTCAGGAGACCGGCAGCACCGTCACCCTTCCCAAGCTGGACGGCGAGTCCCTGGAGGTCGCCGCCGTCTGGACCGGTGCCGAACAGGCCAACTTCAAGCAGGTCCTCGCGGAGTTCGAGAAGCGCACGGGCGCCAAGGTGACCTTCGTGCCCGCACAGGACCCGATCATCAACTTCCTGGGCTCCAAGGTCGCGGGCGGCCAGCCACCGGACGTCGCGATGCTTCCGCAGCCCGGCGCGATCAAGCAGGCCGTCGACAAGAAGTGGGCCAAGCCGCTGGGCGCCGACGCGGTCAATGAGCTCCAGGAGAACTACTCGCAGGGCTGGCAGGACATCGGCAAGGTCGACGACAAGCAGTACGGCGTCTACTACAAGGCCGCCAACAAGTCCCTGATCTGGTACAACAACGCGGTCTTCGAGAACGCGGGGGCCAAGGAGCCCAAGACGTGGGACGAGCTGCTCACCACCGCCCAGACCGTCTACGACTCCGGTGTCACGCCGTTCTCGGTCGGCGGCGCCGAGGGCTGGACCCTCACCGACTGGTTCGAGAACGTCTATCTCTCCCAGGCCGGTCCGGAGAAGTACGACCAGCTGGCCAGGCACGAGATCAAGTGGACCGACCCGTCCGTGAAGGACGCGCTGACCACGCTCGCCCAGGTGTGGGGCAAGAAGGACTATGTGGCGGGCGGCGCGACCGGCGCGCTCCAGACGGACTTCCCGGCCTCCGTCACCCAGACCTTCACCGGCGGCGACCAGCCGAAGGCCGCCATGGTCTACGAGGGCGACTTCGCGCAGGTCAACATCACGCAGGCCAAGGCCGAGGTGGGCACGGACGCGAAGGTGTTCCCGTTCCCGACCGTCGGTGACACCGCGCCCGTCGTCTCCGGCGGCGACGCGGCCGTGATCCTCAAGGACTCCAAGGCGGCGCAGGCCCTGGCCACCTGGCTCGCCTCCCCGGACGCGGCGACGATCCAGGCGAAGCTCGGCGGCTACCTCTCGCCGAACAAGAACGTCGACAACTCGGCGTACCCGAACGACGTCCAGCGGAAGATCGCCAAGGCGCTCATCGACTCCGGTGACGACTTCCGCTTCGACATGTCCGACCAGGCCCCGCAGGCCTTCGGCGGTACGCCCGGCAAGGGCGAGTGGAAGGCGTTGCAGGACTTCCTGAAGAACCCGTCGGACATCGCGGGCACGCAGGAGAAGCTGGAAGCCGACGCGGCCGCGGCGTACGGAAACTGACGCGATGGCGTCGGCTCAAGCGGCAGGGGGCGGCGCGCCTCCTGCCGCACCCAAGTCGCGCAGGAGCGTGACCGGCACGCGCAGGGCCGTGGCGGCGCTGTTCCTGCTGCCCGCCCTCGTGCTGCTCGGCGCGCTCGTGGTCTACCCGATCGGGTACTCGGTCTTCCGCAGCTTCTACGACCAGTCCGGCGACGGCTTCGCCGGCTTCGACAACTACCAGGCGCTCTTCACGGACGACGGCATCCGCACGGCGCTGAAGAACAACGTCATCTGGGTGGTGTTCGCCCCGACCGTCGCCACCGCGCTCGGTCTGATCTTCGCGGTGCTGACCGAACGGGTGCGCTGGGGCACGGCGTTCAAGCTGGTCGTCTTCATGCCGATGGCGATCTCGATGCTGGCGGCGGGCATCATCTTCCGGCTGGTCTACGACCAGGACCCGGACAAGGGCGTCGCGAACGCGGTGTGGGTGGGCGTCCACGACACCTTCGCGCAGGCGTCGGCGTTCCCGAAGGCCCACCCGGGCCGGGAGTCGCCGCTCGAAGCGGCGCCGGGCGGCGGTTTCATCACCAAGGCCACCGTCAGCGCCGGCACCCCGGTCTCCCTGCCCCTGGTCGGCGTCGCCCCGGACCAGATGCCGGACGACGCGCAGAGGGCCGTACAGGCGAAGGCCGATCCGTCCGAGATCACCGGCACCACCTGGCAGGACTTCACCCGCGGCAAGGGCGTGGGCACGCTCGGCGGGGTCGACGCCTCGGAGCTGGGCTATGCCGGGATGAAGATCGAGGCCGTCAAGGACGGCAAGGTGGTCGCCGCCACGAACGCGGCCGACGACGGTACGTTCACGCTGCCGGCCGCCGCCGAGGGAGCCCAACTGCGGCTGCCGCCGGACAACTTCAAGGAGCCGTACAACGGCGTGGACTGGCTCGGCCCGTCCCTCGTCACGCCGTCCATCATCGCCTCGTACATCTGGATGTGGGCCGGTTTCGCGATGGTGCTGATCGCGGCCGGGCTCGCGGGCATCCCGCGCGATCTGCTGGAGGCGGCCCGCGTCGACGGCGCGAACGAGTGGCAGGTGTTCCGCAGGGTCACCGTGCCGCTGCTGGCGCCCGTCCTCGCGGTCGTCACCGTCACCCTGATGATCAACGTCCTGAAGGTCTTCGACCTGGTCTTCATCATCGCCCCCGGCTCCTCCCAGGACGACGCGAACGTCCTCGCCCTGGAGCTGTACCGCAAGGGCTTCTCCGAGGACCAGCCGGGCATCGCCAGCGCCATCGCGGTGTTCCTGCTGCTGCTGGTGATCCCGGTCATGTGGTTCAACATCCGTAGGCTGCGACGGGAGGTGCGGCGATGAGTAAGGAGTCCCTCGGCTCCCGGCTGGCCTCCTTCGTCAGCGGTGGTCTGGTGCGGGTGTTCCTCATCGTCGTCGGGCTGTTCTGGCTGGTGCCGACGATCGGGCTGCTGCTGTCGTCGCTGCGGCCGCCGGAGGAGATGACGGTGAGCGGCTGGTGGGAGGTCTTCAGCAAGCCCTCCGAGCTCACCTTCGAGAGTTACGACAAGCTGCTGGGCAACAGCGACATCACCGACTCGATCCTCAACACCGTGCTGATCACCGTCCCGGCGACGGTCCTGGTCGTCGTCATCGGCTCGCTCGCGGGCTACGCGTTCGCGTGGATGGAGTTCCCGGGCCGCGACTGGTGGTTCCTGGCCGTGGTCGGTCTGCTGGTCGTGCCGGTGCAGGTGGCGCTGATCCCGATCGCCGAACTGTTCGGCAACATCGGCATCTTCGGCTCGCTGATCGGCGTGATCCTCTTCCACGTCGGCTTCGGGCTGCCGTTCGCGGTGTTCCTGCTGCGGAACTTCTTCGCGGAGATCCCACGGGAGCTGCTGGAGGCGGCCCGGCTGGACGGCGCCGGTGAACTGCGGTTGTTCTTCCGTGTCGTGATGCCGCTCGGCGGTCCGGCCATCGCCGCGCTCGGCATCTTCCAGTTCCTGTGGGTGTGGAACGACATGCTGGTCGCGCTGATCTTCACGGACGCCGACAGCCAGCCGATCACGGTCGCGTTGCAGACCCAGGTAAGGCAGTTCGGCAACAACATCGACATTCTGGCGCCCGGCGCGTTCATCTCCATGGTGATCCCGCTGGTCGTGTTCTTCGCGTTCCAGCGGCAGTTCGTGTCCGGTGTGATGGCGGGCGCAGTCAAGTAGCGGCAGGCACAGCACACTTGAGGGGGCGGCCCGTCATCGGTCCGCCCTCTTTCGTCCTTCCATGATCCCCCGTATGCCGTACCCCGCCGTAACCAAGTCACTCCATTGGCCGTTGCCGGGCAAGGCGCTGTCGCCGCCTACCGTCCCGGTCGACCAAGTGGATGTCCCTTGCCCAGGTTCAGTGTCATCGTCCCCGCGTACAAGGTGCAGGCGTACCTGCACGAGTGCCTGGAATCCGTGCTCTCCCAGTCGTACCCCGATCTCGAACTCATCGCGGTCGACGACTGCTCGCCGGACGTGTGCGGCGCGATCATCGACGAGTTCGCGGCCCGTGACCAGCGCGTACGTCCCGTGCACCTCACCGAGAACCAGGGCCTCGGGCCGGCGCGCAACGCCGGTGTCGCGGCGGCCACCGGCGACTACCTGATCTTCCTGGACAGCGACGACACCCTCACCCCCGACGCCCTGCACGCCATCGCCGACCGGCTGAAGGAGACCGGTGAGCCGGACGTCCTGGTCTACGACTACGCGCGCACCTTCTGGACCGGCGAGACGATCCGCAACCAGGTCGCGGCCCTGCTCTGCGAGGAGGGCCCGGCGCCGTTCCGGCTGGCGGACCGGCCGGGGCTGCTGCGGCTGCTGATGGTGGCCTGGAACAAGGCGTACCGCCGGGAGTTCGTCGAGGAGGAGGGCTTCGCCTTCCCGCCCGGCTACTACGAGGACACGCCCTGGACGTACCCGGTCCTGATGACGGCGGAGTCGATCGCGACCCTGGACCGGGTGTGCGTGCACTACCGGCAGCGGCGCCGGGGCGCCATCCTCGGCACGGTCAGCCCACGGCACTTCGACATCTTCGAGCAGTACGAGCGGGTCTTCGCGTACGTCGACCAGAACCCCGAACTCGCCCGCTGGCGGCCGATGTTGTTCCGTCGGATGGTCGACCACCTGGTGGTGGTGTTCGCCCGGCGCGACCGTCTCCCGCGCCGCAGCCGCGCCGCGTTCCTGCGCAAGGCCCGTACCCACTACCGCCGTTACCGCTCCCCCGGCGTCCCCGTACCTCCCCGCGCCCGCGTCCACCACACCCTGATCCGGCTGGGCCTGCACCGCACCTACCGTGCCCTGCAACTGACGTTCGCCCTGGCCCGGCGTACCGCCAAGGTCGCGGACCGGCTGCTGAAGGGCCTGCGTTCGGCCGCGCTGCGGCTGCACTACCGCATCCAGCGCGGCCTGCCCGTGCGCGCCGACCGTGCCGTGTTCGCCGCCCACGGCGTCCGTGGTCACGGCTGTCACCCGGGCGCCCTGGAGCAGGCGTTCCGCACCCACGCGCCGCACATCCGCACGGCCTGGGTCACCGAGGCCGAGCAGGACGACTCCGTCCCGTCCGGCACCCGCCGGCTGCGCCCCGGTTCGGCCGCCTACTGGACGGCCCTCGCCCGCTCCAAGTACCTCGTCCACAACGCCGGTTTCGACCGCCGTCTGGTCAAGCGCCCCGGCCAGGTCTTCGTGCAGACCCAGCGGGGCACCCCGCTCAAGCACAAGGGCCTGGACCTGCGGGAACGCCCGGCCGCCGCGGACGACCTGGACGTCGACGAACTCCTCGACAACATCGACAAATGGGACTACGTGGTCTCCGCCAACCGCCACTCCACCCTGACCTGGGAACGCGTCCACCCGGGTACGTACCAGACGCTCGAATACGGCAGCCCACGCAACGACGTCTTCCAGCAGGCCACGTCGGCGGATGTGACCCGGATCCGTGAGCGGCTCGGCATCCCCGAGGGCTCGGTCGTGATCCTCTACGCCCCCACCCACCGCGACTACCGCCGCACCCAGCGCACCACCCTCGACCTGGCCCGCGTCCTGCGCCGCCTGGGCCCCCGCTATGTCGTGCTGGCCCGCGCCCACCACCGTCACGGCGGCCCGCTCACCGAGGCCACCGAGCCCGGCCGGATCATCGACGTCAGCGACCATCCGAGCGTCGAGTCGCTGTGCCTCGCCTCGGACGCCCTGGTCACCGACTACTCGTCCCTGATGTTCGACTACGCCAACCTCGACCGGCCGATCGTCATCCACGCCGACGACGCCGAGGCGTACGAGGCGGCCCGTGGGACCTACTTCGATCTGCGGTCCTTCCCGCCGGGGGCGGTGGCGCGCAGCGAGGACGAGCTGATCGACATCTTCGCCACCGGGCACTGGCGGGGGTCGCGTTCCGTGCAGTTGCGGTCGGCGTTCCGGGAGCGGTTCTGTCCGCACGACGACGGGCGGGCCGCCGAGCGGGTCGTTCGGCGGGTGGTGCTGGGTGAGAGCGGCTTGCCGCCGGTCGTGCCGCTTGGCCGGCGTCACCCTGTGCCGTCGCCTGCCGGGCGCTCCGCGGAGGGTGCCGCGACAGGTTGTCTGGCGTCTGCTGCGCCGTCGTGGCTGGTCGCGCCCGCGCGGCGGAGCCGCATGTCAGAACACAGCCCCGCGCCCCTTGAGGGGGATGCTGTCCCGCTCCTTGAGACGAAAGCCGATCCGGGCCGCTGAAAAGCCCAGCCGCCGGAAGACCGACAGAAAGAGCAGTATGCCCCGCTTCAGCATCATCGTTCCGTCTCATGGGGTCGCCGGGCGGCTGTTCCTGGCGCTGGACTCGGTGCTCGGCCAGTCCTTCGGTGACTTCGAGCTGATCCCGGTCTGTGACGCGCCGGGCTCCCCGGCGGCGGACGTGGTCGCCGGGTACGCCGAGCGGGACTGCAGGGTGGCGCCCGTGCACGCGCCGGCGACGGCCGGTCTGGCGGGGGCGCGCAACACGGGGATGCGGGCGGCGCTGGGCGACTGGGTGCTGTTCCTGGACGGCGACGACGTACTGGTGCCGGGCGCGCTGGCGGCGCTGGACGCCCGGCTGCGCGAGACCGGTGACGTGGACGTCCTGTACTTCGAGCACGAGCGGACGCCGTGGTGGACGGGCGAGCCGACCAATCCGGCCGCGCTGCTGCTGGCGCGGGCACCGGGCGGGGTCTTCGCGCCGCGCGACGCGACCGGGCTGACGGGCGTCCAGCTCCCGGCGTGGAGTGCGGCCTACCGGCGGGTCTTCCTCCTGGACCAGGAACTCGCCTTCCCTGACGGGCACTTCACCGATGTCGGCTTCGGCGGTCTGGTCGTGTTGTGCGCCGAGCGCCTGGCGGTGCTGCGGCAGGTCGTCGTACGGCATCTGCTGCGGCGGCAGGGCAGCCGGCTGAACCTTCCGGGGGAGCACCACTTCGAGCTGCTGGACCAGGTCGAGCTGGTGCTCGCGCGGGCGGCCGAGCAGGGGCTGTCGGAGAAGCGGCGCGGGCCGTTGTTCGAGCAGCTCTTCGCCGCCGTACTGAAGACGGCGGCCCATCCGCGACGGCTGCCGCGCGGGCGCCGAGCCTTCTTCCGGCGGGCGAGCGGGCTCCACCGGCGGCATCGGCCCGTCGGGTTCCGTGTGCCGGGCGGGAGCGTGGGGGTCCAGCACCGGCTGCTGGCGCGCGGGGCGTACGCGGCGTTCCGGGCGCTGCGCGGTGCCAACCAGGCCGCGGTGAAGGTCGCTTCGTCCGTGCCACGGCCGCGCGGGCTGCGCACCCGGCTGCGCTACCGCCTGCAGCTGCGCCGCCGCCTGGATCAGAACCTCGCCGTGTACTGCGCGTACTGGGGACGCGGCTACACCTGCAACCCCGCCGCGATCCACGCCAAGGCGCGGGAGCTCGCCCCGCATCTGCGCTCGGTGTTCCTGGTCGAGGCGGACGCGGTGGACAGCGTGCCGGGCGACGTGGAGTACGCGGTCATCGGCAGCCGGACGTACTGGGACGTGCTCGCCCGCGCCAAGTACCTGATCAACAACGCCAACTTCGCGGACGCCGTGGTCAAGCGCAGGGGCAGTGTGCATCTGTCGACGCAGCACGGCACCCCGCTGAAGAAGATGGGCGCCGACCAGGCGACGTATCCCGTGGTGGCGGCGGCGACCGGCAGCTTCGCCAGGCTGCTGGCCCGCGTCGACCGCTGGGACTACAACCTGACCTCCAACCGGCACTCGACCCAGATGTGGGAGAGCGCCTATCCCGCCGCGCACGAGACCCTCGAGTACGGCTATCCGCGCAACGACGCCTACTACACGTCGACCGCCGCCGACGTCGCCCGCGTCCGCCGCGAACTCGGCGTCCCCGAGGGCAAGAAGGCCCTGCTCTACGCGCCGACGCACCGCGACCACGCCACCGGCTTCGAGACGAGCCTGGACCTCGACGCGTTGTGCGAGGAGATCGGCGACGAGTTCGTGGTGCTGCTGCGCGCCCACTACTTCTACGACCGGGGCGGCGCGCGCGGCACCGGCCGGGTCATCGACGTCACCGGGCACCGCTCGTCCGAGGACGTGTGTCTGGCCGCCGACGCGCTGATCACCGACTACTCCTCGATCATGTTCGACTACGCCAACCTGGACCGGCCGATCGTGGTGTACGCGGACGACTGGGAGGTCTACCGGGAGGTGCGGGGCGTCTACTTCGACCTGATGGAGGCGCCGCCGGGGCGGGTGGCCAGGACGCCGGGGGAGCTGGCGGCGGTGTTCCGCGACGGCTCGTGGGCGGACGCGGAGGCGAGGGCCCTGCGGGCCGCGTTCCGGGAGCGGTTCTGCCAGTTCGACGACGGACAGGCCGCCGAGCGGGTCGTGCGCCGGGTGCTGCTGGGCGAGCCGCCCGAGGCGGTCCCGCCGGTGATCCCGCTCGCCGAGCGCGTCCCCGCCCCCGCCGCGACGACCCTCGTAAGGAACTGAGGTACCGACGTGCCCCGCTTCAGCGTCATCGTCCCCGTCTTCAAGGTGCAGGGCTTTCTGCGGGAGTGCCTGGACTCGGTGCTCGGGCAGTCGTACACCGACTTCGAGGTGATCGCGGTCGACGACCGCTCCCCCGACAGCTGCCCGGCCATCCTGGACGGCTACGCCGAGCGCGACGCACGCGTGCGCGTGCTGCACCTGCCGGAGAACGTCGGCCTCGGCCGGGCCCGCAACGCCGGTCTGGAGGAGGCGAGCGGCGACTACGTCCTGTTCCTCGACAGCGACGACTGCTACACGCCGGGTCTGCTGGCCGCCGTGGCCGCGCGGCTGGAGGCGGGCGACGACCCGGACATCCTGGTCTTCGACCACGTACGTACGCACTGGTGGGGGCGCGGCGGCCGCAGTACGGCGGCGGACCTGCTGGCCGCGGCCGGCACGGGCACCTTCGACGTCCGCGAGAACCCGGAGTATCTGCATCTGTTCCTGGTCGCCTGGAACAAGGCGTACCGGCGGGACTTCTTCCTGAAGCACGAGCTGCGCTACGCGCCGGGCCTGTACGAGGACGCGCCCGTCACCTACCGCTCGATGGTGCTGGCCGACCGGATCGCCTGTCTGGAGCGGATCGGGGTGGAGTACCGGCAGCGGCGGCAGGGGGCGATCACCAAGACGCCGGGGCGGCGGCACTTCGACATCTTCCCGCAGTACGAGGGCCTGTTCGCGTTCCTCGAAGCGCGCCCGGACCTGGAGTGGGCGCGTCCGCTGCTGTTCGAACGGGCCCTGGACCACATGCTGTTCGTGCTCGCGCGCGAGGACCGAGTGCGGCCGGCCGACCGGCCGGACTTCTACCGCGAGATCCGCTCCTTCCACGCCCGTCACGTCCCGGAGGGCTTCACCCCGCCCGACGGTTGGCGCGGCAGGGAGATGCGGCTCCTGGCGACGGCGCCCTACGCCTCGTACGCCATGGCACGCGGACTGCGCGAGGTGCGCCGGGTGGCCGGGGCCGGGAAGCGGCGGGTGACACGGGCGGCGTCGCAGCGGGCCCAACGGGCCTGGTACGCCGCTCAGTCGAGGCTGCCGCTCGACCCCCACCTGGCGGTGTACTCGGCGTTCTCGCATCGCGGGGTGCTGGGTGACCCGGCGGCGGTCCACGCCAAGACCCGGGAGATCGCCCCGCACATCAGGGGCGTGTGGGTGGTGCAGGAGGACGCCGTGGAGGCGCTGCCGCCCGGCACGGACTACGTGACTCCGGGCTCGCGGCGCTACCACGAGGTCATGGCGCGGGCCACGTACTGGGTGAACAACGTCAACTGGCCCGGCACCCTGGCCAAGCGCTCCGGCAGCGTCCACGTCCAGACCCATCAGGGCACCCCGCTCAAGTACATGGCGGCCGACCTGCTGACCAAGCCCGGCGCCCGGCACGGCTTCGACGTGCCGAAGATGCTGTGGCGGGCCGACCGCTGGGACTACAGCCTGGTGGCCAACCGGCACTCGGAGCTGGTGTGGGAGCGGGCGTACCCGTGTCACTTCACCTCGCTCAGGACGGGCAGTCCGCGCAACGACGTGCTGGTCAACGCGGGTCCGCAGGCCGGTGCGGCCGCCCGTGAGCGGCTCGGCGTCCCTCCCGGGCACACCGTCGTGCTGTACGCGCCGACCCGCCGCGAGTACCGCAGGGGCGGGCATGTCGACCGGATCGACCTGGCCCGGTTCGCCCGGGACCTGGGCTCGGGGCACACGCTCGTGGTCCGTCTGCATCCGTCGCTGGCGCAGGGCACGGCGCGCGGGATGGGCTTGGCTGATCTGCACCGGCGGGGCGTGCTGATCGACGCGACGGACGAGCCGCACGTCGAGGACGTGATGCTCGCCGCCGACGTCCTGGTCACCGACTACTCCGCCCTGATGTTCGACTACGCCAATCTGGACCGGCCGATCGTGATCCACGCCGACGACTGGGGGGCGTACACGGCGAGCCGGGGCGCCTACTTCGACATCACGGCGGACGCGCCGGGTCATGTGTCGCGCTCGTACCGGGAGTTGGCGTGGCTGTTCGCGTCCGGGACGTGGCAGGACGGGGAGTCGGCGCGGTTGCGTGCCGGGTTCCGGGAGCGGTTCTGCGAGTTCGACGACGGGTTGGCCGCCGAGCGGGTCGTACGGACGTTGATGCTGGGTGAGCGGATGACGGAGCGGCCGGGCGAGGTGGAGCCCGGCGGGGTGGAGCGGGTCCCGGCTCCGGCCGCACCGGGGGCTCGACCGCTGCCTCACTCGATGAGGTGATGTGAGGCGAAGCCGTTGCCCCGGCCCGCCCGGCCGGGAACATACGGCAAATGCCGCAAACCCACACAGACTCCACGACCAGAACCGCGGGCACCTCCGTCGGTGTCCTCGTCCGGAGAACCGTGCGCGGCGCGAGTGCCCTGCGCGGCGGCCGCAGTTGGCGTCCGACGCCGTACCAGGTCTTCGGCTTCGCCTTCTTCCTGGTGATGTCGCTGGCGTACTGGGCCGTGCCGTTGTGCTGCGACGCCGGCCAGCACGCGGCGGTCGTGGAACGCCTCAAGGCCGGTCTGCTCCACCCGCGCCACCCGATGGCGGACCTGCCGGGCGCGGGCAGTCCCTACTACTCGCCGTACGCGGTCGCGCAGGGCGTGTTCGCCCGGCTGACCGGGCTGGGCGGCTGGGAGGTGGTGCGGCTGGCCGGTGCGCTGAACCTGCTCGTGCTGCTGACCGGCCTCGGCCGTCTGGTGCGGGTTCTGACGCCGAGGCCGTGGGCGCCGGTGCTCGCGCTGGGGGCGATGACGCTGCTGTGGGGGACCGAGCGGGCCTGGTGGAGCGGCTATCTGAACCTGATGTCGATGACCGGCAACCTCGGCTACCCGTCGGCCTTCGCCATCGGGCTGACCTTCTGGGCGTGGGCGCTGACGGGGGCGCGGGCGCGCGTGCCGACCCGGCGGGGGGCGGGGCACCGCCGCCCGGGGCGGGGCCGCCGGGCCGCCCCACCGCCCCGCCCCCTA
>NZ_JAKEIP010000171.1 GCF_021474425.1 Streptomyces muensis | reverse complement strand
GGCTGCGGCTCCCCGACGCCGATCCGCTGCCCGTCGTGCACCGCGTCCCGACCCGCGACAAGGTCGTCTTCCTCACCTACGACGACGGCGCCGAGAAGGACCCCCGCTTCGTCGACCTGGTCCGTGAACTACGGCTGCCCGTCAGCATGTTCCTCACCGACAGCGTGGCCGGCCCGGGCTACGGCCACTTCGCGCGCCTGCGCTCGGTCGGCGCGTCCATCCAGAACCACACCCTCGACCACGCCGCCCTGCGCGGCCTGCCCTACGCCGGCCAGCGCGCCGAGATCTGCGGCCAGCAGAACAAACTCCGCGCCCGCTTCGGCATCCGCCCCCGCCTCTTCCGCCCGCCCTACGGCACCTACGACACGACCACACTCCGTGCCGCGGCCCACTGCGGCGTGACCGCGGTCGTCCTCTGGCGGGCGGCGATGGAAGGCGACGCCGAACTGACGTACGCCCACGGCCCCGCCCGGCTGCGAGCCGGCGACATCGTGTCCCTCCCGTCGGCCGAGCCGGCGGGCCTGAGCCTGAGAGAACGAACGACGAAACTGCTCCGGGAGATCCAGAAGCGGGGGCTGACAGTGGGCCGGTTGGAGGACTACATCTGACGCAATCACCTGCTGGAGCTACCTGCAGGAATTCCCTGACGGAACTTCCGGACGAAACTTTCTGTCGCCGGTCCAGCCCATTCAGCCCGTCCGGCGTTTGAGGACGAGGCCGTTCAGGCCGATAGGGGGGTCTGGGGGCGCAGCCCGCCAGGGGCGGTCACCTCGACGCCGGTCGCCCAGAACCGCGACGCCAGTCACCCGAATCCCGCTCAGCCAGCGCAAGCGAATTAGCAGTCCGCTTGACCGAGTGCTAACCCCCGCCATAGTCTCGGCTCTGGCACTCGGCAGATGAGAGTGCCAACTACGCGACGGGCAGGTCCGGCACCCGCGACGACGGATCCACCTGGTCGCCACCTCAGACAGTTAACCCCGTGAGATCTCCGAAGGGGGAGGTCGGATCGTGACGACCACCAGCTCCAAGGTTGCCATCAAGCCGCTCGAGGACCGCATCGTGGTCCAGCCGCTCGACGCCGAGCAGACCACCGCCTCTGGCCTGGTCATCCCGGACACCGCCAAGGAGAAGCCCCAGGAGGGCGTCGTCCTGGCCGTGGGCCCGGGCCGCTTCGAGAACGGCGAGCGCCTGCCGCTCGACGTCAAGACCGGCGACATCGTGCTGTACAGCAAGTACGGCGGCACCGAGGTGAAGTACAACGGCGAGGAGTACCTCGTCCTCTCGGCTCGCGACGTGCTCGCGATCATCGAGAAGTAATTCACCGCTTCCTCACCGAAGCACCTTGCTTGTGAGCTGCGCCCCGGGCCCCCGCGACCTTGTGAAGCCGGGCGTCAGGGGCGCAGTTCGTTTCACCCACGTTTTCCGAGAGGGCTGAACCGCTCCCATGGCGAAGATCCTGAAGTTCGACGAGGACGCCCGTCGCGCCCTCGAGCGCGGCGTCAACAAGCTGGCCGACACCGTCAAGGTGACCATCGGCCCCAAGGGCCGCAACGTCGTCATCGACAAGAAGTTCGGCGCGCCCACCATCACCAACGACGGCGTCACCATCGCCCGCGAGGTCGAGGTCGAGGACCCGTACGAGAACCTCGGCGCCCAGCTGGTGAAGGAGGTGGCGACCAAGACCAACGACATCGCGGGTGACGGTACGACCACCGCCACCGTGCTGGCCCAGGCGCTGGTCCGCGAGGGCCTGAAGAACGTCGCCGCGGGTGCCTCCCCGGCCGCCCTGAAGAAGGGCATCGACGCGGCCGTCGCCGCCGTCTCCGAGGACCTCCTCGCGACCGCCCGCCCGATCGACGAGAAGTCCGACATCGCCGCCGTCGCCGCGCTGTCCGCCCAGGACCAGCAGGTCGGCGAGCTCATCGCCGAGGCGATGGACAAGGTCGGCAAGGACGGTGTCATCACCGTCGAGGAGTCCAACACCTTCGGTCTGGAGCTGGACTTCACCGAGGGCATGGCCTTCGACAAGGGCTACCTGTCGCCGTACTTCGTGACGGACCAGGAGCGCATGGAGGCCGTCCTGGAGGACCCCTACATCCTCATCAACCAGGGCAAGATCTCCTCCATCCAGGACCTGCTGCCGCTGCTGGAGAAGGTCATCCAGGCCGGTGCCTCCAAGCCGCTGCTGATCATCGCCGAGGACGTCGAGGGCGAGGCCCTGTCGACCCTGGTCGTGAACAAGATCCGTGGCACCTTCAACGCGGTCGCCGTCAAGGCCCCCGGCTTCGGTGACCGCCGCAAGGCGATGCTGCAGGACATGGCGACCCTGACCGGCGCCGAGGTCATCTCCGAGGAGGTCGGCCTCAAGCTCGACCAGGTCGGCCTCGAGGTGCTGGGCTCCGCCCGTCGCATCACCGTCACCAAGGACGACACCACGATCGTCGACGGCGCCGGCAAGTCGGACGCCGTCCAGGGCCGCGTCGCCCAGATCAAGGCCGAGATCGAGAACACCGACTCCGACTGGGACCGCGAGAAGCTCCAGGAGCGCCTCGCGAAGCTGGCCGGCGGCGTGTGCGTGATCAAGGTCGGCGCCGCCACCGAGGTGGAGCTGAAGGAGAAGAAGCACCGTCTGGAGGACGCCATCTCCGCGACCCGCGCCGCGGTCGAGGAGGGCATCGTCTCCGGTGGTGGCTCCGCGCTGGTCCACGCCGTCAAGGTCCTCGAGGGCAACCTCGGCAAGACCGGCGACGAGGCCACCGGTGTCTCCGTGGTCCGCAAGGCCGCCGTCGAGCCGCTGCGCTGGATCGCCGAGAACGCCGGCCTGGAGGGCTACGTCATCGTCTCCAAGGTCGCCGAGCTGGAGAAGGGCAACGGCTACAACGCCGCCACCGGCGAGTACGGCGACCTGGTCAAGGCCGGCGTCATCGACCCGGTCAAGGTCACCCGCTCCGCCCTGGAGAACGCCGCCTCCATCGCCTCCCTCCTCCTCACGACCGAGACCCTGGTCGTCGAGAAGAAGGAAGAGGAAGAGCCGGCCGCCGCCGGTGGCCACGGCCACGGGCACGCCCACTGAGTCCGGCTGAGCCGAGCCGAGCCCAGCGCTCGAAGAAGGCCCCGCTCCCGCGCCTGTGCGCGGGACCGGGGCCTTCCCCCTTCGCGGGCCTCACTGACCGAGTACCCCCAGCTGCTCCAGCAGCCCCGCCCGGTCGTAGATCCAGTGGCTCTCGCAGATCCTGCCCTCCCGGAACCGCTGCCAGGTCATGCCCCGCATGCTCACGTCCTGGTCGGTCGCCGGGATCCCCAGGAACTCGCCCTTGTGGTGCGCGACCCACGTCCACCGGGTGCACACCTGGTCGCCCTGGGCCATCTGGTCGTCGATCCGGAAGGTGAAGTCGAAGGCGGCCCGCCACCCCTCGTACTGCTCGCGGACACCGTCGACGCCCTGCACCGGCCGCGGGTACGACGGATCGTGATCCACGTAGTCACGGGTGAGATGGTCACCGATCCGCCCCGGCTCCATCCTGCCCATGGCCTCGAAGAAGGCCCGCGCGGCCAGGACGTTCAGCTGCTCGTCGCGCACCACGTCCAGATCGGTGAACGTGGGCTCCCTGTCACAGAGCGCCACCATCTCCTGGAAGATCCGGTCGGTCTCGGGCAGGTTGGAGTTGCGCATCGCCTCCTCGTACGAGGCGAACTCCACGATCTCGATGAAGTGCGCCGGGTCGGACCGGTCCTTGCCGATGATGTCGTGCGTCGCCGTCCGCTTCCCCTTGGTCTGCTCGACCCACCTGTCCATCAGCCGGTTCATCTCGTCGAAACGGCTGGTCCTGCAGTCGATGAGCTGTACGAAGGTCATGGGCGTCGTCGCCTCCCGGCCCCCCTGGGTGCGGCTGGACAGCTCCATTTTCCCCACTGCGCGGGCCGTGCGCCTGTTCACCCGCCCCGGACCGGCCGACGCCCGCCGACCCGCCTACTGCGGCCCGTACTTGCGCCCCGTCCGTGAGCTGATCCCCCCGAGCATCCCTCGCGGCACCAGCTTCGCCGCCCCCATCAGCACCTTGTACCGGGGGTCGGGAATGGACAGCGCCCTGCCCCGGGCCAGGTCCTCCAGCGCGGTGGCCGCCACCTTGTCCGCGTCCAGCCACATCCACCCCGGGATGTTGTCCGTGCCCATCCCGGCCCGCTCATGGAACTCGGTGCGCACGAATCCCGGGCACAGCGCCATCAGCCGCACCCCGCTCCCGGCCAGGTCCCGCGCCGCCCCCTGGGTGAACTGCACGACCCACGCCTTGGACGCGCCGTACGTACCGCGCGGCACGAAGGCCGCGACCGACGCGACGTTGACGACACCCCCGCGCCCCCGCTCCCGCATCGCCTCGGCGGCCGCCGACGTCAGCCGCAGCACGGCCTCGCAGTGCACCTTGAGCATCTTCAGCTCGTCGGCCATCGAGACGTCGAGGTAACGGCCCTTGTTGCCGAAGCCGGCGTTGTTGATCAGCAGGTCGACCGGGTTCCTGCGGTCGCCGAGGCGGGCGGCGACCGTCTCGATGCCGGTGTCCTCGGCCAGGTCGGCCGCCAGCACCTCCGCCTCGATGCCGTGCCGGTCGTGCAGTTCGGTCGCCTGCTCCCGCAGTCGCTTGACGTCCCGGGCGACCAGGACGAGGTCGTGCCCGTCGGCCGCCAGCCGCCGTGCGAACGCGGCGCCGATGCCCGCGGTCGATCCCGTAATCAATGCCGTTGTCATGGCGCAAGGTTAGTGACCCGGACCGAGTGCGTCCGTTTGCTGCACAGGCCCTCCCGATCAGTGGAGGCCGGGCGAAGGCCCGTACGCCGAACCGTGCGGTGAGCGCTCGTCAGACCCCGTGCTTCGCCACGTACTTCCGCGCCTCCTCCAGCACTTCCGAATGCAGCGCCGCACCGGCTGGAAGCAGTCTCGGCAGCAGCTTGCGCTCGGTCGTGACCGCACGGAACTGGAGCGCCACCGTCACCTCGTGGTCCGGGCGGTGGATGATCTCCATCGCGTCCCCCGCCCGGATCTCGCCCGGCTCGATCACCCGCAGATATGCCCCCGGCGCCCCCTGCGCCGTGAACCGCTTCACCCACTGCTTCTCACCCATATGGCCCTGGAAGGTCAGGCAGGGAATCCGGCCGCTCGTGACCTCCAGCACCACGCCGGACCCGATCCGCCAGCGCTCGCCGATGAGCGCGCCGGACACGTCCAGGCCGGACGTCGTGAGGTTCTCGCCGAAGCCGCCGTTCGCCAGCGGCCGCCCCAGCTCGCGCTCCCACGCGTCGAGATCCTCACGCGCCACGGCGTACACGGCCTGGTCGTCGCCGCCGTGGTGCTCTCTCTTGCACACCGCGTCCCCGGCCAGCCCGCTCCCCCCGATGCCCTTGGGCCCGGGCGCCGCCACCCGCACCGGCCCGTCAACCGGCCGCTTGTCGATGCCGGTCACGGCGTCGGGGTCATCCGCGTTCGGCACCGGCTTCGGGTGGCCCAGGTTCACAGACAGAAGCTTCATGAGGGCAAGGTAGGCGAGCGGTGGCCAAAGTGTCGACGCATTATTCGGTGATCTCCCCAAGGCTCGCTTATGCTCGGTTCCGTGCTCGAAGCCCGTCACCTCCGCGTCCTGCGCGCCGTTGCCGCCACCGGCTCCTTCTCCGCGGCCGGCCGCGAACTGGGCTGCACCCAGCCCGCTGTCAGCCAGCAGATGAAGGCCCTGGAGACATCGGTCGGCACGCCCCTGCTGATCCGCAGCGGACGCGAGATGCGGCTGACCCAGGCCGGAGAGGCCCTGGTGCGGCACGCCTCAGGGATCCTGGCCGGACTCACCGCCGCCGAGGAGGAGGTCGCCGCCATCGCCGGACTGCGCGCCGGCCGCGTCCGCCTCGTCTCCTTCCCCAGCGGCAGCTCCACCCTGGTCCCGACCGCCCTCGCCGCCCTGCGCGCCGCCCACCCCGGCACCCGCGTCTCCCTGGAGGAGGCCGAGCCGCCGAACTCCGTCGAGCTGCTGCGCGAGGGCGACTGCGACGTGGCCCTCGCCTTCCGGTACGAGGGTGCAGCCGGCGCCGAGGAGTGGGACGACCTGGTCGTACGTCCCCTGCTGACGGACCGTCTCGTGGGCCTCGTCCCCGAACGGCACCGCCTGGCGCGCACCGCAGCCGCCGGGCCCGTCGCCATCGGGGAGCTCGCGGCCGAGCCGTGGATCGCCGGATGCCCGCGCTGCCGGGGACAGTTGATCGAGGTGTGCGCCGGTGCCGGATTCACGCCCCGTATCGACTTCGCCACCGACGACTACCCGGCGGTGGTGGGCCTGGTGGGCGCCGGCCTGGGCGTGGCCGTCCTGCCTCAGCTCGCCGTCGAGTCCGTACGGCCGCGGGGGGTGCGCATGGTGACGCTGGAACCGGCGGTCCGGCGGGAGATCGTGGCGCTCACGCTGCCCGACCTGGCGCAGGTGCCGGCCGTGGCGGCGACGCTCGACCAGCTGGCGCGAGCCGCCGCCCGTTAGCCGGGGAGTCCCCCGGCGAACCAGGGAATCTCCCGGCGAAGAAGAAGGGCACGCGTACGCGTGCCCTTACGTGCAGAAACGTTCCTTCAGGTGTGCGAGCCGGCCTCCCCGCTGGCCGTCGACGCCGCCGACACCAGCCGGTTGCGCGCCCGCCCCATGAGCTCCTCGCGCTCGTCCTCGGTCAAGCCGCCCCAGACGCCGTACGGTTCGCGCACCGCCAGCGCATGTGCCGCGCACTGCGCGCGGACCGGGCACCTCATGCAGACCTCCTTGGCCGAGTTCTCTCGAGCGCTCCGAGCCGCACCGCGCTCGCCCTCCGGATGAAAGAAGAGCGAGCTGTCCACCCCGCGACAAGCAGCCAGCAGCTGCCAGTCCCACAGGTCCGCGTTCGGTCCGGGAAGGCGGGAGAAATCTGCCATTGCGTGACCCCTTGTAGCCGTTCTGGGCGGATACGGTGTCTACGACCGTACATCTACGATCTAAGAAGATGAAAATATGACTCATTGCGAATCTAGCCCCAAACGCCAGCAAACAGGAAGAAAAAGGTCTGAATGGGGCATGGGTTGTGATGAAAGATTGAGGGTCCGCCGTGCATGTCTGCCCCGTGTCCGCCCCCTCACGTAGAGTGCCGAAGACGGCACATGCCCCCGTAACTCTTTCGAGTGACCGTCGTTGAGAGGGCGGAGGCGGTTGAAGGAACAAGGGCTCGGGCAGGCGTCCGAGACGGTCGACCGCACAGGTGACGATTTCGTACCAGCCTGGAGGCTCAAGGTGACGTGCATCAGCTGCGGAGGGCGGCCATGACATCCGTCCTCGTCTGCGACGACTCCCCGCTTGCCCGAGAGGCGCTTCGCCGCGCGGTCGCGACCGTGCCCGGCGTCGAGCGCGTGACGACGGCGGCCAACGGCGAGGAAGTCCTCCGCCGCTGGGGCGCCGACCGCTCGGACCTGATCCTGATGGACGTACGCATGCCCGGTCTGGGCGGCGTAGAGACCGTGCGGCGGTTGCTGTCCGCCGACCCCGGTGCGCGCATCATCATGCTCACCGTCGCGGAGGACCTGGACGGCGTGGCGCTGGCGGTCGCCGCGGGCGCCCGGGGGTATCTGCACAAGGACGCCTCGCGCGCCGAGTTGAGGGCCACGGTGACGCAGGCGCTGGCCGACCCGACGTGGCGGCTCGCCCCGCGGCGGCTGCGCTCCGCGGAGATGGGCGCCGCTCCCACGCTCACGGCGCGTGAGATCCAGGTGCTCGAAGGGATGAGCCACGGTCGGTCCAACGCGGAGATCGGGCGCGAGCTGTTCCTCTCCGAGGACACCGTGAAGACGCATGCCCGGCGGTTGTTCAAGAAGCTGGGTGCGTCGGACCGGGCGCATGCGGTGGCGCTCGGGTTCCGGTGGGGTCTGGTTCGTTAATCGCGTCACTGTGGGTGCCGCGTTGCGCCGTCTGGCGGCTGCGGGTCCGTCGTGGCTGGTCGCGCTCACGCGGCGGTAGCCGCATGTCGACGCAGCCCCGCGCCCCTGAGGGGCGCGGGTGCCAGGTCGGCCGAGCAGCTCCGTCGGCGCCCGCTGCTCGTTTCGCGGCGGATGCCGCATCCTTGAGGTGTGGAGTCTCTCGGGGACGAGTCGATCGAGCGGAAGGGGAGGGCGCAGGGGATGAGTGCCGGCGCACCTGCTCATAACGCTTCGGTGCACAACATCGGGCGCGGTGCCACGGATGAATCGGCCGCAAGGCACCATGGACCGATGCGCGAGGACGAGACGACGGTGATCGGTGGGCTCGTTCACCGCGCCGTCGACGGGGATGAGCAGGCCACGCACGACCTGCTCGCCCATGTCCACCCCTTGGCGCTGCGCTACTGCCGCACCCGGCTGTCCCGGCTGCCAGGCGACGCACGTCACTTCGTGGAGGACCTGGCCCAGGAGGTCTGTGTCGCGGTTCTCCTCGCCCTGCCGCGCTATCGGGACACCGGCCGCCCCTTCGAGGCGTTCGTCTTCGCCATCGCCGCACACAAGGTGGCCGACCTGCAGCGGGCGGCGATGCGGCACCCGGGGTCCACGGCGGTTCCCTCGGACGAGATGCCCGAGCGCCCGGACGACTCGCTGGGCCCGGAGGAGCGGGCGCTGCTCAGCAGCGACGCCGAGTGGGCCAAGAAACTGCTGGCCAACCTGCCCGAGAACCAGCGCGAGCTGCTGCTGCTGAGGATCGCGGTGGGCTTGACCGCGGAGGAGACGGGTCAGATGTTGGGAATGTCACCCGGCGCGGTCCGGGTGGCCCAGCACCGCGCGCTGAGCAGACTGCGGGCGCTGGCCGAGCAGTAGGCGGCGCTCCTGAACGGGCGTCGCGCCGATTCCGTACGAACATACGAAGCCCGGAGCAGGCCCGAACCATGGAATTTGCCAGCTCTGCTTCCCGTTAGCATGGACATCCGCACCGATCAAGGCCATTTGGGGAAGGTGTCATGACTGCGAACGTCGACGGAGTGCCCGGTAAATTCGCGACACTCGGGCTGACCTACGACGACGTGCTGCTGCTGCCGGGCGCATCCGAGGTGCTCCCCAACGCGGTCGACACCTCGTCCCGCATCTCCCGCAACGTCCGGGTGAACATCCCGCTGCTCTCGGCGGCCATGGACAAGGTGACCGAGTCCCGCATGGCCATCGCGATGGCCCGCCTCGGCGGTGTCGGCGTGCTGCACCGCAACCTGTCCGTCGAGGACCAGGTCAACCAGGTCGACCTGGTGAAGCGGTCCGAGTCCGGCATGGTCACCGACCCCATCACGGTGCACCCGGAGGCGACCCTCGCCGAGGCCGACGCCCTGTGCGCCAAGTTCCGCATCAGCGGTGTCCCCGTCACCGACCCGGCCGGCAAGCTCCTCGGCATCGTCACCAACCGTGACATGGCCTTCGAGTCGGACCGCAGCCGTCAGGTGCGCGAGGTCATGACGCCGATGCCGCTGGTCACCGGCCAGGTCGGCATCTCCGGCACCGACGCCATGGACCTGCTGCGCAAGCACAAGATCGAGAAGCTTCCGCTGGTCGACGACTCCGGTGTCCTCAAGGGCCTGATCACCGTCAAGGACTTCGTCAAGGCGGAGAAGTACCCCAACGCCGCCAAGGACTCCGAGGGCCGGCTCCTCGTCGGTGCCGCCGTCGGCGCCAGCCCCGAGGCCCTGGAGCGCGCCCAGGCGCTCGCCGAGGCCGGGGTGGACTTCCTGGTCGTCGACACCTCGCACGGCCACAACAGCAACGCCCTCAGCTGGATGTCGAAGATCAAGTCGAGCGTGGGCGTCGACGTGATCGGCGGCAACGTCGCCACCCGCGACGGCGCCCAGGCGCTGATCGACGCCGGCGTCGACGGCATCAAGGTCGGTGTCGGGCCGGGCTCCATCTGCACCACGCGCGTGGTCGCCGGCATCGGCGTCCCGCAGGTCACCGCCATCTACGAGGCCTCCCTCGCCGCCCGCCCCGCGGGCATCCCGCTGATCGGCGACGGCGGCCTGCAGTACTCCGGCGACATCGGCAAGGCGCTCGCCGCCGGCGCCGACACCGTGATGCTGGGCTCGCTGCTCGCGGGCTGCGAGGAGTCCCCGGGCGAGCTGCTGTTCATCAACGGCAAGCAGTTCAAGTCGTACCGCGGCATGGGCTCGCTCGGCGCCATGCAGTCCCGTGGCCAGGGCCGGTCGTACTCCAAGGACCGCTACTTCCAGGCCGAGGTCGCCTCCGACGACAAGCTCGTGCCCGAGGGCATCGAGGGCCAGGTGCCCTACCGCGGCCCGCTGGCCAACGTGCTGCACCAGCTCGTCGGCGGTCTGCGCCAGACCATGGGCTACGTGGGCGCGGCGAGCATCGAGGAGATGGAGACCAAGGGCCGCTTCGTGCGGATCACCTCCGCGGGCCTCAAGGAGAGCCACCCGCACGACATCCAGATGACGGTCGAGGCGCCGAACTACAGCCGTAAGTGACGCACGCGCGCGCGTGAAGCTTGATCGAGGGCGGTCCCGGGTGAACCGGGGCCGCCTCTGTCGTACCCGTCGGCGATACTGGAAGACGCTGAAACGCATCAGGGAAAGGCCACAGACGTGACTGAGATCGAGATCGGGCGCGGCAAGCGCGGCCGCCGGGCGTACGCCTTCGACGACATCGCCGTCGTCCCCAGCCGCCGTACGCGGGACCCGAAGGAGGTCTCGATCGCCTGGCAGATCGACGCCTACCGCTTCGAGCTGCCCTTCCTGGCCGCCCCCATGGACTCGGTCGTCTCCCCGGCCACCGCGATCCGCATCGGCGAGCTCGGCGGCCTCGGCGTGCTGAACCTCGAAGGCCTGTGGACGCGGTACGAGGACCCGCAGCCGCTCCTCGACGAGATCGCGGAGCTGCCCACGGAGGCCGCCACCCGCCGCCTCCAGGAGATCTACGCCGCTCCCATCAAGGAGGAGCTGATCGGCCAGCGCATCAAGGAGGTGCGCGACTCGGGCGTGGTCACGGCCGCCGCGCTCTCCCCGCAGCGCACGGCCCAGTTCTCCAAGGCGGTCGTCGACGCCGGCGTCGACATCTTCGTCATCCGCGGTACGACGGTCTCGGCGGAGCACGTCTCCGGCGCGCACGAGCCGCTGAACCTGAAGCAGTTCATCTACGAGCTCGACGTCCCGGTGATCGTCGGCGGCTGTGCCACGTACACCGCGGCCCTGCACCTCATGCGGACCGGTGCCGCGGGCGTGCTCGTGGGCTTCGGCGGCGGCGCCGCGCACACCACGCGCAACGTCCTCGGCATCCGCGTCCCGATGGCCACGGCGGTCGCGGACGTGGCTGCGGCCCGCCGTGACTACATGGACGAGTCCGGCGGCCGGTACGTCCACGTGATCGCGGACGGCGGTGTGGGCTGGTCCGGTGACCTGCCGAAGGCCATCGCCTGCGGCGCCGACTCCGTGATGATGGGTTCCCCGCTCGCGCGCGCCACGGACGCGCCGGGCAAGGGGCACCACTGGGGCATGGAGGCCGTGAACGAGGAGCTGCCGCGCGGCAAGAAGGTGCACCTCGGGACGGTCGGCACCATCGAGGAGGTGCTGACGGGGCCGTCGCACACTCCCGACGGTTCGATGAACTTCTTCGGTGCGCTGCGGCGGGCGATGGCCACGACCGGGTACAGCGAGCTGAAGGAGTTCCAGCGGGTCGAGGTCACGGTCGCGGACTCGCAGCACCAGCGGTAGCCGGTACGGCTACGGCCGATACGTCAGGGAAGGGCCGGTCACTCCGGGTGGGGTGACCGGCCCTTTTGCGTGCCCAACTGCGGTTGCACGGGGGCGTGTTGTGCTGGTGGGGGCGCGTGGTTGCGTTTGGGGCGAATGTGGGCTGAACGGGTGTGGGGAGTCGGTAGTGTCCGTGATCGGCGACCCAAGCTCTCTGGGGCGCCCCCTTCCAAGGAGATGTTCCGGACCCCGGCCCTCGGGGCCCGGCCCGAGCTCCAAACGGACCGCCTACCGGGCCACTGGGCGGCATCGTGGAAGGGGGCGCGCCCATGGGCCGTCACCGCAAGCCCACCCACTGGGATCGACTTCGGCTTCGGCTGGTGAAGTTCCGGAGGAGGTGCGTCTTGTGGATCTATGGGCGATGAGCGGCCACCCCTAAACCAACTAGGGGTGGACACTCCGTGAGTCGCTCGGGAGCCTGCCGCAGCGCCTACTGTGGTGGGCTCCCACCTTTTTGGCGGGATGGTGAGCGGCCGTCCCTACGAGAACTAGGGGCGGACACTCCAGGGTCCATCCACGAGCCCGCCACAGTGCCCGCTGCGGCCGACCCCACCTGTCTTCGTAAGGTACCCGCGCCGCGCCCCGTATGCCACCAGCTGCAGGAACCCGTCCGCCCACGCGCCCCCCATCACAACCGATGCGCCGCCCCCGTAGGCGTAGCCCCCCGCGTGTCCAGCAACAGCTGCGCCTTCACCGACAGCCCCTGAAGGTCGTACCGCCGATGCTGCTGGAGCAGGATCGTCAGGTCGGCGTCGGCGGCGGCCTCGTACAGGGAGTCCGCGCGGGGGACCGGGCGGTCCAGGACGTTCCAGGACGGGATGTGCGGGTCGTGGTAGCTGAGGGAGGCTCCGAGCCGCATCAGGCGGACCGCGACCTCCTCGGCGGGCGTGGACTGCTGGTCGGCGAGGTCGGGCTTGTAGGTGACGCCGAGAAGGAGGATGCGGGCGCCGCGCGCGGACTTGCCGTGTTCGTTGAGGAGGGCGGCGGCGCGCTGGACGACGTACTGGGGCATCTGGTCGTTGACCTGCTGGGCCAGTTCGACCATGCGCAGGGTGCGACCCGCGTGGGCGGTGAGGTCCTGTGGGACGGCGTGGCCGCCGACGCCGGGGCCGGGGCGGAAGGCCTGGAAGCCGAACGGCTTGGTCTCCGCGCAGCGGATGACGTCCCACAGGTCGACGCCCAAGTCGTGGCAGAGGACGGCCATTTCGTTGACGAGGGCGATGTTGACGTGCCGGAAGTTGGTCTCCAGGACCTGCACGGTCTCGGCCTCGCGCGGGCCACGCGCGCGTACCACCTTGTCGGTGAGACGGCCGTAGAAGGCGGCGGCCGACTCGGTGCACGCGGGCGTGAGGCCGCCGATCACCTTGGGGGTGTTGGCGGGGGTGAAGTCGCGGTTGCCGGGGTCGACGCGGCTGGGGGAGTAGGCGAGGTGGAAGTCGCGGCCGGCGACCATCCCCGAGCCCTCTTCGAGGAGGCGACGCAGGACGTTCTCGGTGGTGCCCGGAGGGACGGGCGACTCCAGGATGACGGTGGTGTGCGGGCGCAGTCGTCCGGCCAGGGTGCGGGCGGCCGCCTCGACCTGGCTGAGGTCGAGCCCGCCGTCCGCGCCGCGCGGGGTCGGCGCGCAGATGACGGCGGTGCGTACGCGGCCGAGCTCGGCGGGGCTGGTGGCGTGCCGGAAGCCCCCCGAGAGCATCCGGCGCAGTTCCGCGGGACTGAGGGAGGCGGCCTCGGGCCCGGTCCGGTAGCCGAGCGTGGGGATGCCGGCCGCGACGGCGGCCTTGGCCAGCGGCAGGCCGTACGGGCCGAGTCCGATGACGGCGAGATCTGCGGGCATGGCGTGGGCCGTCCTTCCCAGTAACCGAAGTGGAGCAGGTGCGCAAGCCCTGTGGACAGATCGAGGGAGCGCAATGTCAGACTAGGAGTAAATATGACCGATTTGCGGCATTGAATGATCGCGTTTCCGTGAGTGTTGTCCACAGGCTGGGGGCGCGTGGTGGCTGAACTCGGGCAACCCGGTCAGAATTTTGGGCATGGGGGGTACGAAGCGGGCTTCGCCCGACGGGTGCGGCCTACGCGACCGATGAGCGGGAGGCAGCGGTGAGGACAGCGACACTGGGGCCGGCGGAGCGCGCCGAGTCACTCGCAGCAATGGCCGAGCGCGAGCTGGACCTACTGGTCGTGGGCGCCGGCGTCGTGGGTGCGGGCACCGCCCTCGACGCGGCGACCCGGGGACTGTCCACCGGCCTGGTCGAGGCCCGTGACTGGGCGTCGGGCACCTCGAGCCGGTCCAGCAAGCTCATCCACGGCGGCCTGCGCTATCTGGAGATGCTCGACTTCGCCCTCGTACGCGAGGCCTTGAAGGAACGCGGGCTGCTGGTGTCACGGCTCGCCCCGCACCTGGTGAAGCCCGTGCCCTTCCTGTACCCGCTGCAGTACAAGGGCTGGGAGCGCCTGTACGCCGGTTCGGGTGTCCTGCTCTACGACGTCATGTCGATGGCCCGCACCCACGGTCGCGGCATGCCCCTGCACCGCCACCTGAGCCGCCGTCACGCCCTGCGCATCGCCCCCGCCCTGAAGAAGGACGCACTGGTCGGCGCGCTGCAGTACTACGACGCCCAGATGGACGACGCCCGCTATGTCGCCACCCTCGTGCGCACGGCGGCGGCGTACGGCGCGAAGGTCGCCAACCGCGCGCGCGTGACCGGGTTCCTGCGTGAGGGCGAACGCGTCGTCGGGGCCCGGGTGCAGGACGTCGAGGCGGGCGGGGAGTACGAGATCCGCGCCAAGCAGATCGTCAACGCGACCGGGGTGTGGACCGACGACACCCAGTCGATGGTGGGGGAGCGCGGACAGTTCCACGTGCGCGCCTCCAAGGGCATCCATCTGGTCGTGCCCAAGGACCGCATCCACTCCACGACGGGGCTGATCCTGCGCACCGAGAAGTCCGTGCTGTTCGTCATCCCCTGGGGCCGGCACTGGATCGTCGGCACCACCGACACCGACTGGGACCTCGACAAGGCCCATCCGGCCGCCTCCAGCGCCGACATCGACTACCTGCTGGAACACGTGAACTCGGTACTCGCGGTGCCGCTGACCCGGGACGACGTGGAGGGTGTGTACGCGGGACTGCGGCCGCTGCTCGCCGGTGAGTCGGACGCCACCAGCAAGCTCTCGCGCGAGCACACCGTGGCCCACCCCGTGCCCGGACTCGTCGTCGTGGCGGGCGGCAAGTACACGACGTACCGGGTGATGGCCAAGGACGCGGTGGACGCGGCTGTGCACGGGCTCGACATGCGGGTCGCCGAGTGCGTCACGGAGGACATTCCGCTGGTGGGCGCGGAGGGGTACCGGGCGCTGTGGAACGCGCGTGCGCGGATCGCGGCGCGGACGGGCATTCATGTGGTGCGGGTGGAGCACCTGTTGAACCGGTACGGCTCACTGGCGGAGGAACTGCTCGAACTCATCGCCGCAGACCCCACGCTGGGCGAGCCCCTGCAGTCCGCCGACGACTATCTGCGCGCCGAGGTCGTCTACGCCGCCTCGCACGAGGGGGCGCGGCATCTGGACGACGTGCTCACGCGGCGCACGCGCATCTCCATCGAGACGTTCGACCGGGGCACACGGTGCGCGCGTGAGGCGGCCGAGCTGATGGCGCCGGTGCTGGGCTGGGACAAGGACCACATCGAGCGCGAGATCCAGCACTACGAGAAGCGCGTGGAGGCCGAGCGGGAGTCGCAGCGGCAGCCGGACGACCTGACGGCGGACGCGGCGCGGCTGGGGGCGCCGGACATCGTGCCGTTGTAAGGCACGCCGACCGCCTGGACACGGGAACGTCACTCGAACGGGTGGCGGAAGTCGGGATATCCGCTCGAACCCCGGCCGTTCTACCTGGTGCGAGGGCAGAACTCGGCGGCGAGCAGCCGGGGTTCGAGACCGGGATCCGCTATCGCCGTCGTGTTCACCCGGAAGGTCAGGACACGACGACCGCCGACGGTGGCCGCGGAGCGCACGTAGCTGCCGGATATGCGCCCGTTGTGCCCCCAGACGACGGTGCCGCAGGGCAGTTTCACGGGAAAGAGTCCCATGCCGTACGAGCCGTGTGCGGCACGGGTGTCGAGCATCTCGCGCAGCCAGCGCGGGGGCAGCAGACGGCCGCCGAGCAGGGCGGCGTAGAAGCGGTCGAGGTCGGCGAGCGTGGTCACCAGCTCGCCCGAGGCGCCGGCCACCCGCGGGTCGAGTTCGGTGACATCGGTCCCGTCGGTGGCGTAGGCGCGGCCGTGCGGAGAGGGCAGAGAGGTGCGGGAGCCAGGGAAGGAGGTGTGGGTCAGACCCAGCGGAGCGATGACACGGCGTTCGGCCTCGGTGGCGTAGGAGCGGCCGGTGACGTGCTCGATGACCAGGCCGAGCAGGACGTAGTTGGTGTTCGAGTAGGAGAAGACGCCGGGTTCGGCAGGGGGGTGGGTGAGCGCGACGCGCACGGCCTGAAGCGGTGTGAGGGGGACGGTGCCCCCGGTCGCGGCGGTGAAGTCGTACAGGCCGCTGGTGTGGGTCAGCAGGGAACGAAGGGTCAGCGCGCGCCCGTCGTTGCCCGCCCCGCGCACCAGACCCGGCAGATACCGCTCCACCGGGTCGGAGAGCGACAGCCGTCCCTCGGCGGCCAGTTGCAGGACGACCGTCGCGATGAAGGTCTTGGTGATGCTGCCGGCGCGGAAGTGGTCGGCACGGGCGATGCCCTGGCCGGCCCGGGCGTAACGGGTGCCGGTCGCCTCGCGGGCCAGCAGGGCCGCGGCGGGGGCCTTGCCCCGGGTGAGCAGTCGCGGCAGCAGGGAGTCCGTGGCCTGTGCCGTGGAGGGCGAGTAGGCGATGCGCGCCGAGGAGGAGGTGGGGGTCAGACCGAGGAGTGCCGGGACCACCAGGCCGATGAGCGCCAGGGCCACGGGCAGGGCCACCAGTGTCCGGAGCAGGGGCATCGCCGGTCGTGCCATACGGGTTCCTTCCCTTGTCGCGGCTCATCATGCCGGGCAAGCGGAACGCGCGATTCACCGGGCCTCGGCTGCGGCGTGCGCTCATGGCCCGGGCCGTGCGGTCGGGTGGCGGGGCCAGGGGCACCCTGGGCGTCGGGCACTTGTCGGGTGAGAGACAATGGAGGCTCTGTCAGGGCGGGTTGTATGAGGGGACGCATGTCGGAGGCGGAGCGGGCGGGGACATCTCGTCAGGACACTCGTCAGGACGACCGCGAGCGTCTCCTCGCGGGGCGGTACCGGCTGGGCGGAGTGCTCGGCAGGGGCGGCATGGGCACGGTGTGGCGTGCCGTCGACGAAACTCTCGGGCGGACCGTCGCGGTCAAGGAACTGCGGTTCCCGTCGAACATCGACGAGGAGGAGAAGCGGCGGCTGATCACGCGCACCCTGCGTGAGGCCAAGGCCATCGCGCGGATCCGCAACAACAGCGCCGTGACCGTGTTCGACGTGGTCGACGAGGACGACCGGCCGTGGATCGTGATGGAGCTCGTCGAGGGCAAGTCGCTCGCCGAGGTCATCCGCGAGGACGGTCTCCTGGAGCCCAAGCGGGCGGCCGAGGTGGGCCTCGCCGTGCTCGACGTGCTGCGGTCCGCGCACCGCGAGGGCATCCTGCACCGTGACGTGAAGCCGTCGAACGTCCTGCTGGAGTCCGACACCGACCGGGTCGTGCTCACCGACTTCGGTATCGCCCAGGTCGAGGGCGACCCCTCCATCACCTCGACCGGCATGCTCGTCGGCGCGCCCTCCTACATCTCCCCGGAGCGGGCCCGCGGCCACAAGCCGGGCCCCGCGGCCGACCTGTGGTCGCTGGGCGGGCTGTTGTACGCGTCGGTCGAGGGGACGCCGCCGTACGACAAGGGCTCCGCCATCGCGACGCTCACGGCGGTGATGACCGAGCCGCTGGAAGAGCCGAAGAACGCGGGACCGCTGAGGGACGTCATCTACGGTCTGCTCACCAAGGACCCCGAGAAGCGGCTCGACGACGCCGGTGCGCGGGCGATGCTCAACGCCGTCATCCACGCGCCCGCGCCCAAGGAGGAGCCGGAGCCGGCGGACGCGACGAAGGTCGTGCCGTTGCCGCCGCAGCCCGACGGGCCCGAGGGCAAGGGCCGTTCGGGCTCCGGGTCCGGGAGCAGGCGGGGCGAGGAGGCCGGGGAGCGGTTGCGCGGGGCGCTGCGTTCCGTGCGGAAGGCCGCGGCGGGTGCGGGGGTGGCGTGCCGGGGCGGCGGGGG
>NZ_JAKEIP010000170.1 GCF_021474425.1 Streptomyces muensis | reverse complement strand
GCCGTACCTTCCCCGCCTTCCCACCCCGCCCCTCGGACGACGACCGCTTCGACGACGACCGCTTCGCCGAGACCTGGTGGGGCAACGCCTGGGTGGCTGCCCTGGAGCAGGGCGCGCTCGATGCCAAGCGGCTTGCGCGGGGGCGGGGTTACGCGCAGGAAGGACATGTCGACGCGATCACCGTGACACCGGGCCTGGCGCTGGCGTATGTGCGGGGCAGCCGGCCGCGGCCGTATCGCGTGCAGGTGCGGCTGCGCACGCTGGACGAAGCCGAGTGGACGCGGTTCCTGGACGCCGTGGCCGAGCGGCCGGGGCACATCGCGGCGCTGCTGGACAAGGAGATGCCGCAGACCCTCGCCGAGTGCGGAGTGCCCCTGCTGCCGGGCCCCGGCGACCTCGAACCGCATTGCAGTTGCCCCGACCGCGGCCACCCCTGCAAGCACGCCGCCGCCCTCTGCTACCAGACCGCACGCCTGCTGGACGCCGACCCCTTCGTCCTGCTCCTGCTGCGCGGCCGCGGCGAACGCGGGCTGCTCGACGCCCTGTCCCGGCTGAGCGCCGCCCGCGCGGCCCGCGCCGCGCAGGAACAGGGTCCGACGCCCCTGGCCGGCGTAAGAGCCACCGAAGCCCTGGCACCTGGGCGCCAACTGCCCGCTCTCCCCGCCCCGTTGCCCGTGCCCCCGCACCCCGAGCAGCCACCCGTCTACCCGGCGGCGCCGGGCGGGCCTGACCCGTTCGCGCTGGACCAGTTGGCGACCGACGCGGCCGCCCGCGCGCACGCGCTGCTCAGCACCGGCCGGGACCCGGTGGGCGAACTGACCCTGTGGCAGGACGCGGTCCGGCTCGCCGCCGCCCGCCCCGGTTCCGGCCTCACCGCCGGCACCCGCGCCCTGTACGCCTCCCTCTCCGCCGCCGCCGAGCGCACCCCGGCCGAACTGGCCCGCGCCGTCGCCGCCTGGCGCCAGGGCGGACTCGAAGGGCTCGCCGTCCTCGAAGAACCCTGGGACCCGCCGGCCGGCCGCTTCGACCGGGCCCGCCCGCTCCTCCTCGCTGCCGACCTGCCGGCCTTCCGCCCCTGGCGCAACCGCCTCACCCACCCCGGCGGCCATGTCCAACTCCGCCTCGGCCGCGACGGTTTGTGGTACCCGTACGAATCGGAACCGGGCCACGACGACTGGTGGCCCCGCGGCACCCCCGACCTCGACCCGGTCGGCGCACTCACCGGTCTCGGGTCCGCGCCGGAGGACTGAGCGCGACAGCCACCCGTTCCCCAAGAACAACTACACTGCCGCGATGTCGCCGGGCGACACGGCAACCGGCGCGGAACGAACGGGGAGAGAGATGGCTACGGGGGGATGGGGGCCGGGACACGGCCCCGGTCAGCCTGGCGGCAACGGACCGGGAAACCAGGGCTGGGGCGCACCGTACGGACCGCCGCCACCGAATCCGGGCCCGAATCCGGGCCCGTACCCGCCCCAGGCTCCTTACCCGGCCCCGCCCCAGAACCCGTACCCGTACCCCTACGGCCCGCAGCCCACGCCGCGCCCTGCCGCCCGGCGCCCTCGCGGCTGCCTGTCGTTCGGGCTCGTCGGCGCGCTCCTGCGCTCCACCCACCGCCTCGCCACCCGGCTCTTCAACGCGGAGGGCGACGGCCGGATCGTGGACCGCACCGTGGACCGCGTCCAGGTGGCCCGCACCATCCTCGGCGCCGCCGCGACCGTGGCCCTGATCTTCGTCTACAGCGTGAAACCGGACCGCTGGGAGGACGCGGCGTACAGCAGCGCCGCCCAGATGCTCCTCGCCCCGATCCTGCTGCTGATCGCCGGGCCCTTGGTCATCATCGGCTTCATCTACTACGCGCCCCCGCACTTGCGGCCGCACATGCGCTCCCGGCTGCGCGCTCCGCTCAAGGCGGTCGGCTGGTACGTGCTGTCGATCGTCGTCATCGGCGGAGTCCTCACCCTGACGGGCCTGGCCGCCAAACCCGAGGATGGGATGACCTGGTGGGAGATCGTGCTGGCCGTCGCCGCGCTGATCGTGATCGTGTGGGGTTTCCCCTTCTTCTTCATGGCGTCGCTGTACTCGGCCCGTAGCGCCTTCAACACCGCCCAGGTCCACCCGATGCTGCCGCCCGTGATCACCACGGCACTGGTATGGGTGTTCGCGATCTTCAGCGTGATCCCCGACGGCCTGCCGGAGGGCCAGCCCCTCGTCGCCCAACTCTGCGCCACCCTGGGCGGTCCCCTGTCGGTGACCGCCGTCTCGCTGTGGGAACTGCGGCGGATGAAGACCCGGTTCGGGGTCACCCTCCGGCCCTGAGCCGCATCCGGCCGGTCCCTCCGGTGAAGGTGGTGTGAGGGTTCACCGGAGGTCCGCGGGAGTGAGGTGTAGGGAGATGGGGCCTGTCGTCCGGAAGGCAAGAAAGGGCGGTTAGCGTGGAGCGGTGAGTGAGACGAAGACCCCCGCCCTCCAGTACCGCTTCGACGGCCCCGAAGACGCCCCCGTCCTCATCCTCGGCCCCTCGCTCGGTACCACCTGGCACATGTGGGACCGGCAGGTCCCGGAGCTGACCCAGCATTGGCGCGTCTTCCGGTTCGACCTGCCGGGGCACGGCGGCGCGCCCGCGTACCCCGCGGGCTCCGTCGCCGAGCTCGCCGACCGGCTGCTGGCCACCCTCGACGGTTTGGGCGTCCAGCGCTTCGGCTACGCGGGCTGCGCGCTCGGCGGCGCCCTCGGTATCGAACTCGCCCTGCGTCACCCGGAGCGCATCGCCTCGCTCGCCCTGATCGCCGCCTCGCCGCGCTTCGGCACGGCCGACGAGTTCCGGCAGCGCGGCGTGATCGTGCGCACCAACGGCCTCGACCCGATCGCCCGCACCTCGCCGGACCGCTGGTTCACCAACGGCTTCGCCGCCGCCCAGCCCGCGATCACCGAGTGGGCCGTGCAGATGGTGCGCACCACCGACCCCGGCTGCTACATAGCCGCCTGCGAGGCGCTCGCCTCGTTCGACGTACGGTCCCAGCTCGCCGGCGTCGCCGTGCCCACCCTCGTCCTCGTCGGCTCGGACGACCAGGTCACCGGCCCCGCGGAGGCCCGCACCCTGGTCGCCGGCATACCGGACGCCCGCCTGGCCGTCGTCCCCGGCGCCTCGCACCTCGTCCCGGTCGAGCAGCCCGCCGCCGTCACCGATCTGCTGGTCCGGCACTTCACCACCGCCTGGCAGCCCGCCTACGACTCCACCACCGGCCAGATGGCCATCGTCGCCGCCCCCGTCAAGCCGGTCCTGGCCGCCGCGCCGCCGCAGCCCGCGCCCATCGCCGAGATCGCGCCGGCCGTCGTACCGCCGCCGACGACGACGGGACGGCCGGACACGTACGACGCGGGGATCAAGGTCCGTCGCGAGGTGCTCGGCGACGCGCACGTCGACCGGGCGCTGGCGCAGGCGGACGAGTTCTCGGGGGACTTCCAGGAGTTCATCACCCGGTACGCCTGGGGCGAGATCTGGGACAGACCCGGCCTCGACCGGCGCTCCCGCAGCTGTGTCACCCTCGCCACCCTGGTCGCGGGCGGCCACATGGAGGAACTCGCCTTCCACACCCGCGCCGCCCTGCGCAACGGACTGACCCCGGACGAGATCAAGGAAGTGCTGCTCCAGGCGGCCGTCTACTGTGGTGTGCCGGCGGCGAACAGCGCGTTCAAGGTCGCTCAGCAGGTCATAAGGGAGGAGACCACTCCCACGGAGTGACCTCCCGCCGAAGGGCCGCCCACGGAGCGACCCGTGGGCCGGCCCGAGGGCAGGATGGTGCCATGAAGCTCACGAAGAAGTCGCACGCCTGCGTCCGCCTGGAGAAGGACGGACGCACGCTCGTCCTCGACCCCGGAGGGTTCAGCGAGGAGGACGCCGCGGTCGGCGCGGACGCGATCCTTGTCACACACGAGCACCCCGACCACTTCGACGAGGCGCGGCTGCGGACGGCCCTCGAGGCCAACCCGGCCGCCGAGATCTGGACGCTGAGGTCCGTCGCGGACCAGATCTCGGCGGCGTTCCCGGGCCGCGTCCACACCGTCGGCCACGGCGACACCTTCACCGCCGCCGGCTTCGACATCCAGGTCCACGGCGAACTGCACGCCGTGATCCACCCCGACATCCCGCGCATCACCAACGTCGGCTACCTGATCGACGGCGGCCGCGTCTTCCACCCGGGCGACGCCCTCACCGTCCCCGACCACCCCGTCGAGACGCTGATGCTCCCCGTCATGGCCCCCTGGAACAAGATCTCCGAGGTCATCGACTACGTCCGCGAGGTCAAGCCGCAACGCGCCTACGACATCCACGACGCCCTGCTCACCGACCTGGCCCGCCCGATCTACGACCGCCAGATCGGCGGCCTGGGCGGCTCGGAGCACCTGCGCCTGACGCCGGGGGACTCGGCGCAGGTGTGAGGCGCAGGTGTGAGCGGCCCCACCCCGGGCGGGGCCGCGTTGTCAGTCCCGCCCGGTAGGTTGTCAGACATGCGCATCGCGACCTGGAACGTGAACTCGATCACCGCCCGCCTGCCGAGGCTCCTCGCCTGGCTGGAGAGCAGCGGCACCGACGTGCTGTGCCTCCAGGAGGCCAAGGTCGCCGAGGACGCCTTCCCGTTCGACCCGCTGCGCGACCTCGGCTACGAGGCGGCGGTCAACGCCACCGGCCGGTGGAACGGCGTGGCGGTGCTCTCCCGAGTAGGCCTCAAGGAGGTCGTCAAGGGCCTCCCCGGTGACCCCGGCTACGACGGCTCCGAGGAACCCCGCGCCATCTCCGCGACCTGCGGCCCCGTCCGCGTCTGGTCGGTCTACGTGCCGAACGGCCGTGAGGTGGACCACCCCCACTACGCCTACAAGCTCCAGTGGTTCGAGGCCCTCAAGGCCGCCGTCGCCGGCGACGCGGCCGGCAGCCGCCCGTTCGCGGTGATGGGTGACTACAACGTGGCCCCGACGGACGACGACGTCTACGACACGGCCGCCTTCGAGGGCCTCACCCACGTCACCCCCGCCGAGCGCGCCGCCCTCGCCTCCCTGCGCGAGTCCGGCCTCTCCGACGTGGTCCCGCGCCCCCTGAAGTACGACCACCCGTACACGTACTGGGACTACCGCCAGCTCTGCTTCCCCAAGAACCGCGGCATGCGCATCGACCTGGTCTACGGCAACGAGCCCTTCGCCAAGGCCGTCACCGACTCCTACGTGGACCGCGAGGAACGCAAGGGCAAGGGCGCCTCGGACCACGCGCCGGTGGTAGTGGACCTGGACGTATAGGGCAACCCACCCAGCAGCCTGTCCGGCGTTTGAGGACGAGGCCGTTCAGGCCGATACGGGGGTCTGGGGGCAGAGCCCCCAGTCGCCCACCGCAACGCCGCCCGACCTCACGGCACCAGCAACCGCAGATCCACCGCCCCAGCCAGCGCAGCGAGCCCCGTGTCGCCGGGATGCAGATGGTCCCCACTGTCGTACACGGCCAGCATCCGGGACGGCCGCGCAGGATCCCGTACCACCGCGTCGAAGTCGAGCACGCCGTCGAACGCGGCGCCGGAGCGGATCCACGCGTTCACCTCGACCCGCTCCACGTCGGCCAGCGCGGTGCACTGCGCCTCGCCCTCACACGGCAGGATCGTCGCCGCCAGCATCCGCAGCCCGCGCGCATGCCCCCGGTCCGCGATCTCGCGCAGTCCGGCGATCACCTGCTCCGAGCTCGTGCCCCACCGCACATCGTTGACGCCCTCGAACACGACCACCGTACGCGCCGAGGTCTGGGCGAGGACATCCCGGTCGAAGCGGTGCAGAGCGCTCACCCCGGCCGTGTCCGTGGAGACCCCGTCGCCGGGATAGCGGTCGGAGACCACACGGTTGCCCGAGATCCCCTGGTTCAGCACCCCGTAGCGCGGGACCGCACTCTGCTTCAGCAACCGTGTGGCCAGCACATTGGGCCATCGTCGGTTGGCGTCCATCGTGGACTTGTCGCCGTCGGTGATCGAGTCCCCCAGGAGCACCACGGACCCCGGCCCACCGCCGACGTCGACACCGGTCAGCAGCGGCCAGCTGGTCAGGACCGTCGGGTACGCCGTCGCGGAACCGTCCGTCGTGTGGTCACCGGGCGCGCTCACATACGACCGCTGCTGTGCGAGCCGGTGCACCGGCGCGGCGGGCACGGCCTGGGGCAGATGGAAGCTCACCAGCAGATTCGTGTCCGCGGGCACCTTGAACCCGAGCGGATCGCTGTACGCCTGCGCGCCGGCCGGGATCACGACGCCCGCCGCACCCCCGAAGGACACCGCGACCGGCGTCGCCCTCGCCGCGGCGCCGGCCGACTGCACAGCCACCGTGGCCCTTCCGATCCGTACCGGCGCCGCCGCGAAGGTGTTGTCGAACCGCAGCCGCACCCGCGGCCCGCCGACCGACGTGTGCACCACCAGCCGCAGCGTCCGGTCGGTCCACGGCCCGACGGTCGGATAGCCACCCGTCGCCGTCGACCAACTCCCTGTCCAGCCGGGCGCCGGGGCCCGTACCGCCAGCGCGAACACATGCAGCCCGGTCGCCCGCGGCAGCCGTACGGAGGCGACCGCGCGCCCCGTCACCACCGGCACGGTGACGACGTACAGCCGCGGCCGCTCGGCGAGTTGGCCGTGGGGCGTGTTGATGTGCGTCAGGGCCACCGCCTTGGTGGCGAGCGGGCCGGTGCGCCAGTCGGGGGCGGTCAGGTGGTAGGAGGTGCGGCTGCCGTCGGTGTAGGTGACGATCCCGGTGCCGGCGGCGCCGGAGCCGCCCGTGCCTCCCACCAGGAAGGCGAGGGCGTCGCCCCGCCCGCGTACCCGTACGTCCTGTCCGGCTGCCAGGACGTTGTCGGGCCGGCCCGGCTGCCGCTTCGGCCAGGTGAGCCGGGCTCCCTGCACGGTCAGCGCGCGGCCCGGAGTCCAACCGGCGGCCCTCAGGGCTTGTGCCGACAGAGAGGCGCCCGCCCCGTCGAAGTCGGCCTCGGCGGGCCGGGCGTCGTCGCTGACGGCCCTGTTGTCGAAGAGCTGGTCCAGCGGCAGCGGCCCGGCTCTGCGCTCGGGGGCGGCGTGTGCGGAGACACCCGGCACCAGGACCGCGAAGACAGCGAGGACGACCGCGGAACTCCACACACGTCGGCGCAACTCCGACTCCTCCCGTTCACGACCGCTCAGGACGGCGTATGACTGCACATGACAACTTCAGATGAGACGTACAGGCGCGAGACGTTCCGGCGAGACGCAAGACGCACCGTGAAGTTAGAGAGGCACCCGTGACCCGTCAACGAGCCATGCCCGAACTCGGCGTGAACTCGCCCGGAATCGACGGCCCGCGCGCCTGTGGTGCGTTCGGCCGTGCGAATGACACGCTGGGGGTATGAAGATCCCTTTTCTGGGCAACCGGCCCGAGAAGCGCGGGACCCCCGACCCCGAGGGCATCGCCGAACTCCTCGCCGAGTGCGAACTCCTGCGCTCCCACGCGTCCCGTGCGGGGATCCAACTCGACGACACGGCCGCCTCGTTGGAGGCGCTCGACCAGCTGCCGCCGCGCTGGCGGGAGGACGAGGAGGTCCTGCCGTGGCTGGGCAACGACGCCGGTCTGTACCTCGGCACCGTCATCGTGCGCACCGTGCCCGGGGCCGCCTGGGAGATCTGGCCGGACGGTCAGCCGGTCGTGCGGCTCTCCTCCGGTCGTGAGTTCGACGTCGTGGCCTCGGGGCAGGAGTGGGCCGCGAACGGGGTGCCGGAGCTGTCGCAGCTGTACGCGGAGGTCGCGGAGGCATGACATCCCGACCTGAAGTTCGATATAAATTCGGCGTAAATACGGCTTATGCCCGAAAAGTGCGTGTCGCGCATGGAGTCAACTCCAGCCCGGATAGTTTGCGGAAACCGCTACACAGCTGAGAGTGACTGGGGCTGGGCATGGCTGGCGATCCACTGATCGAGCTGCGTGACGTCAACAAGTACTTCGGGGAACTGCATGTCCTGAAGGACATCAACCTCACCGTCGGCAAGGGGGAAGTGGTCGTGGTCATCGGCCCCTCGGGGTCGGGGAAGTCGACGCTGTGCCGGGCCGTCAACCGGCTGGAGACCGTCCAGTCCGGCACGATCCTGCTCGACGGCCAGCCGCTGCCCGCGGAGGGCAAGGCGCTCGCCCGGCTGCGTGCCGAAGTCGGCATGGTCTTCCAGTCCTTCAACCTGTTCGCCCACAAGACGGTCCTCCAGAACGTCTCCCTCGGACAGGTCAAGGTCCGCGGCCGCAAGAAGGAGGAGGCCGACCGGCGCTCCCGCGAACTCCTGGAGCGCGTCGGCGTGGCCGATCAGGCCGACAAGTACCCCGCGCAGCTCTCCGGCGGCCAGCAGCAGCGCGTCGCCATCGCCCGGGCCCTCGCCATGGGACCCAAGGCGATGCTCTTCGACGAGCCCACCTCCGCCCTCGACCCCGAGATGATCAACGAGGTGCTGGAGGTCATGCGTCAACTCGCCCGCGACGGCATGACGATGATCGTCGTCACCCATGAGATGGGCTTCGCCCGCTCGGCCGCCAACCGCGTCGTGTTCATGGCCGACGGCCGCATCGTCGAGGACCGCAGCCCCGAGGAGTTCTTCACCAATCCCAGCAGCGAGCGCGCCCGGGACTTCCTGTCGAAGATCCTCCATCACTGAGCGGGAAGTGCGACCCATGCCGAGACGAACGGCGTTTCTCCACACCGGAATCCTCGCCGCGAACGACCTCGACTACGATGTTCCGTCCGTCCCCAAGGCCGTGGAGGTGGCCCCGGCCGCGACCAGGGACGCTGCTGCCGGGTGGGGATCCCCCCACGGCCCGTAGGCGAGGGGCGGCAGGGGGCAGCAGTCACAGAGCCATACCCGCCCGGCGCCGGCCGGAGATCACTGCTCGCGCAGTGGAATCGACACGTACGACGGGTCGTTCGCCGGTGAGGAGAAGGTCAGCCGCGCGCCGGACGGGTTGTGCTCGATGTAGAGCGGGTCGACCGTGTCGACGACCAGGGCGAGCCGGTGCCCTGCCGGGACGTCGTAGGCCGTGGAGTACAGCTCCAGGTCGACGGCGAACGGCTTGCCGGGCGTACGTCCGTGGAAGGTGTACGGCGCGTTGCTGACCAGCTTGCCGAGGCCGAGCGGGCCCACGTCGTAGAGGTAGGCGACGAGGGTCCCGCTCTCCTTGGTCGGGGTGAGGGTGGTGTGCAACTTGGCCGTGCCGCGCACGCGTTGGGCCGTGGCGTACTTCTCCGACTGCCAGACGCCCGCCCAGAGTCGGGGGATCAGTGGGATCGAGGCCATCGGGGGCAGCTGGGCCACCTGGTCGAGGATGCTGGAGAGGAAGACGACGCCGCCGTCCGCGCCCGAGTTGACGTTCGTGCGGATGGTGGTCGTGCCGGCGAGGGCGATCTTCCGGTCGGTCGCGCCGACCGACTTCCAGTCCGGGTAGCCCTCGTAGCCGCCCGAGGAACGGGACTTGAGCCGGACGGGCAGCTCGCGGTCGATGCCGTTGGCCTCGCCCTTGAGGTAGTGGTCGAACCAGCGCTCGGTGTCCGTCCACACGTCGTTGGGCAGGCCGAACAGACCGGTCATCTCGGCGGTGGCGTGGTCCCCGGGGCGGAACTCCAGCCGCTTGGGGCCGGTCAGCTTCTCGTAGAAGTCCGCGTACTGGTTGGGCGGGAAGATCGTGTCGCCCCAGGCGTTGGCCATCATGACCGCGGCGCCGTTCTTGTTGAGTTGGTCCACGTATGTAGCGACCGAACGTTTCTTCCCCCAATTGATCATGTCCTGTTCCTTGGACAGGTTGGAGGCGTAGAAGTCGTTGAAGATCTGCCGGACCTCGGCGCTCTGGCGGCCGGTGACCAGGCTCGCGCCGTCCAGCAGCGCGGCGGCCTGGACGTGCTGGGTGCGGCCGGAGTAGATCGAGCCGATGAGGTCGGCCCAGCCGCTGAGGGCGGCGACCGCCCTGACCCGTTTGTCGTGCGCGGCGGTCAGCAGGCTGATGCCGGCGCCGTACGAGACGCCCGCCATGCCGATGTGGCCCGCGTCGGCCGGGGTGTTGGCGAGCGCCCAGTCGATCACCCTGGACGCGTCGGCTATGTCGGGCGGGCCCGCCACTTCTATCTCGCCGCCCGACTGCCAGAAGCCGCGCACGTTGTAACTGACCACGATGTAGCCCGAGTTCGCGAGTTTCTGCGCCTGCGCGAAGTACTCGACCTGGGGCAGGCCCCAGCTCGTGGGGAGCACGAGCAGCGGGTAGCGGCGGTTGCCGTCGGCACCGGCCGGTGTGATGACGTTCGCCTTGAGGGTGGTGCCCCCGTCGCCGCTGATGTCGACGAAGCGGACGCCGCTCGGGGTCGCCTGGGCGGCGGGGGCGAGCCCGAGGGCGGTCCCGGCGATCAGGGTCGCGGAGACGGCGCCCACGGCGGTCGTGCGCAGGGCCTTGCGTTGGGTTCCCACGGGTCACTCCTCACTCGTGTCAGTGCAAAGTGACCGAACGGTAACCGTGGCCTCTTACCGCAAGTAACCCGTCGGTAAGTTACGTGGCAGTAACGATTGTTGCCCTGTGAACGAATTCAGGAGGCGCGGTGTGAGTTCCGTGCGGGAACGGCCTCCGTGGCCGGCAGCGGAGCCTGCGCGGGCCGGGTCACGTCCGCGACCAGTTCGACGACATCGGGGCCGTACGCCTGCGAGTTGACGACCTTCAGCAGCAGGACGAAGGGCTTGGCGCCGTGCTTGCGGGCCAGCCGCTCGTGGTTGCGGGCAAGATAGCGCGTCGCGGCCTGGTTGGTGATCGCACGCTGTCCGCAGAAGAGGAAAACCGGCCGCGCCTCGCGCCGCTCGCCCGCCGTGAGGCGGGCCAGCAGGACGTACTCCGTCACGCCGGCCTCCATGCGGTAGCGCTCGCCGCCGATCTGGAAGGCGCCCCGGTCCGGGCCCGGTTCCGGGTCGATGTTGACGCGCACACCGGGCAGCATCGCCGCCATGTGGGCCAGCATTCGCCGGTTGGAGCCGGGGCCGCCGACGCAGAACTCGGTGCGCTCGCCGAAGCCCTGCTGGACGTTGTCCTGGGTCACCATCTGAAGGTGTGCCCCGCAGTCCTTGATCAGGGCGGCGAGTTCCAGCAGGGCGAACACGTCGAACCGGTGGACCGCGGGCTCGGAGGTGGCCGGGTCACGGTTGACGACGAGCAGGGACTCCGAGTTCTGCGGCAGCCCGAAGAACTCCTGCTTGCGGCGGAGCCTCCGCTTCCACAGATAGGTCCGGGCAAGCCAGCCGAGCGCGGCGCTGATGCCCGCCGCGACCACGCCCAGCACGATGTTGCGCACGTCGTCATTCATGGGCGCGCATGGTAGCGGGCCGACGCAAACCCGTGTTCGAGCAGTGCCCCGGCGCGGTCCTGCTGACGGGGGCATGCCGATCGCATAGGCTGCCCGGACGGTCCCTGACTGGAGGTGCGGATGCGTCGCCCTGTCGCGCGGAAACTGTCGGTCCTGGCGGTCTCGGCCGCCGTGGTGTCGGTGGGGGCAGCGGCGCCACCCGCCGCCGAGAGCACGGCAGTCGAGAAGGTTCCCGTCGCCGTCGGGTACGGCGGCGCCGTGTCCAGCGTCGACGCGGACGCCTCCGCGGCCGGCATCGAGATCCTGCGCAAGGGCGGCAACGCCGTCGACGCCGCCGTGGCCACCGCCGCCGCGCTCGGCGTCACCGAGCCCTACTCGGCCGGTATCGGCGGAGGCGGCTACTTCGTCTACTACGACGCCAAGTCCCGTACGGTGCGCACCATCGACGGCCGTGAGACCGCGCCCCTGAGCGCCGACTCCGGCCTCTTCGTGGAGAACGGCGCGGCGATCCCCTTCGCCGAGGCCGTCAGCAGCGGCCTCAGCGTCGGGACCCCGGGCACGCCCGCCACCTGGCAGCAGGCCCTCGACAAGTGGGGCAGCAAACGGCTCGGCACGCTGCTGAAGCCCGCCGAACGGCTCGCCCGGGACGGCTTCACCGTCGACGGCACCTTCCGCGACCAGACCGCCGCGAACGAGACCCGCTTCCGCTACTTCCCGGACACCGCGAAGCTGTTCCTCCCGAACGGGCGGCTCCCGGTCGTCGGCTCCACCTTCAAGAACCCCGATCTCGCCCGCACCTACGCCGAGCTGTCCAGGAAGGGGGTCGGCGCGCTCTACCGCGGCGACCTCGCCGACGACATCGTCGACACGGTCAACCACCCGCCCGTGGACCCGAGTTCCGGCTGGAACGCCCGTCCCGGAGACCTGACCGCCAAGGACCTGGCGACCTACCGCACCAAGTCACAGGCGCCCACCAGGACCTCGTACCACGGCCTCGGCGTCTACTCCATGGCGCCCTCCTCCTCCGGCGGCACCACGGTCGGCGAGGCGCTCAACATCCTGGAGAACACCGACCTCTCCAAGGCGAGCGAGGTCCAGTACCTGCACCGCTACATCGAGGCCAGCCGGATCGCCTTCGCCGACCGCGGGCGCTGGGTCGGCGACCCGGCCTTCGAGGACGTACCGACCAAGGAGCTGCTGTCGCAGCGGTACGCCGACTCGCGAGCCTGCCTGATCAAGGACGACGCGGTGCTGACCAGCCCGGTCGCGCCCGGCGACCCGCGCGACCCCGCGGCCTGCGACGCGCGCGGCACGGCGGCGCCGACCACCTACGAGGGCGACAGCACCACGCACCTCACGGTGGCCGACAAGTGGGGCAACGTCGTCTCGTACACGCTCACCATCGAGCAGACCGGCGGCAGCGGCATCACGGTCCCGGGCCGCGGGTTCATCCTCAACAACGAGCTGACGGACTTCTCCTTCACGCCCGCCGGCCCCGACGTCCACGACCCGAACCTGCCGGGGCCGGGCAAGCGGCCGCGCTCGTCGATGTCGCCGACGATCGTGCTCGACCGGCACGACAAGCCGGTCGTGGCGCTCGGTTCGCCCGGTGGCGCGACGATCATCACGACCGTGCTGCAGAGCCTGACCGGCTTCCTCGACCGGGGTCTGCCGCTGGTCGACGCCATCGCCGCGCCGCGCGCCAGCCAGCGCAACCAGACCACCACCGAACTCGAACCGGGCCTCTACAACAGCCCGTTGCGGGCGCGGCTGGAGGCCATCGGGCACGGCTTCCGGCTCAACCCGGAGATCGGCGCGGCAACCGGCGTACAGCGACTGCCGAACGGCAAGTGGCTGGCCGCCGCCGAGAAGGTACGGCGGGGCGGCGGCTCGGCGATGGTGGTGTGGCCGGCGTCGTAGGACGCCCGGCAGGTCACAACTCGAGACGCGCCCGGCAGGTCACAACTCGGGGGCGGGCGGCAGCTCTTCCGCGCGGAAGGTGAGCCGCCCGTCCTGCACGTCCACCGTCACCCGGCCGCCCTCGCCGATCCGGCCGTCGAGCAGCAGCCGGGAGAGCTGGTTGTCGACCTCCTTCTGGATGGTGCGGCGCAGCGGGCGGGCGCCGTACTCGCGCTGGTAGCCGCGCTCGGACAGCCAGTCGACGGCCGTGCCGGTGAAGTCGACCGAGACGCCCTGGGCCTGCAGCAGCCGGCGGGTCTGGTCCAGCATGAGGTTGGTGATCTGCCGCAACTGGTCGGGGGTCAGCTGGCGGAAGACGACCACCTCGTCGATGCGGTTGAGGAACTCGGGCCGGAAGTGCTCGCGCAGCGGGCGCAGCACCCGCTCGCGCCGCGCCTCCTCGTCGGCCTCCTCGCCCCCCGAGCCGAACCCGATCCCGGCGCCGCCCCGGCTGATCGCGTCCGAGCCCAGATTGCTGGTCATCACGATGACGGTGTTCGTGAAGTCCACCGTGCGCCCCTGGGAATCGGTCAGCCGGCCGTCGTCCAGGACCTGCAGCAGGATGTTGAAGACGTCCGGGTGGGCCTTCTCGACCTCGTCGAGCAGCAGCAGCGAGTACGGGTGCCGGCGCACCACCTCGGTGAGCTGGCCGGCCTCCTCGTGGCCGACATAGCCGGGCGGGGCGCCGATCAGCCGGCTGACGGTGTGCCGCTCCTGGTACTCGCTCATGTCCAGGCGGACCATGCGCTCCTCGCTGCCGAACAGTGCCTCGGCGAGCGCCCGGGCCAGCTCGGTCTTGCCGACGCCGGTCGGGCCGAGGAAGAGGAAGCTGCCGATCGGCCGGTCGGGGCTCGCGAGCCCGGCGCGGGAGCGCAGTACCGCCTCGGAGACGACGCGCACGGCCTCGTTCTGGCCGACGACCCGTTCGTGCAGGTGCTCCTCCAGGCCGAGCAGCCGGTCCTTCTCCTCCTCGGTGAGGCTGCTCACCGGGATGCCGGTCTGCCGGGAGACGACCTCCGCGATGGCCTCGGTGGTGACCTCCAGGTGCAGGCCCTCGTCGACCTCCTCGTCGCCGGACGCGTCCGTGATGCGCTGCTTCAACTCGACGATACGGTCACGTAGTTGGGTCGCCTGCTCGTACTGTTCGTCGGCGACCGCCTGGTCCTTGTCCCGGTGCAGCTGCTCGACCTCGCGCTCCATGGCCCGTACGTCCGTGCCCTTGGTCCGCGCGCGCAGCCGTACCCGGGCGCCCGCCTGGTCGATCAGGTCGATCGCCTTGTCCGGCAGGCGGCGGTCGGTGAGATAGCGGTCCGACAGCTCCACGGCGGCCACGAGCGCCTCGTCGGTGTAGCGGACCTGGTGGTGGGCCTCGTAGCGGTCGCGCAGGCCGCGCAGGATCTCGATGGCGTCGGCGGTGGTCGGCTCGGGGACCAGGATCGGCTGGAAGCGGCGGGAGAGCGCCGCGTCCTTCTCGATCCTGCGGTACTCCTCCAGCGTGGTCGCGCCCACGATGTGCAGTTCGCCGCGCGCGAGGGCCGGCTTGAGGATGTTCCCGGCGTCCATGGACCCGCCCTCGCCGCCGCCTCCGGCGCCCACCACGGTGTGCAACTCGTCGATGAAGACGATCAGTTGGTCGGAGTGGGAGCGGATCTCGCCCACGATGTTGTTGAGCCGCTCCTCGAAGTCGCCCCGGTAGCGGGTGCCCGCGACCACGCCCGTCAGGTCCAGCGCGACCACACGGCGGCCGCTGAGCACGTCGGGCACGTCGACGTCGGCGATCCGCTGGGCCAGCCCCTCCACGATCGCGGTCTTGCCGACGCCCGCGTCGCCGATCAGCACCGGGTTGTTCTTGCCGCGCCGGGAGAGCACCTCGATGGTCTGCTCGATCTCCTCGTCCCGGCCGATCACCGGGTCGATACGGCCCCGGCGGGCGAGGTCGGTCAGATCGCGGCCGTACTTGTCGAGGGTGGGCGTACCGGAGTCGACGCGCGGCCGCTGGTCGATACGGGGCCGGGAATCGGGGGCGTCCGGGGCCTCGGGCGGCCCGCCGGAGGGGCTGAAGCGGGCCGCGTTGAGGATGTGCCCGGCCGCGGAGTCGGGGTTCGCGGCGAGGGCGCTGAGCACGTGCTCCGGGCCGATGTACCCGGTGCCGCGCGCCCGGGCCAGGTCGTGCGCGTCCAGCAGGGCGCGCTTGGCGGCCGGCGTCAGGGACAGCGAGGTCGGCGGCGGTGCCTCGCCCGGCGGGTGCTGCACCGGCCCCGACCGCTCGTCGATCTCCGTCGCCAGCGAGTCGGGATCCGCGCCGGCCCGGCTGAGCAGACTCCGGGTCGGCTCGGCGGACAGCGCGGCGCGCAGCAGGTGCTGGGTGTCCAGGTCGCGGCTGCCGTGCTCGGCGGCGTACTGCGCGGCGCCCCGCACCAGCTCCCGGGCCGGCTGGCTGAGCAGCCGCCCGATGTCGATCTGCCGGGGGCCGGGGCGCGGTCCGCCGAAGAAGCGGGCGAGGAATTCTCCGAAGGGGTCGTAGTCTTCCGGACCACCATTGAAGCCGCTGGTCATGGCGTTCCCATCCGGCGTCCCTGCGCGGGCAGGGTCGCCCTCGCTTGATCGGCGTGCCGGAGTCGGGTAACCCAGGCGGAAGCCGGTTACACCTGGCCGCGCTCGTAGAACACCTTCGCACGAACGGGGGCGGGGGGCACCTTCAGGGAGCGTGGGGGTGGCCGGGTGGGGCGGAGGGTTCGAGGGGCGGTGCACACGTGAGCGGCTGCGGGTGGTTCGTGGTTGCTCGCGCAGTTCCCCGCGCCCCTGGAAGTACGTCCACTGCACGTGCTCAAGGGGCACGGGGTTGTATCCATATGCGGCTCCGCCGCGCGGGCGCGCCCAGCCGACGACTGCCCGCGGTCGCCCTCGGACCAGAACCCCCGCGCAGGCGATTCGTTCAGCGGGCGGTCAGGATCCGTGGGCCCGTCTCGGTGATCGCCACCGTGTGCTCCACGTGGGCCGCGCGGGAGCCGTCGTTCGTGCGGAGGGTCCAGCCGTCCGGGGCCGCGTGGTAGTCGTCCTTGCCGCTCGCGATGAGCATGGGCTCGATGGCGAGGACGAGGCCGGCCCGCAGGGGCATGCCGCGGCCCGGCCGGCCCTCGTTCGGCACCGAGGGGTCCTCGTGCATCCGGCGGCCGATGCCGTGCCCGCCGAACCCCTCCGGGATGCCGTATCCGGCCGACCGGCACACCGAGCCGACGGCGTGGGCGATGTCGCCGATGCGGTTGCCGACCACGGCCGCCTCGATGCCCGCCGCCAGCGCCCGCTCCGCCGTCTCGATCAGACGTACGTCGGCGGGGCGCGGCGTGCCCACCGTGAAGCTGATCGCCGAGTCGCCCGCCCAGCCGCCCAGTTCGGCGCCGCAGTCGATGGAGACCAGGTCGCCGTCGCGCAGGCGGTACCCGGTCGGGATGCCGTGCACGATCGCGTCGTTCACCGAGGCGCAGATGACGGCCGGGAAGGGGACCGGGGCGAAGGAGGGGCGGTAGCCGAGGAAGGGGGACGTCGCGCCCGCCGCGCTCAGCACCTCGCGCGCCACCTCGTCCAGCTCCAGCAGGGAGACCCCCACGTCGGCGGCCTTGCGCACGGCCTTCAGGGCCTGGCCCACGACCTGCCCGGTCGTGTACATCGCTTCGATCGACTGTTCCGTCTTCAGTTCCACCATGCCAATTACTATACCGGTATTTGAATGGGGGGAGTGCGATCAGGGTGCGGTATTAGAATCGGTGCCATGGTGCGCACCCCACTCACCCCCGAAGAGCGCGAACGCGGCGAGCGGCTCGGCCGGCTCCTGCGCGAGGCCCGCGGCGGCCGCAGCATGACCCAGGTCGCGGCGAGCGCCGGCATCTCCGCCGAGACGCTGCGCAAGATCGAGACCGGGCGGGCCCCGACGCCGGCCTTCTTCACGGTCGCCGCACTGGCGCACGCCCTCGGGCTGTCCATGGACGAAATCGTCGGCCGCTGCGCACCGGTCGCCGACGCCGACGCCGACGCCGCCGCCTGAGCCGCACGCGCCGCCCGCACGTCACGTTCCGGCAGCCCGGGCGTACTCTGCGTCCATTCGGAAAACTCCCCGTAGCCCGTTCGTAACATGACTGGTGTTGCCTAACGGACCGGAGTGCTCCGGTCTGGCGGGAGTTGGGCAATGTCAGTGGATCAACTCCCGGCTCGGGTGCGGGAGTTCGTGAACTACCTGGACGGCCTTCTGGCGCGCCTCGACCAGGGCGGCGGCTGGTGCGGGGTGTTCTGGCAGCGCGACCCGGAGGGCATGCAGGCCTGCCTCGACGGACGCGAAGTACCGCCCTGGGACGTGGTGGAGTCCCTCCTGCACGACCTCGCCGGCCAGTACGGCCCCGGCGGCGCGGGCCCCGAGACCGAACACGCCCGCGCCCTGCACGCCGCCGCCCTCGCCGCGTACGACGCCCGGCCCGGCGGCCGTGACGCCCTCGGCGACCGCCTCGACGTCATGCTCCGCGAACAGCGCTACGCCGCCGAACGGCAGGCGGAACTGGGCAGGTTGCTCACCGCCGCCACCAGCCGGGAGGAAGCCGACGCCATCCGCCTCGACCTCGCCTGGGCCCGCGACGACCACGAACGCGCCACCGCCCGCTGCACCGAACTCCGCGCCCGAACGGCCGACCTGGACCGCAGGGCGGCGAGCGCGCGGGGGCGGGCGATACGACGGGAGCGGG
>NZ_JAKEIP010000169.1 GCF_021474425.1 Streptomyces muensis | reverse complement strand
CGACCCCGCTGGGGGCTGCGCCCCCAGACCCCCGCTGTCGGCCCTTCGGGCCTCGTCCTCAAACGCCGGACGGGCTGAAAAGGCTTGGCGGAGCCCCCTGCGGGCGGGTGGGGGCTAGGGATGGCAAAGACTCGTCCTCGGACGCCGGACGGGCTGAGAATGCCTGGCGAGTCTCCTGCGGGTGGGTGGGGGCCAGGGATGGCAAAGACTCGTCCTCGGACGCCGGACGGGCTGGGGCGTCAGGCGCCGGCCCGGGCCGCCATCCGGGCCTTTCGGGCCGCCAGCTTCTCGTCGAACTTCAGGGCTTCCGCGTCGAGGCCGCCCATGTACAGGCCCAGTTCCTCCTGGGCCTTCTGGCCCTCGGGGCCGAGGCCGTCGATCTCCATGACCTTCAAGTGGCGGAGGACGGGCTGGAGGACGTCGTCGTGGTGGATTCGGAGGTTGTAGACCTCGCCGATGGCCATCTGGGCGGCGGCGCGCTCGAAGCCGGGGATGCCGTGGCCGGGCATGCGGAAGTTGACGACGACGTCGCGCACGGCCTGCATCGTGAGGTCCGGGGCGAGTTCGAAGGCGGCCTTCAGCAGGTTGCGGTAGAAGACCATGTGGAGGTTCTCGTCGGTCGCGATGCGCGCCAGCATGCGGTCGCAGACCGGGTCACCGGACTGGTGGCCGGTGTTGCGGTGCGAGATGCGGGTCGCGAGCTCCTGGAAGGCGACGTAGGCGACCGAGTGCAGCATCGAGTGGCGGTTGTCCGACTCGAAGCCCTCGCTCATGTGGGACATGCGGAACTGCTCCAGCTTGTCCGGGTCCACCGCGCGCGAGGTGAGCAGGTAGTCGCGCATCACGATGCCGTGCCGGCCCTCCTCTGCGGTCCAGCGGTGCACCCAGGTGCCCCAGGCGCCGTCACGGCCGAAGAGCGAGGCGATCTCGTGGTGGTAGCTGGGGAGGTTGTCCTCGGTGAGGAGGTTCACCACCAGCGCGATGCGGCCGATCTCGGTGACCTTGGACTGCTCCTTGTCCCAGGCCTCGCCGTCCTCGAAGAGGCCGGGGAAGTTACGGCCGTCCGTCCACGGCACGTACTCGTGCGGCATCCAGTCCTTGGCGACCTTCAGATGCCGGTTGAGCTCCTGCTCGACCACTTCCTCCAGTGCGTACAACAGCCGGGCGTCGGTCCAGACGGCGGGGCTGCCGAGGTGAGGGGAAGCGATCGTCACGGGAACTCCAGGGGGACGCACAACACGGGGCAGGTGACCGGCGAGCGGTTGCCGGGAACCTACGGGATCGTAGGCTACGAACCCGTAGGTTACGAAGCCGTAGGTTAAGAGCGATGTAAAGACCCCTGATCAGCGGCCGTTCCGCCCGGACTTCACGGGTTACGCGAAAAGCCCCAGGACCCGCAGGTCCCGGGGCTGAAAGAGTGTTCCGCCGCGTCGGTCAGGCGTACAGATCACGCATCCGGACCGAGAGACATGTCACACATCCCTCCAGCTTCTCGAACTCGCCGATGTCGACCGGCACCGGCTCATGACCCAGGTCCGCGAGCAGCTCCGCCGTCTTCGGCGCGCTCGCGGCCATGAGCAGCTTGCCGCCGCCGAGCAGCACCACGTGCGCCCCTGACTCCTCCGGCACCGGAAGGAAGCGCGGGAACAGCGACGGGGCGTCCAGCTGCGGGATACGGCCGAGGATCGTCCCGTCGGGCAGCGCCGTGATCGCCGACTTCAGGTGCAGCACCTTGCTCACGGGGACGGCGACGACCCGCGCCCCCAGCGGTTCGAAGGCGGCCCGCAGCTGCTGGACGCCGGCCGCGTTGGTCCGGCCGCCTCGGCCGACGTAGATCGTGTCGCCGACCTTGAGCACGTCGCCGCCGTCCAGCGTGCCCGGCTCCCAGATCCAGTTCACGGAGCAGCCGAGCGAGGCGACGGCCTCCTCGACGCCGAGGGTCTCCTCGCGCCGGGACTCGGCGCCGGGCCGGGTGATCAGCGCGACGTTCTTGTACATGACGACCGTGTCCTCGACGAACACCGAGTCCGGGCAGTCGTCGGCCGGGTCCACCTCGACCGTCTCCCAGCCGTGCCCGCGCAGGGCCTCCACGTATCCCTCCCACTGCTCGACCGCCAGGTCGACGTCGACCTTCTCCCGGTCGATGTGCGTCACCAGCCCTTCGGCGAGGCGCGGGCTGGGGCGGCGGACGAGGGCCTTCTTGCTGGGCACGAGGGATCTCCGGATCGGTGGCAGGTGTCGGCGCCATGCTGCATGGGGCACCGACCCGCCATCATGCAGGGGTTACCCGCCCGTACAAAACCCCCGTGGTCAGGCTGTGGCCCTCCTGAGATGCTCGGCCGTGAAGGAACCGGGGGCGTCGAGGAGCTGTCGCGGGGTTCCTTCGAAGATCACCCGGCCCCCGTCGCGCCCGCCGTCCGGCCCCAGGTCGATGATCCAGTCGGCGTGCGCCACCACGTCCAGGTTGTGCTCGACCACCACGACCGTGTTGCCCACGTCGACGAGCCGGTCCAGCAGCCCGAGCAGCCCGTCGACATCCGACATGTGCAGTCCGGTCGTCGGCTCGTCCAGGACGTACACCGCCCCCGTGCGGTGCAGTCGCGTCGCCAGCTTGATGCGCTGACGTTCACCGCCGGAGAGGGTGGAGAGCGGCTGGCCGAGCGTGAGATACGTCAGCCCCACGTCCCGCAGGGCGCGCAGCCGGCGGCGTACGCGCGCGTCCGGGAAGAACTCCAGCGCCTGCTCCGCCGTCATCTCCAGTACGTCCACGATGGAGCTGCCGCCCACGGTCAGGCGCCGCACCTCGTCCCGGAAGCGCCGCCCCTCGCAGTCGTGGCACGTCGTCGTCACCGGATCCATGAACGCCAGGTCGGTGTAGATGATCCCGCGACCCTCGCAGGTGCCGCACGCCCCGGACGAGTTGAAGCTGAACAACCCCGGATCGGCGCCCGTCTCGCGCGCGAAGATCTTCCGTACCGTGTCCATGATCCCGAGGTAGGTCGCCGGAGTCGACCGCGCGGAGATCCCGATCGACGACTGGTCCACGACCACGGCGTCGGTGTGCGCCGCGGTGAACTCCGCGACCAGCGTGCTCTTCCCGGACCCGGCGACCCCGGTGACGACGGTGAGCACCCCGACCGGGAACTCCACGGTCACGTCCCGCAGGTTGTGCCGGCCGGCGCCCTTCACCCACAGCCCACCGCCCGCCGCGCGGACGTCCTCCTTCAGCTGCGCACGACGCCCGAGGCACCGCCCGGTCACCGTGCCCGACTCGGCCAGCTCGCCCGGCGTCCCCTCGAACACGACCCGTCCGCCGCCCGCGCCGGCGGCCGGACCCATGTCGACGACGTGATCGGCGAGCGCGATGACGTCCGGGTCGTGCTCGACCACCAGCACGGTGTTGCCCTTGTCGCGCAGTCGAAGCAGGAGATCGCCGAGACGGCCGACGTCACGCGGGTGCAGTCCGACGCTGGGCTCGTCGAACACGTACGTCATGCCGGTCAGGCTGGAACCCAGATGGCGCACGGTCTTCAGGCGCTGGCCCTCGCCGCCGGAGAGCGTGGACGTCTCGCGGTCGAGGCTGAGGTAGCCGAGGCCGATGGCGTCGATGCGTTCGAGGGCGGTGACGGCGGCGCGGGCGATCGGTCCGGCGACCGGGTCGTCGATGTCCTTCAGCACCGTGATCAGGTCGGTGACCTGCATATGTGTGCAGTCGGCGATGTTCAGACCGTTGACGCGGGTGGCGAGCGCCGCCGCGTTCAGCCGGGCCCCCTCGCACACCGGGCAGCTGCCCTCCGCCAGGAACTCCCGCACCAGGTCGCGGGTCTTCTGGCTCATCGCCGACAGGTCCCGCTTCAGATACAGCCGTTCGAAGCGGGGGGCGAGCCCCTCGTAGTCGGTGACCCAGGTGCCGCCCGTGCCGGTGACGGTGACCTTGCTGCCGGGGCGGCCGCGCATCAGGAACTCCCGCTCGGCCGCGGTGAACCGTCCGACGGGCTTGTCCGGGTCGAGTTCGGCGCTGTTCGTGTACGTCTGCCCCTGCCAGGTGCCCGCCGCGAACGGCGGGAAGCGGACCGCCCCGCCGGCCAGCGTCCGGTCCGGGTCGAGGATGCGGTCCCAGTCCGGCCGTACCGTACGACCCAGGCCGTCGCACTCGGGGCACATGCCCGAGGGGTCGTTGAAGGAGTAGGCGGTCGCGGGCCCGGCGCTGGGGGAGCCGTGCCGGGAGAACAGCACCCGGATCACCGAGTAGATGTCGGTCATCGTGCCGACCGTGGACCGCGAGTGGCCCCCGACCGGCCGCTGGTCGACGACGATCGCGGGGGAGAGGTCCTCCAAGGCCTCCGCGTGCGGACGCTCGTACTTGGGCAGCCGGTTGCGCACGAACCACGGGAAGGTCTCGTTCAGCTGCCGCTGCGACTCGACCGCGATCGTGTCGAAGACGATCGACGACTTCCCCGAGCCCGAAAGGCCGGTGAACACGGTCAGCCGGCCTTTCGGGATGCGCAGGGAGACGTCCTTGAGGTTGTTCTCCCGGGCTCCGCTGATGGTGATGAAATCGGGCATGAAGCCGAAGCTAGGCGGAATACCCGACAGCTTCTGGCGTGATTTCCTTGAGTTCTCCCTCCGCCATCATCAGCCAGCGCGTGATGCCGATCGACTCCAGGAACGGCAGGTCGTGGCTGGCCACGATCAGCGCCCCCTCGTACGACTCCAGGGCCGTGGTGAGCTGCCGTACGCTCGCCATGTCCAGGTTGTTCGTCGGCTCGTCCAGCATCAGCAGCTGCGGTGCGGGCTCGGCCAGCATCAGCGCCGCCAGCGCCGCCCGGAAGCGTTCGCCACCGGAGAGCGTCGCCGCCTTCTGATCGGCGCGGGCGCCCCGGAACAGGAAGCGGGCGAGCCGCGCCCGGACCCGGTTGTTGGTGGCGGCCGGCGCGAAGCGGGCCACGTTCTCGGCGACGCTCAGCTCACCGTCCAGCACATCGAGCCGCTGCGGCAGGAACCGGTGCGGGACATGTGCCGTCGCCTCACCCGACACCGGCGGCAGCTCCCCGGCGATGGTCCGCAGCAGCGTCGTCTTGCCCGCGCCGTTGCGCCCGATCAACGCGACCCGCTCAGGGCCGCGCAGATCGAATCCGCCGCTCACGCGCGCGCCGTACGCCAGCTCCAGGTCCATCAGCGTAAGGACGTTCCGCCCCGGCGGCACGGCCGTGTACGGCAGGTCGACGCGGATCTCGTCGTCGTCCCGTACGGCCTCCACCGCCTCGTCGAGCCGCTCCTTGGCCTCGGCGAGCTTCTCCTCGTGCATGATCCGGTGCTTGCCCGCGGACTCCTGCGCCGCCCGCTTGCGCGCACCCATGACGATCTTCGGCTCGCGCTTCTGGTCCCACATCTTCTGCCCGTACCGCCTGCGCCGGGCCAACTTGACCTGGGCGTCGACCAGTTCGCGCTTCTGCTTCTTCAGATCGGCCTCGGCGACCCGCACCATCCGCTCGGCCGCCTCCTGCTCGGTGGTGAGCGCCTCCTCGTACGCGGAGAAGTTGCCGCCGTACCAGGTGACCTCCCCGGCCCGCAGATCGGCGATCTGGTCGACGAGCTCCAGGAGTTCACGGTCGTGGCTGACCACCACCATCACCCCCGGCCAGGACGCGACGGCCGCGTACAGCCGCCGACGCGCGTACAGGTCGAGGTTGTTGGTCGGCTCGTCGAGCAGCAGGACGTCCGGGCGGCGCAGCATCAGCGCCGCCAGCCGCAACAGCACCGACTCGCCGCCCGACACCTCACCGATGGTGCGGTCCAACTCCACATGCCCGAGCCCGAATTCGCCGAGGGTGGCCACGGCCCGCTCCTCCACGTCCCAGTCGTCGCCGACGGTCTCGAAGTGCTCCTCGGCCACGTCACCCGCCTCGATGGCGTGCAGCGCGGCTCGTTGCTCCGCGATACCGAGAGCCTCGTCGACCTTCAGACCGGTGTCGAGCGTGACGTTCTGCGGGAGATACCCCACCTCACCCGCGACGCGCACACCGCCGTCGACCGGCGCGAGCTCACCCGCGACAAGCTTCAACAGGGTTGACTTTCCCGACCCGTTGACGCCGACCAGCCCCGTCCGGCCGGGACCGAAGGAGACATCGAGGCCTTCGAAGACGGGAGTGCCGTCGGGCCAGGTGAAATGGAGAGAAGTACAGGTGATGGAAGTAGACATACGGGCCTCCGCGGATGCTCGAAGCGATCAAGGGCAAACGCGTATCGAGACACCGGCGACCAACAAGAAGGCCCTGCTCCGGAGGACGGCTCGACGGCCGAGGTCGCACGCAGCGCAAACACACCTCAGGTGTGGCGCGGTGTCTCAGGACCTCAGACGAGCAACGTCCTTCTCCAATCGACGGCAACAGGACCGATGTACACGCTATGGAGGCGATGCGGGGGTGTCAACGGAATTAAATGCGAGCCAAGCCATGGCTCGTATCCCCGAGCTGCGAGGCGGCCACTCCTAGCCCGTCCGGCGTTTGAGGACGAGGCCCGAAGGGCCGACAGCGGGGGTCTGGGGGCGCAGCCCCCAGCGGGGTCGAAGGGGCGGAGCCCCTTCAAGGGATGGGACGGGTAGGGGCGGCGGGGGCGAAAACCGCCCCGTCAGCAGGCATCCCGCATAAGCTCCGCCAGATCCCGGTCCAGATCCAGCTGAAGATGCTCCAACCCCATCGGCACCAACTCGCTCGTAGCCTCCAGGAACCGCCGCACCTCACCGGACCGGATATGCACGACAGCCGTCCCCTCAGGCGCGTGAAACTCCAGCACCGTACGATCGAACCCATACGGCCGCACCCGGACGTCACCGTCCCCCACAGCCCCCTCCAGACCCCCCAGCAACAGCTCACGACTGAAGGTCCAGCAGACCTCGACCCCCTCCAGCGTCGCCGGAGCCGGAAACGTCATACGGACGGCAAACGGATCGCGCCGGTCGTAGTGCAGGGTCGCCGGAATGCTCGGCATCCGCGGCGCGGCGGCGACGAGACGGGCCTCAACGGGCTGCTCGATGACGGTGGACAACGCCTTGCTCCCTTGTGACGGCTGGACGAACATCCGGGCGGACGAGACCGGGCACTGATAGAGACGACGGAATCAGCCAATCCGTGCACACGAAGAGCGAGTGACCTCTGTCACCGCCTTCATGCACGGGGGTGACGCGTTCGTCCTCCTGTGCCGGGAAAGTCACTTGTGACGGAGGCCGTCTGGACGCCGCCGAGGCGGTCGGCTAGCTTCGCCCGCCATGAGGCGTTCGGGGAGCATGCGACGGTCGGGGCGTACGTTTCGGACAGTGACCGTGGGGGCGGTGTGCGCGGCGGCGCTGGCCGTGCTGACGGCCGTACCCGCGCAGGCGCACGAACCGGAGCGCCGGGCGCCGCACTGGGAACTCAAGGACAGCGGCGCCCCGGAGGTGCGGTTCCGGGGGCTGTCCGCGGTCAGCCGGAACACCGCGTGGCTGGCGGGAACGGCGGGTACCGTGCTGCGCACCACCGACGGCGGCACGACCTGGCGAAACGTCTCGCCGCCCGGCGCCGGCGAGCTTCAGTTCCGGGACATCGAGGCGTTCGACGCCCGCCGCGCGGTGGTGCTGGCCATCGGCGAGGGCGAGGCGTCGCGCGTGTACCGCACGGACGACGGCGGCGCGACCTGGACGGAGTCCTTCCGCAACACCGACGCGCGGGCCTTCTACGACTGCATGACCTTCTTCGACCGCCGCCACGGGCTGGCGATGAGCGACCCGGTCGACGGCAGGTTCCGCATCCTGTCGACCAGTGACGGCGGCCGTTCCTGGAAGGTGCTGCCCAGCGCCGGGATGCCCGCCGCGCTGGAGGGCGAGGCCGGTTTCGCGGCGAGCGGGCAGTGCCTGGTCGGCTCCGGGCCGAAGGACGTCTGGTTGGCCACCGGCGGCGCCGCACGCGCGCGCGTGCTGCACTCCCGCGATCGAGGGCTCACCTGGACGGCCGCCGACGCCCCGATCCCCGCGGGCGACCCGGCCCGTGGCGTCTTCGCGCTCGCCTTCCGCGACCGTACGCACGGCCTCGCCGTCGGCGGCGACTACCGCCCCGACCAGGCCTCCCCGCAGGCCGCCGCACACACCCGCGACGCCGGCCGAGGCTGGCGGCCCGCCGCCACGCCGCCGCCCGCCTACCGTTCCGGCGTCGCCTGGCTGCCGCACAGCCGTATCGCCGCCCTCGCGGTCGGCCCCACCGGCACCGATCTGACGACCGACGGCGGCCGCACCTGGCGGACCGTCGACGCGGGCTCGTACGACACCGTGGACTGCACCCCGGACCTGGGCTGCTGGGCCGCGGGGGAGAGGGGCCGGGTGGCGCGGCTGGAGGGCTGACGGCGAAAGTGGGTACTCGGGCGCCGACTGCGAGAGGAGTGACCCGACATGCCACGCGGTTCGAGCTCCAAGCGGGAGCGCCAGTACGAGCACATCAAGGAAAGCGCCGAGGACCGGGGCGAGAGCACAGGCCGCGCCAAGGAGATCGCGGCGCGGACGGTGAACAAGGAGCGAGCCCGGTCGGGCGAGTCGAAGTCCGCGAGCCGCACGTCCACCCAGGACATGTCGTCCGGCAAGCGGGGCGGCCAGCGGTCCGGCAAGGGCTCCCAGGGACCCACGTACGACCAGCTCTACGAGGAGGCCAAGCGCCGTAACATCCACGGGCGTTCGGACATGAACAAGAGCCAGCTCAAGCAGGCGCTGGGCGGGAAGTGACCCGACCGCCCCGGCCGGCCGACTCAGCCGGGCGTCTCGCGGTAGCGCTCCAGTCCCGGTGCCGTCTTCGTGGCGACGAACTCGGTGATGCGGTACGCGCACACCCCGGCCGCGACGAACGGATCCCCCGCGGCGATCTCCTCGATGCGCCCGCGGTCCTCCGCGACGGCGAGGATCACCCCGCCGTCGCGGGGGTTCTTGCGTCCGGACGCGAGGAACACCCCTTGCTCGTACTGCTCGTCGAGCCACGCCACGTGGGCCTCCAGCGCGGCGTCGACGTCCTCGATCGGGGCGGTGTAGGTCAGCTCCAGCACGAACATGATCGCGAGCCTACTCCGGGGCCCGTACGCTCGTGCCCACCATGACGACCGTAAGCATTCCAGCGGGCTGGCCCGCGACCGAGGCGGAGGCCCGCGCCGTCCAGGACGAACTCCGGGAGCGAGTCGTGCTCGACGAGCCGGGCCCGCCGCCCGGATCCGGCCATGTGACCGGCGTCGACGTGGCCTACGACGACGAACGGGACGTGGTCGCGGCCGCGGCGGTCGTCCTGGACGCCGCGACCCTGGAGGTGGTCGCCGAGGCCACGGCCGTCGGCCGGATCTCCTTCCCGTACGTCCCCGGCCTGCTCGCCTTCCGCGAGATCCCCACGGTCCTCGCCGCCCTCGACGCCCTGCCCTGCCCGCCCGGCCTGGTCGTCTGCGACGGCTACGGCCTCGCCCACCCTCGCCGCTTCGGCCTCGCCAGCCACCTCGGCGTCCTCACCGGCCTGCCGACGATCGGCGTCGCCAAGAACCCGTTCACCTTCACCTACGACGCCCCCGCCACCACCCGTGGCTCCTCGGCGCCCCTCATGGCAGGCACCGAGGAGGTGGGCCGAGCCCTGCGCACCCGCGACACCGTCAAGCCGGTCTTCGTCTCGGTGGGCCACCGCACGACCCTCGACAACGCCTGCGCCCACACCCTCACCCTGACCCCCACCTACCGCCTCCCGGAAACGACCCGCCACGCGGACGCCCTGTGCCGGCGGGCACTGAAGGACGCGACCGGGCCGAGGCCGGAACTCGCCGCCCGTGCCGCGGCGGACCCGACCCGGAGCTGGGGGCGATCCGTGTTCGAACGCCAACCCCTGCCTGTGACCTGGGCGGGTCGGGTGCTCGCGGCAGCGGCGGAGGGTCTCGGCCGCACACCGGAGATCGACGCGGCGGTGGAACTCGCGGCCGACCGCGCCCGGTGGAGCCGTGGCAGCGAGGTGTTCGGGCTGGTCCGCGGGCGAGGACTCGATGCCTGGGAGTACCCGACGGAGCAGCAGCGGCTACTGATCCGTCTCGCCGAGCTGGTCGGCAAGGTCGCCCACAACGAGGCGGGGCACCCTCCCTTCTACGACCATCACGCGGGCTGGCAGATCGGCCCCATCGCCGTCCGGCTCGCCACCTCCGCGTCCGACCCGTCCGTGCGGGACCGCATCGCGGAGGCGCTGGGGGACTGGCCGCCGACCGAGGACACGGGTGACGACCTCCGATGAGGTCCACGGTCGGTTCCGGCTGAGTACGTCGTCTGAGTACCCGTACGGATGTCCCCGCCCGCCCTGATCGGCAGGCTCTGAGGCATGACGACGCACCGTGCCCCGAAGCCCCTTGCCGACCCCGACCGTCCTGTGGAGCGTGCCGTGACGGCCGCGTTGGTTCTCGCCGTGGTGGCGGGGCTGGCCTGGATCGGCGGGATGATCTTCACCGTGGCGGGGTGGACCCTTTAGGGCCGTTCAGCGGGTCGCGGCCACCCGGAAGGTGATCCCCGCCTTCCGCAGCCGTTCGATCAGCGCGTCCCCCATCGCCACCGCCGTCGTGACCTGGCCGGCCGTGGGCGGCAGGTCGTCGAAGGCGAGGGACAGGGCCGACTCGGCGAACATCTTCGCCGTCTCGCCGTATCCGGGGTCACCGCCCGCGACCTCGGTGAAGACCCGCCGGCCGCCGCCCTCGCCGACGAAACGGACCGAGAACCAGCTCTTCGCGCGCTTCTCCGGGCCCGGCCCCTCGCCGGGCTTGAGCCGGTCGGACAACCAGCGCCGGGCCGGCGGCAGTTGGGCGGCCGTGGCGAGCGCGCCGACCGCCGCGACCCCGCCGAGCGCGATCGGCAGATGCCGTACGGCGGCGTAGTGGCGGTAGCGGAAGTCCGGTCCGTACCGGTCGAGGGACCGCGCGGAGCGCCGGACGATCTGCGGGTCGATCGTCGGCAGCGGCACCGCCCAGGCGCCGACCTCCTTGGCGAACCGCGGCGCACCCGTCGGCGCCTGCGCCCGGCGCCCCATCAGCCGCGGCTCGTGCCGGGCCCGGTCACGCGCGGCGGACAGCATCTGGCGCCCGCGCGAGAACTGGTTGAGCGCCGAGGCGAATGTGCCGCCGGAGAACATGGCGTCGGCGGTCACGAACCCGTCCACCGTCAGCGGCACGCCCTCGGGCAGCTGCTGGACGGTGAAGTACGCGCCCAGGTCGTGCGGGATCGAGTCGAAGCCACAGGCGTGCACCAGCCGTGCGCCCGTCTCACGCGCGCGTGCGTCGTGCCGGACATAGGTCAGGTCCACGAACTCCGGCTCACCGGACAGGTCGAGATAGTCGGCGCCGGTGTCCGCGCAGGCGGCGACGAGATCCTCGCCGTAGGTCACATACGGCCCCACCGTCGTGGCCACCACGCGCGCGTTCTCGGCGAGTCGCCGCATCGAGGCCGGGTCCGAGACGTCCGCCTCCAGTATCCCGACCTTCGCGCCGCCCGGCAGCCGGTCACGCAGCCGCTCCAGCTTCTGCCTGCTGCGTCCGGCGATTGCCCAGCGCAGCCCCTCGGGTGCCTGCGCGGCGAGGTACTCCGCGGTGAGGATCCCCACGAAGCCCGTCGCTCCGAAGAGCACGACGTCGTACGGGCGATCCGCCCTCTTCAGCCTGGTCATGACACCCCTCGGTCTCGCAGCACGCGCCGTTGTCGGTGGCCGAGGCTAGCGTGAGGGGTGCGGAGCCCGACGACGAGCCCGGAGGTATGTGCGGTGGCGGTGCCCAGGAATGCCCTGAAGAAGTGGGAGAAAGTGCGCGAGTTCGCACTCGGGCTGCCGGGTGCCGCTGAGGAGTTCCCGTGGGGTGAGACGGTCGTGAAGGTCAACAAGAAGGTGTTCGTCTTCCTCGGCGTCGACGACGGCAGTCACCCGCTGGGCGTCACGGTCAAGCTCAAGGACGAGTCGGCGCACGCCCACGCCCTGACCTGCCCGGGTGCCGAACCCGCCGGATACGGCCTGGGCAAGGCGGGCTGGGTCAGCGTCCCGCTGGAGCACAACGGCGCCCCGACGGCCGAGCTGCTCTGCGACTGGGTGGAGGAGAGCTACCGCACCATCGCCCCGAAACGGCTGATAGCGGAGCTGGACACGCGCTGACCCGCACCGCACGGGTTCGCGGACCGGCTTCCGGCGGGTAACTTCCTAAGCGCTTGCTCTTGTGTCCGTCGGCGCATGTTCTTAGCATCACTGGTGTTACAGCAGTAGTGTCATACCCCTGGGGGCAGGATGGCGACGACGCCGGAACAGGGCCCGCTCACCGGCGTGCGCGTGGTCGAGCTGGCCGGAATCGGGCCCGGCCCGTTCGCCGCCATGCTTCTCGCCGACCTCGGCGCCGACGTCGTCCGCGTGGACCGGCCGGGCGGCACGGGACTCGCCATCGACACCGCGTACGACATCACCAACCGCAACAAGCGCTCGGTGATCGTCGACCTGAAGTCCCCCGACGGCCCCGCGCGCGTCCTCGACCTCGCCGCCCGCGCCGACATCCTCATCGAGGGCAACCGCCCCGGCGTCGCCGAGCGCCTCGGCGTCGGCCCCGAGGCCTGCCACGCCCGCAACCCCGCGCTGGTCTACGGCCGTATGACCGGCTGGGGCCAGGACGGGCCGCTCGCCGACCGCGCCGGCCACGACATCGCCTATATCGCGCTCACCGGCACCCTCGGCATGATCGGCAGCCCCGACGAACCCCCGGCGGTCCCCGCCAACCTGGTCGGCGACTACGCGGGCGGCTCCCTCTACCTCATCGTCGGCGTCCTCGCCGCCCTCCACCACGCCCGCGCCACCGGCACCGGCCAGGTCGTCGACGCCGCCATCGTCGACGGCACCTCCCACCTCGCCGCGATGATCCACGGCATGCTCGCCGCCGGCGGCTGGCAGGACCGGCGCGGCGCCAACCTCCTCGACGGCGGCTGCCCCTACTACGGCACCTACGAGACCGCCGACGGGAAGTACATGGCGGTCGGCGCCCTGGAGCCGCAGTTCTACGCCGAGTTCCTGCGGCTGCTCGACATCGAGGAGCACGCGGCCGCCCGCAAGGACTTCTCCCGCTGGGGCGAGCTGCGCGAGGCGGTCGCCGCCCGCTTCAAGTCCCGTACCAGGGACGAGTGGACGGCCGTCTTCGAGGGCACCGACGCCTGCGTCGCCCCCGTCCTGTCCCTGCGCGAGGCCCCGCACCACCCCCACCTCGCCGCCCGCGGCACCTTCACCGACCACGGCGGCATCACCCAGCCGGCCCCCGCGCCCCGCTTCTCAGCGACCCCGACCGCCGTACGCACCGGACCCGCCCAGCCCGGCGCGGACACCGCCGACGTGGCCCGCGACTGGGGCGTACCCGATCTCATGAAGCACCAGGAAGACACGAAGGACCTCGCATGAAGCGGCAGATCTTCGCCCCCGAGCACGACGCGTTCCGCGCCACCGTGCGCAGCTTCCTGGCCAGGGAGGTGCTGCCGTACTACGAGCAGTGGGAGAAGGACGGCATCGTCTCCCGTGACGCCTGGCGCGCGGCCGGCAAGCAGGGACTGCTCGGCTTCGCCGTCCTGGAGGAGTACGGCGGTGGCGGCACCCCCGACTTCCGCTACAGCGCCGTCCTCGCCGAGGAGTTCACCCGCGCGGGCGCCCCGGGCCTCGCCCTCGGCCTGCACAACGACATCATCGGCCCGTACCTCACCTCGCTCGCCACCGACGAGCAGAAGCGCCGCTGGCTGCCCGGCTTCTGCGACGGCTCGCTGATCACGGCCATCGCCATGACCGAGCCCGGCGCCGGCTCCGACCTCCAGGGCATCCGCACCCACGCCGAGGACCACGGCGACCACTGGGTGCTCAACGGCTCCAAGACCTTCATCTCCAACGGCATCCTCGCCGACCTGGTGATCGTCGTCGCGAAGACGACCCCGGAGGGCGGTGCGCACGGGCTGTCGCTGCTCGTCGTCGAGCGCGGCATGGACGGCTTCGAGCGCGGCCGCAACCTCGACAAGATCGGCCAGAAGGCACAGGACACCGCCGAGCTGTTCTTCCACGACGTCCGCGTGCCCAAGGAGAACCTCCTCGGCGACCTCAACGGCGCCTTCCTCCATCTGATGACGAACCTCGCGCAGGAACGGCTCAGCATCGCGGTCTCCGCCATCGCCGCCGCCGAACACCTGCTGGAGATCACCACGGAGTACGTCAAGGAACGCGAGGCGTTCGGCCGGCCGCTCGCCACCAAGCAGCACATCCGGTTCGAGATCGCCGAGATGGCCACCGAGTGCGCCGTCACCCGCACCTTCCTCGACCGCTGCATAGCCGACCACGACAACGGCGAGCTCGACGCCGTGCACGCCTCCATGGCCAAGTGGTGGGCGACCGAGCTGCAGAAGCGGGTCGCGGACCGCTGCCTCCAACTGCACGGCGGCTACGGCTATATGAGCGAATTCCCGGTCGCCCGGGCCTTCACCGACGGCCGTATCCAGACCATCTACGGCGGGACGACCGAGATCATGAAGGAGATCATCGGGCGTTCCCTGCTCGGCCCGTGAGTGTTCCGAACACGCCCCAGGGCTCCCTTGCCCGGCTGACCCTCACCCTCGAAAGGCTTCCCAGTGAGCACCGAAGCGTACGTGTACGACGCGATCCGCACCCCGCGCGGCCGCGGCAAGGCGAACGGCGCCCTGCACGGCACCAAGCCCATCGACCTCGTCGTCGGCCTCATCCACGAGATCCGCGCCCGCTTCCCCGGTCTCGACCCGGCCGCCGTCGACGACATCGTGCTGGGCGTCGTCGGCCCGGTCGGTGACCAGGGCTCCGACATCGCCCGCATCGCCGCCATCGCAGCCGGCCTCCCGGACACGGTGGCCGGCGTCCAGGAGAACCGCTTCTGCGCCTCGGGCCTGGAAGCCGTCAACCTGGCCGCCGCCAAGGTGCGCTCCGGCTGGGAGGACCTCGTCCTCGCGGGCGGCGTCGAGTCCATGTCCCGGGTGCCGATGGCCTCGGACGGCGGCGCCTGGTTCAACGACCCGATGACCAACCTCGCCGTGAACTTCGTCCCGCAGGGCATCGGCGCCGACCTCATCGCCACCATCGAGGGCTTCTCGCGCCGCGACGTCGACGAGTACGCGGCGCTCTCCCAGGAGCGGGCGGCGACGGCCTGGAAGGAGGGCCGCTTCGACCGCTCCGTCGTCCCCGTGAAGGACCGCAGCGGCCTGACGGTCCTCGACCACGACGAGCACCTGCGCCCGGGCACCACCGCGGACTCCCTGGCCAAGCTGAAGCCGTCCTTCGCGGACATCGGGGACCTGGGCGGCTTCGACGCCGTGGCGCTGCAGAAGTACCACTGGGTCGAGAAGATCGACCACGTCCACCACGCGGGCAACTCCTCCGGCATCGTCGACGGCGCCTCACTGGTGGCGATCGGCTCGCGCGAGGTCGGCGAGCGCCACGGCCTCACGCCCCGCGCCCGCATCGTCTCCGCCGCCGTCTCCGGCTCCGAGCCCACCATCATGCTCACCGGCCCCGCGCCCGCCACCCGCAAGGCGCTCGCCAAGGCCGGACTGACCATCGACGACATCGACCTCGTCGAGATCAACGAGGCCTTCGCCGCGGTCGTCCTGCGCTTCGTCAAGGACATGGGCCTGTCCCTGGACAAGGTCAACGTCAACGGCGGCGCCATCGCCCTCGGCCACCCGCTCGGCGCCACCGGCGCGATGATCCTGGGCAGCCTGATCGACGAACTGGAGCGCCAGGACAAGCGGTACGGCCTCGCGACCCTCTGCGTCGGCGGCGGCATGGGCATCGCCACGATCGTCGAGCGCGTCTGAACTCCCGGCGGAACCAAGAGACTTCAGAGACTTCTACGGAGACCCCGTCATGACTCAGAGCACCACCATCCGCTGGGAACAGGACCGCGCCGGCGTCGTCACCCTCGTCCTGGACGACCCCGACCAGTCCGCGAACACCATGAACCAGGCGTTCCGCGACTCCCTCGCCGTGATCACCGACCGGCTGGAGGCCGAGAGGGACAGCATCCGCGGTGTCATCATCACCTCCGCCAAGAAGACGTTCTTCGCCGGCGGCGACCTGCGCGACCTGATCCGCGTCACACCCGAAACCGCACAGGATCTCTTCGACGGCGGCCTCGCCATCAAGCGCGACCTGCGCCGCATCGAGACCCTGGGCAAGCCGGTCGTCGCCGCGATGAACGGCGCGGCCCTCGGCGGCGGCTACGAGATCGCGCTCGCCTGCCACCACCGCATCGCCCTCGACGCCCCCGGCTCCAAGATCGGCTGCCCCGAGGTCACCCTCGGCCTGCTGCCGGGCGGAGGCGGCGTCGTACGCACCGTACGCCTCCTCGGCATCGCCGACGCCCTGCTCAAGGTCCTCCTCCAGGGCACCCAGTACACCCCGCAGCGCGCCCTGCAGAACGGCCTGATCGACGACGTGGCCACCACCCAGGAGGAACTGCTCGCCAAGGCCCGCGCCTTCATCGAGGCCCACCCCGAATCGCAGCAGCCCTGGGACAAGCCCGGCTACAGGATCCCCGGCGGAACGCCCGCGAACCCCAAGTTCGCGGCGAACCTGCCCGCCTTCCCGGCCACCCTGCGCAAGCAGACCAGCGGCGCCCCCTACCCGGCCCCGCGCAACATCCTCGCGGCGGCGGTGGAGGGCTCCCAGGTCGACTTCGAGACGGCTCAGGTGATCGAGGCGCGCTACTTCGTCGAACTGGCCGCCGGCCAGACGTCGAAGAACATGATCCAGGCGTTCTTCTTCGACCTCCAGGCCGTCAACTCCGGCGCCAACCGGCCCAAGGGCATCGAGTCGCGCCCGGTCCGCAAGGTCGCCGTCCTCGGCGCCGGGATGATGGGCGCCGGCATCGCCTACTCCTGCGCCCGCGCGGGCATCGACGTCGTCCTGAAGGACGTGTCGCTGGAAGCCGCCCTCAAGGGCAAGGGCTACTCCGAGAAGCTGTGCGCCAAGGCGGTCTCCCGGGGCCGTACGACCCAGGTGAAGGCCGACGCGCTCCTCGCCCGCATCACGCCCGCGGCCGACCCGCAGGACGTGGCCGGCTGCGACGCGGTCATCGAGGCCGTCTTCGAGAACCCGGAGCTGAAGCACAAGGTCTTCCAGGAGATCCAGGACATCGTCGAGCCGGACGCCCTGCTGTGCTCCAACACGTCGACCTTGCCGATCACGGTGCTGGCCGAGGGTGTGGACCGGCAGGCCGACTTCATCGGCCTGCACTTCTTCTCTCCGGTCGACAAGATGCCGCTCGTCGAGATCATCAAGGGCGAGCGGACCGGGGACGAGGCGCTGGCCCGTGCCTTCGACCTGGTCCGGCAGATCAAGAAGACGCCGATCGTCGTCAACGACTCCCGCGGCTTCTTCACCTCCCGTGTCATCGGCCACTTCATCAACGAGGGCGTCGCGATGGTCGGCGAGGGCATCGAGCCCGCGTCGGTCGAACAGGCGGCGGCGCAGGCGGGCTACCCCGCCAAGGTCCTCTCCCTGATGGACGAGCTGACGCTCACCCTTCCGCGCAAGATCCGGGGCGAGTCCAAGCGGGCCGTGGAGGAGGCGGGCGGCACCTGGACGTCCCACCCCGCCGAGGCGGTCATCGACCGCATGGTGGACGAGTTCGGCCGCGAGGGGCGCAGCGGCGGTGCCGGTTTCTACGACTACGACGCCGACGGCAAGCGTGGCGCGTTGTGGCCAGGGCTGCGCGAGCACTTCATCCGTGAGGGCGCCGAGATCCCCTTCCGGGACATGCAGGAACGCATGCTGTTCTCCGAGGCCCTCGACACCGTCCGGCTCCTGGAGGAGGGCGTCCTCACATCCGTCGCCGACGCCAACATCGGCTCGATCTTCGGCATCGGCTTCCCCGGCTGGACCGGGGGTGTCCTCCAGTACATCAACGGCTACGACGGCGGCGTCCCCGGCTTCGTGGCCCGCGCGCGTGAGCTGGCCGACCGGTACGGGGAGCGGTTCGCACCGCCGGCGTTGCTGGTGGAGAAGGCAGAGAAGGGCGAACACTTCACCGACGCCTGACCCCGAGCGCGGCGAGGGGCCTTCTTCGCCCCCGCCGCCCCTACCCGTCCCATCCTTCTGGGGCTCCGCCCCAGACCCCGCTCCTCAAACGCCGGAGGGGCT
>NZ_JAKEIP010000168.1 GCF_021474425.1 Streptomyces muensis | reverse complement strand
CCAGATGCGGCCGTGTCCGGTGAGCTGTCGCCATTCGCTCGCGAAGGACTGGCAGTGCGGGCAGCAGGGGCGGGGCGGGAAGCGGGGTTCGTCGCAGGCGGCGCAGGTCTGGACGCGGAGTTCGCCCTGGGCGGCGTACTGCCAGAAGGGGGCGCCGTCGGGGTCGGTGACGGGGGAGAGCATCCGTGGGTCAACTCCTCAGTTTCGCAGCAGCAGCGCGGAGGTGGGGACGCCCTCGCCGGCGGTGACGAGACAGGTGGCGGCGCCCGGGACCTGGGCGGTGCTGGTGCCGCGCAGCTGTTTGACGCCCTCGTTGATGAGGTTGAAGCCGTGGACGTAGGCCTCGCTGAGCCCGCCGCCCCCGGTGTTGAGGGGCAGCGGCCCGCCGATCTCCAGGGCGCCCCCTTCCGTGAAGGCGCCGCCCTCGCCCCGGCCGCAGAAGCCGTACCCCTCCAGCGAGAGCGGTATGAGGGCCGTGAACGCGTCGTAGATCTGGGCGACGTCCACATCCTGGGGAGTGAAGTCGGCGTGCTTCCACAGGTGCCGGGCGGCGGTCCAGGCGGGGCCCGTGAGCGGGTCGTCGTTCCAGTAGTTGACCATGCCGTGGTGCTGGGCCGGCAGGCCCTGGGCGGCGGAGTGGACGTAGACGGGGGTGTGCCGGCAGTCGCGGGCGCGTTCGCGGCTGACGATGACGCAGGCCAGGGCGCCGTCGGTCTCCAGGCAGTTGTCGAAGAGGCAGAGCGGCTCGCTGATCCACCGGGAGGTCATGTACATCTCGCGGGTCAGGGGCCGTTCGTACATCACCGCTGCCGGGTTCTGGTTGGCCCGGTTGCGGCAGGCGAGGGCGACGTTGAAGAGGTGGTCGCGGGTCGCGCCGTACTCGTGCATGTAGCGGCGGGCGAGCATCGCGATCTCGTCGACGGGGCGCAGGAGCCCGTACGGACGGGTCCACTGGGCGGGCGTGGGGAGTTGGGCGGTGGTGTCACGCCAGGGCCGGGGGCCGCTGCCGCGCTTCCGTGACCGCCAGGCGACGCCGACGGTCGCCTGCCCGGTGGCGATGGCGGCGGCGAGATGCGCGACCGTCGCGCACGAACCGCCGCCGCCGTAGCCGACCTTGCTGAAGAAGGTGAGGTCCCCGAAGCCGACGGCCTTCGCGAGCTCGACCTCGTCGGTCTCCTCCATGGTGTAGCTGGCGAGCGCGTCGACCTCACCCGGCGCTATCCCGGCGTCGTCCAGGGCGGCGAGGACGGCACGGCAGGCGAGGGTCTTCTCGTCCTCCGGGAGGCGTTTGGCGAACGGCGTCTGGCCTATGCCGACGATGGCGGTCGCGTCCTGGAGTCCGGCCATGTGCACACCTCCGCGTCGCGGACGGGCTGCTGACAGGGCGTCAGGCTACCGCTAATCTGACGGACAGTCAGCTAATGCGTCCTGGGTTCGGGGAGGCCGATCGTGGAGTGGCAGAGCATCCCGGAGCTGGTCCGCCGGGCGGCCGAGCGGTACGCGGACACCGAGGCGGTGGTGGAGGGCCGGACCCGGATCTCGTACGGCGAACTCGGCGCCCGTGTCGAACGCTCGGCGGCGGCCTGCGTCGCGAACGGCATCGAGCCCGGCGACCGCGTCGCCATCTGGGCCCCGAACACCCTCGACTGGATCGTGGCGGCGCTCGGCGCGGTGTCGGCGGGGGCCGTGCTGGTGCCGCTGAACACCCGCTTCAAGGGCACGGAGGCCGCGGACGTGCTGCGCCGCAGCGGGGCCCGGCTGCTCTTCGTGACCGGCACCTTCCTGGGCACCTCGTACGTGGCGTCGCTGCGCAGGGCGGTCGCCCGGGGGCCGGGGCTGCCGGAGCTGGAGCAGGTCGTGGTGCTGTCGGACGACGCCCCGGCGGACTTCCGTACCTGGAAGGACTTCCTGGCGAGCGGGGACGGGGTGGGCGAGGCGGAGGTGCGGGCGCGGGCCGACGCCGTCGAGGGCTCCTGGCCGTCGGACATCGTCTACACGTCCGGTACGACGGGCCGCCCGAAGGGCGCGGTGATCACGCACACGCAGACGCTGCGGGCCTACGAGGTGTGGAGCGACCTGGCGGGACTCCGCCGGGGCGACCGCTATCTGATCGTGAACCCCTTCTTCCACACCTTCGGCTACAAGGCCGGGGTGATCGCCTGCCTCATGCGGGGCGCGACGATGATCCCGCAGCCGGTGTTCAACGTCGGTACGGCGCTGGCGAACATCGCGGCGGAACGGGTGTCGGTGCTGCCCGGCCCGCCGACCCTGCACCAGTCGTTGCTGGACCATCCGGCGCGTGACTCCCATGACCTCTCCGCGCTGCGGCTGGTGGTGACCGGTGCCGCGGTGGTGCCGCTCCGGCTGGTGGAGCGGCTCCGCGGGGAACTGGGCGTGGAGACCGTCCTGACGGCGTACGGCCTGTCGGAGGCCAGCGGCATCGTGACGATGTGCCGGCGCGGCGACGACCCGTCGGTGATCGCGTCCACGTCGGGCCGGGCGATACCGGGCACGGAGGTCCGCGTCGAGGCGCCGCTCGGCGAGCCCGGCGAGGTCCTGGTCCGGGGCTTCAACGTGATGCGCGGCTACTACGAGGACGCGGCGGCCACCGCGGAGGTCCTGACGGACGACGGATGGCTGCGGACCGGGGACGTGGGGGTGCTGGACCGGGGCGGGAACCTCCGGATCACCGACCGCATCAAGGACATGTTCATCGTCGGCGGCTTCAACGCCTACCCGGCGGAGATCGAGCAGATCCTCGGCCTGCATCCCGAGGTGGCGGACGTGGCGGTGATCGGCGTACCCGACACGCGGCTGGGCGAGGTCGGCAAGGCGTACGTGGTGCGCCGGCCGGGAGCCGTCCTGACCGGGGACGACCTGATCGCCTGGGCGCGACGGGAGATGGCGAACTACAAGGTGCCGCGGGTGGTGGAGTTCGTGGGGGAGCTGCCGCGGAACGCGAGCGGGAAGGTGGTCAAGGGGGAACTGCGCGCCTGAAACGCATCGGCCGCGGCGGCTCCCCTCCGCGCCGCCGCGGCCGATCCCCGTGTGGAGGAAGGTCGGATCAGACCGGCTCGTCCGTGGCGTGGGTGTTGTCGGTCGTGGCCTCGCCGGTGTCTTCCTTCGCGGCCAGGGTGCTCGGCTTGAGAGGCTCGCTGGTGGCGTGCGTGTTCAGCGTGGTCACCTCGGTCGCGCCGGTCACCGGCGCGGCGGCCTCGGTGGTCTTCTTGTCGTCGCTCATAACTGGCTCCCCGATGTCGATGCGTAGATGGGAGTGGCCACGCCCGGCAACTCCCCCGTGGGCCGTCGGGCGTGGCACTCCTGGGCCGCTACACCTTAAGGTGCGGCCACCGACCGACCCGTCTGCCCCCCGACGCGACGGATCGACATGACGAGAGTGCCGGGCGGCGATAAACAAACGATGAACGTGCACTCCTGCCGTCTCACGCGACGGCGGAGGGGTTGAGGAGAGCGCGTACCTCCTCGGCTTCCGGAGCGTCCAGCTTCTCGAAGACCTCAAGGGCTTCCTGCCAGCAGACCTGGGCCCGGCCGGTCTGTCCGAGGCCGCGCAGGGCACGCCCGAGCGCGGTGAGCACGTTCCCGCGCCGCCATTCGCCACCGATCCCGCGCAGAACGGTCAGCGCCAGTTCCGCGTTGGCCGCCGCCTGCGCCGGACGGCGGGCGATGAGGTCGACCTCGGCGAGACGGAAGAGGGTCATGCCCTCCCAGAGCCGCTGCCGGCGGTCCCGGAAGACCTCCAGGGCTTCCTTGAGGCGGTCGGTGGCCCGCTGGACCTGGCCGCTCTGGGTCAGCGCGAGGCCCAGCGCATAGCGTCCGTTGGCGCCCTTCAGCGCGTTCCTCATGTCGTCGTACATGCTGGTCCCCTGCTCGGCCAGGGAGACCGCGCTCGCGGTGTGCCCCATCGCCAGGTGGATCCGCGAGAGGTTGCACAGGGCGCTCGCCTCGCCCGGCCGGTCCCCGCACGAACGGAAGCTCTCGATGGCCCGCGTCAGATGCGCCTCGCCGTCCTCGTGCCGGCTCTGATAGAGCGCGATGACACCGAGCATGTTGGAAGCCCAGCAACTGGCGAGGGAGTCACCCACCGCCTCCGCCAGCTCAAGGGCATCGGCGGCCTCCTGATCGGCGAGTTCGAAACGGCCCGAGTAGTAGTGGCCGTTGGCCAGCGTGACCAGGGCCCGGGATTCGGCCTGCCGGTCGCCGACGGCCTGCGCCGCCGCACGGGTGGACGCGCCGGTCGCCTGGTACTCCTTCGAGTTGGCGCCCGACTCCGTCAGATCGACCGCCGCCCACAGCAGATCGACGGCACGCCCGAGTTGGCCGGGCGCCGTCGACTGCCGTACGCACGCGAGCAGGCAGACCGCCTCCGCGTACAACCAGTCCTGGGCCTCACGCCGGTCGTCGAAGCGCAGCCCCGGATACTCCGTCACCGCCAGATGGTCCACCAGCCGATCCCCCGGCCGCTCGATCGCGTACACCCCCGCCGCCGTCGCCAGATAGAAGTCCAGCAACCGCGACAGCGCCGCGTCCCGCTCGCTCGGCGGCCACTCGTCACGCTCCGCGCACGCACGCGCGTAGAGCCGGACCAGATCGTGGTACCGATAGCGGCCCGGCGCCGCCGACTCCAGCAGCGAGGTGTCGACGAGGGACTCCAGCAGGTCCTCCGTGTCCTCCGGCGGCAGATCCAGTACGGCGGCGGCAGCGGCCAGCGAGATGTCCGGGCCGTCGGCCAGGCCCAGCAGCCGGAACGCCCGGGCCTGGGCGGGCTCCAGGGCGCCGTAGCCGAGCTCGAACGTCGCCTTCACGGCCAGGTCTCCGGCCTGGAGTTCGTCCAGGCGGCGGCGCTCGTCCGCGAGCTTCGCGGCGAGCACCGACACCGTCCAGGTGCGCCGCGCCGCCAGCCGGGACGCCGCGATACGGATGGCCAGCGGCAGGAACCCGCAGGCCGCGACCACGTCCAGGGCGGCCTCCCGTTCGGACGCGACCCGTTCCTCGCCCACGATCTTCGTGAACAGCTGCAACGCCTCGTCCGGGGACATCACGTCCAGGTCGACCAGATGGGCACCGGCGAGGTCCACCATCCGCACCCGGGACGTCACCAGCGCCGCGCAGCCCTCCATGCCGGGCAGCAGCGGACGTATCTGGGCGGCGTCCTTGGCGTTGTCCAGCAGCACCAGGACCCGGCGGCCGTCCAGCACCGAGCGGTACAGCGCCGCCCGCTCCTCCAGCGAGTCCGGGATCGCCGAGTCGGGCGTGCCGAGGGCGCGCAGGAACGAGCCCAGCACCGTCTCCGGCTCGGCCGCCCGCGGGCCCGCGCCCTGGAGGTCGACGTAGAGCTGTCCGTCGGGGAAGGCCGAGCGCGCCTGGTGGGCGACGTGCACGGCGAGGGTCGTCTTGCCGACGCCGCCGATGCCGGCCAGCGCGGACACCGCCATCACCCGGCCCTCGGCCGTGGCGAGGACCTCGCTGAGCTCGGAGACGAAGGCGGCACGGCCCGTGAAGTCGGGCACGGTCGCGGGGAGTTGCGCGGGCCGCACCGGCACCACCGCGGGTTCGGCGACCGGGGCGGACGGCTGCGCGAGGCCGGGGTCGGCCTGGAGGATCCGCTGCTGGAGTTCCTTCAGACCCGGACGCGGGTCCACGCCCAGCTCGTCCGCCAGCAGGCGCCGCGTGTCCGCGTACACCGCCAGCGCCTCCGCCTGCCGGCCGCTGCGGTACAGCGCGAGCATCAGCAGCTCCCGCAGCCGCTCCCGCAGGGGGTGCGCCGCGGTGAGCGCCGTCAGCTCCGAGACCGCCTCCGCGTGGCAGCCCAGCTCCAGGTCCATGTCGAGGCGCGACTCCTGCAACCGCAGCCGCCACTCCTCGAGCCGGACCCGCTGGGCCTCCGCGTACGGTCCCGGAACCCCCGCCAGCACCTCGCCGGCCCACAGCGACAACGCCTTCCCGAGCACCTCGCGGGCATGGCCCGGATCCCCGGCGTTCTTTGCCTTCTCCGCCTCCGCCGCGAGCTCCTGGGCCACGGCCAGGTCCAGCGCGCCCTCGTCCAGACCCCGTACGGCATAACCGCCCGACTCGCTCACCAGGACCCCGGGGTCCAGCACCTTCCGCAGCCGCGAGGCGTACGTCCGGAGCGCCGCCAGCGCCTGCGAGGGCGGTTCCTCGCCCCACAGGGCGTCGATCAGCTCCGCCGCGGTCGCCGTACGGCCCTCGCGCAGCAGCAGGGCCGCGAGCAGGGCGCGCTGCTGGGGGGAACCGGTGGGCAGCTGCTCCCCGCCGCGCCAGGCACGTACCGGACCGAGCACCCCGAAACGCAGCGCCGCCACCGGCTCCGCCGCCGCCGAGGAGCCACGCCCCCGCTGCTCCGGCACTCGCGGTACCCCGTCCATCCGTCCCCCATAGGCCCTGTCGTTTGGATCATCCCGGCGTCGCGGGCCCTGGCACGCGCATCTGCGGCGTTGTCGTCGGTTGCCGACGCTCCGCGTCGCCCGCCGCGGTAGCGGCTGATCGACACGGCTCCTCCGCCTTGCAGCTGCACGCACCAGACCCCGCTCGGGTCGGCTGAAAGGGCACTGCTTCTCTCAGCCGGCCTGATCCAAACGACAGGGCCTGGACCCGTTTACATCTCCGCCAGTTTGCCTTGTTCCGGCAGATGCGTCAGCTGTGGAGTGGCTGATCACAGGCAGGCACGCGGGATATCACAAGGCCCTCACCCGGTCTCCGCAAGCGGTGCCCGCTCGCGCATGACCAGCGCATGACCGTCGGCCTAGCTGACGGACCGTCAGATCGGCGCTACCGTGACGGACATGGACACCGAGACCGCGTTTCCGCTGATCATCTCCGTCGACGACCACACGGTCGAGCCGCCCACCGTCTGGCAGGACCGGCTTCCGAAGAAGTACCTCGACACCGGACCGCGCATCGTCCGCGCGCCACTGAAGGAAATGACCTTCCTTGGCGGCCGGTTCAAGCCCGTCATGGGCGAGCCCGGCGACGACGGCCCGATCGGCGACTGGTGGGTGTACGAGGACCTGCACCGGCCGATCACCCGCCTCGACACGGCCGTCGGCTACAGCAGGGACGAGATCAAGCTGGAGGTCATCACCTACGAGCAGATGCGCCCGGGCTCGTACGACGTCCCCGCCCGCCTCGCCGACATGGACGTCAACCACGTCCAGTCCGCGCTCTGCTTCCCGACCTTCCCCCGCTTCTGCGGCCAGACCTTCACCGAGGCCGCCGACCACGAGCTGGGCCTGCTATGCGTCCAGGCCTACAACGACTGGATGGTGGAGGAGTGGTGCGGGCCGCAGGCCCGAGGGCGGCTCATCCCGCTCACCCTCATCCCCCTCTGGGACGCCGAGCTCGCCGCCGCCGAGGTCCGCCGCAACGCCGCCCGTGGCGTGCGCGCCGTCGCCTTCTCCGAGATACCCCCGCACCTCGGGCTCCCCTCCGTCCACACCGACGACTGGGACCCCTTCCTCGCCGCCTGCGACGAGACCGGCACGGTCGTCGCCATGCACATCGGCTCCTCCAGCCGCATGCCTTCCACCTCCGCCGACGCCCCGCCCGCCGTCGGCTCCACCATCACCTTCGCCAACTGCTGCTTCTCGATGGTCGACTGGCTGATGAGCGGCAAGTTCGAACGCTTCCCGAACCTCAAGGTCATGTACGCGGAAGGGCAGATCGGCTGGATCCCGTACATCCTGGAGCGCGCGGATGTCGTCTGGGAGGAGAACCGCGGCTGGGGCGGAGTCGCCGACAAGGTGCACCGCCCGCCCTCCGAGCTGTTCGCCGACCACGTCTACGGCTGCTTCTTCGACGATGCCTTCGGGCTCCGGAACCTGGACGCGATCGGCGTCGGAAACGTCCTGTACGAGACCGACTACCCCCACTCCGACTCCACCTGGCCGAAGTCCCGCGAGGTCGGCGAGGCCCAGATGGGCCACCTGGATCCCGGCGTCGTGGAGCGGATCGTGCGCGGCAACGCCATCGACCTGCTGGGGCTGACACGGGACGGACTGTGGCCGGGCGGCGGTGCCCGGTGAGTCTCCAGTACGGCATCCAGCTCCCCGTCCAGTCCCAGAGCACGATCTACGCCGAGCCCTGGGAAGCCGCCGCCGGGCCCGACGACCTGCTCGCCGTCGCCCGCGCCGCCGACCGCGCGGGCTTCGCGTACATCGCGAGCTGCGACCACGTCGCCATCCCGCGCCGCCTCGCCCCCGCGATGAGCACGGTCTGGTACGACCCCGTCGCCACGCTGGCCTTCCTGGCGGCGGCGACCGAGCGGGTACGCCTGCTCAGCCATGTCGCGGTCGTCGGCCTACGCCACCCTCTCCTCACCGCCAAGCAGTACGCCACCCTCGACCACCTCGGCGGCGGCCGCCTGATCCTCGGGGTCGGGGCGGGGCACGTCCGGGAGGAGTTCGAGGCGCTGGGAGTCGACTTCGAGCGCCGCGGGCCCGTCCTGGACGAGACGATCGACGCCCTGCGCGCCGCCCTCGGCCCCGACGAGTACCCCGAACACCACGGCAAGCTCTACGACTTCGAGGGCCTGGGCCAGCTCCCACGTCCGGCCCAGACCCGGGTCCCGCTCTGGGTGGGCGGCTCGTCCCCGGCCGCCGTACGCCGGGCCGCGCTCAAGGGAGACGGCTGGCTGCCCCAGGGCGACCCGCGGGACCGGCTGCCGGATCAGATCGCCCGGATACGGCGGCTGCGGGAGGAGGCGGGCATCGAGGCCCCGTTCACGGTGGGCGCCATAGCCGAGCCCCTGTACGTGGGCAAGCCCGACTGGGACGTGGGCCGCCGGACCCTGACCGGCGAACCGGAGCAACTGGCCGAGTCGCTGCGGGCCTACCGTGCCATGGGCGTGCACCAGATCCAGGTGCGCTTCCGCAGCCGGAGCCGTACCGAACTCACGGACCAGATGGAGGAGTTCGGCGAGCAGATAGCGCCGGCGCTGTAACGCCCCACATCGGAGCCGCGGACGACAACCGTCCTTGAAAGCTTGAACATGTCCACGTCGACCCACGTATGTATGGACGTACTGACGTAGTAGTACGCCCGTACGGCTTCGGCGGAAGGACACAATGACGTGCGCACTTCCCGGAAACTCACCGTCGCCCTCGCCTGCCCCGAGGACGCCTGGCCGCACCCCGACTGGCCGGCCCCGGACGACCCGTACGTCGGCCGGGTGGTGCCCCTGGGCGTGGCGGCGGACGTCGTGATCCTCTACCGCGAGGACCTCTCCACGGCCGTACGGGAGCTGACCGCCACCGACGCCCCCGCGATCGTGATCAGCCCGTGCCGGGACACCGACGCGATCGTCGAGGTGTTCCGCGGCGGGGCGGGCTATCTGGTCGAGGGCGACTACTGCACCTGCATGCTCTCCTCGGCCGTCGTGGGCGCCACCGTCGGGCACACCTACCTCTCCCCTGCGGCCTGCGCCGCCCTGCGCGAGGGAGCCCGGCGGCTGCCCACCGGCGGGGAGGCGCTGGAGCGGCTGCGGGAGATGCTCTCGCCGCGCGAGCGGCAGATCATGGAGCTGCTGTCGACCGGCCTCGGCGCCCAGGAGATCGGGCTGCGATTACGGCTGAGCGAGAAGACCGTCCGCAACAACCTCAGCAACATCTACGCCAAGCTCGACGCACGCGGAAGCACGGACGCGGTCCTGCGATGGCTGGGAGCCGCGCCCGTGCTTCGCGTCTGAGAACCGGCAACCGCGGACTACGGCGCCGGAACATCCGCCAGCGGGATCTCGACGTCGGTGACGTTCTCGCCGCCCTCACCGAATCCCGGTTCCGACCTCAGCGCACGCGTGGAATTCTGCAACCCCGCCGCCTCGGGAGTTCCGCACTTCACATTCCGCAGCCACAGCCGCCCGTCGGGAGTGCCGTTCTTCAGGATCTGCGGATAGAAGACGTGCACGCTCGTGGCGCCCTCGCTCGGGGAGAAGAACACTTTCTGGCCGTCCTGCGGCTCCTTGTAGGTGGCCCGCAGGAATCCGCTCACGTCGGTGCGTTTCGCGGACCACATGAAGAAGCCGACGCTGTCCGGTTGCACGGTGTCCGTGCGGCTGAATTCCAGAGCGGTCGTCTTGTCGTCGCGCGTGATGTTGATCTCCGAGGTGCTGAACTTCACGCCGATCTCGAAGACGGAATTGGCGAGCTTGGTGTCGGACCCCGCGGTGAATCCATCCTCCAGCGTGATGCTCCTGGTCACGGACGTGCTCACCTTGAAGGTCTTCTCGGAGGCGCCCGTCGCTCCGCAGTTGTCGGTCACCGGGGAGACCCGCTGATTGGGTCCGAGATTGTTCCGCTTGAACTGGACGTCGACGAACTCGCAGTTCTCCAGTTTGTCGGAGTCGGCCGCGCAGTCGGCGGTCACTTCGGAGGGGGTGGCGGCACCCGCCGGGTTCATCAGCGGTACGGCCACCGCGACGGCCGCCAGCGGGGCCAGGGCCAGGGTGATGCGCTTCTTCTTGCTCCGGTGGCTTCTCTTGCGCTCGGCGCGTGTCATGGGCTTCTCCTGTGGGGGGATGGAACAGGGGCAGGGGGCAACGGTGGTGAGGTCAGCAGTCGGTCAGCTTGGGCTTGGCCGTGCCGTCCACGACACCGGGAGCGCCCGCGGCGCCGGGCAGGATCACGGGGCCCTCGACGACCTCCGGAGCCACGAAGTTCTGCTCAGGGGTGGCATTGGTGACCGTCGTCGCCTCCCGGGCGTCGATCCGCACCCGCCACTCGCCGGTCATCCGCTGCATCTTCGGCGTGAACTCGATGTGGAGCACCTTGCCGGGCGGTACCTCGGGAGTCTCCGTGTCACTGGCGGTCGCCGAGTTGAGGGTCAGGTCGAGGGTGCCCTTGTGCTTGACCCAGGACCCGGTCAGCGCCCCGAAGATGCCCCCGCTGCCGCCCTGCTGGGTAACGGTGTACTTGCCCTTGCCCTGGGTCACCGTCGCCGACCAGGTGACCGACACCTTCGCCGGCTTCGTGGCGTTCGGTTCACAGTTCGGGAAGTCGATCGACGCCTTCTCGGTCGGCCCGTCGAAGGTCTCGAAATTCGTCTCGACGAAATCACAGTTGTCGGAGGCGAAACTCGGTCCGGCGATCGGATGGCCGCCGAAATCCGAAATTGACTGCTGCTTGCCGTTGAGCACCTTGGCCCGCTGGCACATCGTCATGATCTGCTCGGGCGTCTTCTCGTCGGCGGCGTTCGCCGACGGCAGCAGGACGACGGCGAGGGCGCCACCCGTCACAAGGGCCGATCCGACCGCCACGATCCTGATCTTCTTGTTCTTCAGTCTCCGCTTGGACATGGCAGGGATTTTGGATTCCTTTGACCCGCGCCGACAGGGTCAAACATCCCTACTTGTGGGTCACGTGAGATTCGCCTCAGCAACCCTCAGGGCTTGCATCTGACGCTTCGTCAGGTATGCGGCTACGATGCGAAGTTCACGATGCGGGGTCCACCGCGTCCACCCTTCGAAGGGGGCCGTAATGGGCAAGCTCGACGGACGGGTCGTCATCGTCACCGGGGCGGCGCGCGGACAGGGTGAGCAGGAGGCGCGGCTGTTCGCCGCGGAGGGCGCGAGAGTCGTCGTCGCGGATGTGCTCGACGACCAGGGCGAGGCTCTCGCCGAGGAGATAGGCGCGCTGTACGTCCATCTCGACGTGGGCCTGGAGGTCGACTGGCAGGCCGCCGTCGCCGCCGCGCGCGAGGCCTACGGACAGGTCGACGGACTGGTCAACAACGCCGGCATCCTGCGCTTCAACGCCCTCGTCGACACGCCGCTCGACGAGTTCATGCAGGTCGTACGCGTCAACCAGGTTGGCTGCTTCCTCGGCATCAAGGCCGTCGCGCCCGAGATGGCCGACGGCGGCACGATCGTCAACACGGCCTCCTACACCGCGGTGACCGGCATGGCGGCCGTGGGGACGTACTCCGCCACCAAGCACGCCATCCTCGGCCTCACCCGGGTCGCCGCCCTGGAACTGGCGCCCCGGGGCATCCGGGTCAACGCGATGTGCCCCGGCGCCATCGACACGGCGATGTCCAACCCGTCGCTGCTGGATCCGGACGCGGACGCCGAGGAGACGTCACGAGCGCTCGACGGGCTCTACCGCAAGCTGGTGCCGCTCGGCCGGATCGGGAAACCGCAGGAGGTGGCGCGCCTCGCGCTGTTCCTGACGTGCGACGACTCGTCGTACATCACCGGGCAGCCGTTCGTGATCGACGGGGGGTGGCTGGCCGGGGTCTCGGTCATCTGACTGTCCGTCAACTCTTGACCATCCATGCGCCCGGTGCCACAGTCGGCGGCATACCGCCGATCTGACGCAGCGTCAGAAACTACTGGGGACGGTGAACCTCCTTGGAATTCGGGCTCTTTGTACAGGGATACGTGGGAAAGCGCGCCGAGACCGACCCGCTCGCCGAGCACAAGGCGCTGATGGAGGAGACCGAGTACGTCATCCAGGCGGACAGGTCCGGCTTCAAGTACGCCTGGGCGTCCGAGCACCACTTCCTGGAGGAGTACTCGCACCTCTCCGCCAACGACGTGTACCTCGGGTACCTGGCGCACGCGACGGAACGGATCCATCTGGGTTCCGGGATCTTCAACCCGCTCGCCCAGGTCAACCACCCGGTCAAGGTGGCCGAGAAGGTCGCCATGCTCGACCACCTCAGCGGCAACCGGTTCGAGTTCGGCAGCGGGCGCGGGGCCGGGTCGCACGAGATCCTCGGGTTCATACCGGGCGTGACCGATATGAACTACACCAAGGAGATCTGGGAAGAGACCATCGCCGAGTTCCCCAAGATGTGGCTCCAGGACGAGTACGTCGGCTTCCAGGGCAAGCACTGGTCGCTGCCGCCGCGCAAGGTGCTGCCCAAGCCGTACGGGAAGTCCCACCCCGCGATGTGGTACGCCGCCGGGTCGCCGCCGTCGTACGCGATGGCCGCGAAGAAGGGGCTCGGGGTGCTCGGGTTCAGCGTGCAGAAGGTCTCCGACATGGAGTGGGTGCTGGAGCAGTACAAGACGGCGGTCGTGAACGCCGAGCCGATCGGGGACTTCGTCAACGACAACGTGATGGTGACGACCACGGCGATCTGTGCGCCCACGCACGCGGAGGCGATCGAGACGGCGGTGCGGGGTGGGTTGCACTATCTGCCGTCGCTGGTGTTCCGGTACCACGACACGTTCCCGCGTCCCGAGGGGTTTCCGGTGTGGCCGGAGACGTTGCCGGAGTACACGGCGGAGTTCGTGGAGCTGCTGATCGAGGAGGAGTTGCTGATCTGCGGGGATCCGGACGAGGTGCTCACGCAGTGCAAGCGGTGGGAGCAGGCCGGGGCGGATCAGTTGTCGTTCGGGCTGCCTGTGGGGGTGCCGAAGGAGGAGACGTTGCGGACGATTCGGTTGATCGGGGAGCACGTGATTCCGAAGATCGACACGGATCCTGTCCACCGGACTACGCGGTTCCGTCGGGGGGCTTGAGCGTCGTTGGCGGGTGCGGGTGCGTTGTGGCTGGTCGCGCCCACGCGGCGGAGCCGCACATCGATACAGCCCCGCGCCCCTGGGTGGGTGGGCGAGCCCGGAGTTCAAGGAGGCGACGTAAATGCTCGATCACGTCATCAAAGGCGCGTCTGTTGTCGATGGGACGGGTGCGCCTGCCTATACCGCCGACGTCGGTATACGCGACGGTCGTATCGCCGTCATCGGCATCGTTACTGAGGAAGCGCGGTCCGAGGAGGACGCCCGTGGGCTCGTGCTCGCACCCGGGTTCGTCGATCCGCATACGCACTACGACGCCCAGCTCTTCTGGGATCCGTACGCCACCCCGTCCCTCAATCACGGGGTGACCACCGTGGCCGCCGGGAACTGTGGGTTCACGCTGGCGCCCCTGCACCCGGGGCGGGCCGGGGACGCGGACTACACGCGGCGGATGATGTCCAAGGTCGAGGGGATGTCCCTGGTGGCGTTGGAGGAAGGGGCGCCCTGGAGTTGGAGTTCGTTCGGGGAGTATCTGGACGCGCTTGAGGGGCGGATCGCGGTCAACGCCGGGTTCATGGTGGGGCATTGTGCGCTGCGGCGGTATGTGATGGGGCCGGAGGCGGTCGGGGGGCAGCCGAGCGGGGAGCAGCTCGACGCGATGCTGGGGCTGCTGCACGATGCCATGGACGCCGGTGCCTGGGGTTTCTCCACCACCCAGTCGTCGAGCCACTCCGACGGGGACGGGAAGCCCGTGGCCTCCCGGCACGCCCGGCCGGAGGAGCTGCTGGCGATGTCGCGGGCGGTCGGGGAGCACGAGGGGACGCAGATCGAGGCGATCGTCGCGGGGTGTCTGGACCAGTTCAGCGATGCCGAGATCGAACTGTTCGTGGAGATGAGCGCCGCCGCGGGGCGGCCGCTGAACTGGAACGTGCTGACCATCGACTCCGCCGTTCCCGAGCGCGTGCCGCGGCAGTTGCTCGCCAGTGAGCGGGCCCGGAAGGCGGGCGGCCGGGTGGTGGCGCTGACCATGCCGATCCTCACCCCGATGAACATGTCCCTGGGCACCTTCTGCGCCCTGAACCTCATCCCCGGCTGGGGGGAGGTCCTGGCGCTGCCCGTGCCCGAGCGGATCGCGAAGCTGCGCGAACCCGGCGTACAGGCCGAGTTGCTCCGGCACGCCACGTCCAAGGAGGCGGGTGTCTTCCGGCGGCTGACGAACTTCGGGCGGTACGTCATCGGGGACACTTACAGCGAGGCGAACCGCGGGCTGAGCGGGCGGGTCGTGGAGGACATCGCGCGGGAGCGGGGGCAGGAGCCCTTCGGCTGTCTGGTGGAGATCTGCGCCGCCGACGAGCTGCGTACGGTCCTGTGGCCCATGCCCACCGACAACGACCCGGCGTCCTGGTCGCTGCGCGCCGAGACCTGGCAGCACGAGGACGTGATGCTCGGCGGTTCCGACGCCGGGGCGCACCTGGACCGGATGTGCGGGGCGCCGTACACGACCCGGTTCCTCGGGGACTGTCTGCGCGGGCGGAAGCTGGTGGGTCTGGAACAGGCGGTGAAGATGCTCACCGACGATCCGGCGCGGCTGTTCGGGCTGCGTGAGCGGGGAAGGATCGCGGAGGGCTTCCATGCCGACCTCGTGCTGTTCGACCCGGAGCGGATCGACGCCGGCACGGCCACCCTGGTGCACGACCTGCCGGGTGACAGTCCACGGCTGGACTCCAGGGCGATCGGAGTGCGGGCGGTCTGGGTCAACGGGGTCGAGGCGATCCGGGACGACGTGGTGACCGGGGCCGTTCCCGGGCGGGTGCTGCGGTCCGGGCGGGACACCAGGACGGTGGCCACCAGGTGAGCCTCGAAGGGGCCGAGCGGCAGCGGCTGTTCGTCGGGGGCTCGTGGGTGGAGCCGGACGGCGGGTACTACGGCGTCGTGGACCCCGCCTCCGAGGAGACCGTCGGGTGGGCACCGGAGGCCTCGCGGGACCAGGTACACGCGGCCTGCGCCGCGGCCCGCGAGGCCTTCGGGCCGTGGTCGCGTACGGCACCGGAGGAGCGTGCGGCCGTGCTGGCGCGCACGGCGCGGATCATCGGCGAGCGTTTCGCGCCGTACGCCGAACTCGCCCAGGCCGAGACCGGGGCGACCACGGGCACCGCGCGCGGTATGCAGGTGGGCGTGGGCGCCGCCCGGTTCCGGCGGTACGCGCGCGTGGAGCCCGCCGAGTGGGCGATCCCGCCGCAGATCAACGAGGCCGGGCCGATGGGCCCCGCCGCCGTGATGGGCGCGCTGGCCGTCCGGCAGCCCGTCGGCGTCGTCACCTGCATCACCTCGTACAACAACCCGTGGGCCAACCCGGCCGGCAAGATCGCGCCCGCGCTGGCCATGGGCAACACGGTCGTCGTGAAGCCGGCCCCGCAGGATCCGCTGTCCGTCTACCGGATGGCGGAGGCGCTGGAGGCGGCCGGGGCTCCGGCCGGGGTCGTGAACGTCGTCTCCGGCCGGGCGGTCGAGGTCGGCGAGGCGGCCGTGTCGTCCCCGGACGTCGACATGGTGAGCTTCACCGGGTCCACGGCGGTCGGGCAGCGCATCGCCGAGGTGTGCGGGCGGGACATGAAACGCCAGCTGATGGAGCTCGGCGGAAAGGGCGCGGCGCTCGTCTTCGACGACGCGGACCTCGGGTCGGCGGTGGCCGGGATCGGGACGACGTTCTCCTTCTACAGCGGACAGATCTGCACGGCACCGACGCGGGTGCTGGCCCAGCGGGGCGTGTACGGCCGACTCGTCGAGCAACTGGCCGCGCATGCCGGGCGGTTGACGGTCGGGGATCCGCGCGCGGCGGGCACGGTCGTCGGGCCGGTGATCTCGGCGGAGCACCGGGACCGGGTGGAGTCGTATGTGGAGACGGGCCGGAAGGAAGGTGCCGTGGTGGTGGCCGGGGGCGAACGGCCGCCGTACGAGCGCGGCTTCTATGTCGCGCCCACTCTTCTCGCCGACTGCACCAACGACATGCGGGTCGCCCGGGAGGAGATCTTCGGGCCCGTCGTCTCCGTCATCCCCTTCGACGAGGAGGAAGAGGGCATCGCCCTCGCCAACGACACCGACTACGGCCTGATCGACTACGTCTGGTCCGGCGACGTCGCCCGCGCCTTCCGGGTCGCGCGGCGGCTGCGGGCCGGCGGCGTCGGGATCAACACCGTCGGCCGCAACATGGAGGCGCCGTTCGGCGGGTTCAAGAGGAGCGGGGTCGGACGGGACGTCGGGTCGTACGCGCTGCACGCGTACAGCGAGGTCCAGGCGATCGTCTGGCCGGGGTGAGCACAGCGGGCCCCGCTCACGAGTGGTGGGCGGGCTGGGCGCGGGCGTGCCTCTCCTCCCAGCCGCGTGCCGTCGTACGGCCCGCTCGCAGGCCGATCCAGACGCAGCCGGCGGCGACGGCCACCGCCAGCAGTCCGACCAGGACGTCGCCGAAGGAGTCCCTGCTGCCGTTCTGCCCCACATAGGTGAGGAACCTGCTCAGGCCGATCTCGCGGAGGAGGTCGGAGTCGGCCTTGAGGTCGCTCGCCCGGGACGAGGAATCGCCGCCGATCAGGCCGTAGACCAGCAGCAGCGCCCCGGTCGCCAGGGTCGCGCGGAGCGGCGGGAGCCAGGTGGCGGGCGCGAGCGGCCGGGGCCGGAAGGCGGCGCCGAGCCGGTAGGCGCAGGGGACCAGCCGGTACAGCGCCGCGGCGCTCACCAGGCAGGCCAGCCAGGAAAGAACCTGCGCGGCGTCGAACTCGTAGCTGGAGAACCACCAGCTGACCCAGACGGCCACGACGGGGACCAGCGCCCATACGGCGCCGAGCGCGAGCGCGCGGAGCACGGCCCCCGCCCGGGCGGCCGGACGCAGCCGGACCGCCTCCGCCGCCCGCCACTCCCGCAGCCTGCGCTGCCGCTCCTGCTCCTCCTCCTGCGCCTGTCTGGCCCTGCGCTGCCGTTCCTCCTCGGCGCGCCGCCGCTCCTCCCGCAACCGCGGTTCCTCGGCCAGCCGCCGCTGTTCCTGCTCCCGCCTGCGCTCCTGCCGTCGTGCGCGTTCCGCCTCCTCGGCCCGGAGCCGCTCCTCGTCCGCCCTGGCCCGGGCGCGCCCCTCCTGCCGGGCCCGGTCGGACCACTCGGCCTCCGCCAGCCGGCCGAGCAGGGTCTCCCGGCCTCCGGCGGCTTCGAGCAGCCGGTCGTACCAGATGGTCGACGGAACGGGCGGCCCCTCGGTCGGCAGCACGGGCCGTACCCGGGCCAGTTCCTCCGGTGGCAGCAGAGCGGCCAGCAGCGCCCCGGGCCCCACCTCCGCGGCCCAGTCGCGCACCTCGGCCGGCCAGGACGCGGTCTCGGTCGCCCGCCACGCCCGCAGTGCCGCGTCCCACTCGCCCTGCACACCCCGCAGCCGGTCGAGCGCGGCGAACCCGGACAGGGCGTCGAGCAGCGAGTGCGGCCCGGACAACTCCTCCAGCAGCTCCTCGTCGCCGCTGTCGCCGCCGACGTACGCGCGCAGGCACACGCGGGCCAGCGTGCGGTAGGTGACCGGATGGCCGCGGTGGACGACCGGGCCCTCCGGGTCGAGCCAGCGCAGCAGGTGCAGCAGCTTGTGGTCGTGGGGGAGGGCGGGATCGCTCAGCCGGCGGTCCATGAGGACGATCCGGCCCTCGACGTCGTCGGTCCGGGGATCGTTGAACTGCCGTAGCCAGGAACGGAGTTCGGCCCATCCCTCGCTGGGGTGCGCGGCGGTGCCCATGTGCCGGAGGAACAGGTCGACGGCGGTGGACCAGTTCCCGCGGATCGTGTGTGCCAGGTCCTTCTTGGTGACGTGCGCGGTCCCCGCGACGACGAGCGCGCGCGGCACGTGCGCGTCCTCGGTCATGAGCCGGGGCGGGGGCGGTGCCGACGGAGGCGGCGGG
>NZ_JAKEIP010000167.1 GCF_021474425.1 Streptomyces muensis | reverse complement strand
GCCCAAGCCCACGCCCTCCCCCACACGCCCTCCGGGCGGCGCGTTCGCCCAGGTCGTGAACGTCTCCTCGGGCCTCTGCCTGGACGTGGACGGCGACGACTTCTACAACGGGACGGACGTCATCACGGTTCCCTGCGACTCGTCCCGTTCCCAACGCTGGCGGGTCGACTCCGACCGCGGCGTCCTCCAGTCCGCGGCCGACCCCGACTACTGCCTGGACAGCCGCGGTTCGACGGACCGGGGCGTCGGGATCTGGACCTGCGACTCGGTGGAGGGCAGCAACGGGCGGAACCTGATGTTCATGGTGGACGGGGACGGCCTGATCCGCCCGGTCATCGCCCCCTGGGCGGCGGTGACGCCGAACGGCGGGGCGGGCGACGAGCTTTCGCTCGAGCCGGTGAGTGGGGCTTCGGGGCAGCGGTGGCGCGCCGGGGCCTCCTGATCAGACCTCGCGTACGCCGCGCCGCCACACCTCACTGACCAGCGGCACGCCCGGCCGGTAGGCCAGGTGCACATGGCTCGGTGCGTCGAGCAGGAGCAGGTCGGCGCGGGCGCCCGGGGTGAGGCGGCCGATGTCGTCGCGGCGCAGGGCCGCCGCGCCGCCCGCCGTGGCCGACCAGAGCGCCTCGTCCGGGGTCATCCCCATGTCCCGTACCGCGAGCGCGACGCAGAAGGGCACGGAGGAGGTGAAGGACGAGCCCGGGTTGCAGTCGGTGGAGAGCGCGACGGTGACACCCGCGTCGAGCAGGCGGCGGGCGTTCGGCCACTCGGCGCGCGTGGAGAACTCGGCGCCGGGGAGCAGGGTGGCGACCGTGGCGCTGTTCGCGAGCGCGTCCACGTCGGCGTCCGTCAGGTGGGTGCAGTGGTCGGCGGAGGCGGCGTCGAGTTCGACGGCGAGCTGGACGCCGGGGCCGTAGGAGAGCTGGTTGGCGTGGATGCGGGGGTGCAGGCCCTTCGCCTTGCCCGCGGTGAGGATCGCGCGGGCCTGGTCGCCGTCGAAGGCGCCCTTCTCGCAGAAGACGTCGATCCAACGGGCGTACGGGGCGCAGGCGTCGAGCATCTCGCCGGTGACGAGGGCGACGTACGACGCCGGGTCGTCGGCGTGGTCCGGGGAGACGATGTGGGCGCCGAGGTAGGTGACCTCGTCGGTGTGGGCGGCGGCGATGCGCAGGGCGCGGGCCTCGTCCTGGACGGTGAGGCCGTAGCCGGACTTGGTCTCGAAGGTGGTGGTGCCCTGGCGGAGGGCCTCGTGGAGGTAACGGGTGAGGTTGGCCTCCAGTTCCCCGTCGCTCGCGGCGCGGGTGGCGGCGACGGTCGTGCGGATGCCGCCGGCGCTGTACTGGCGCCCCGACATCCGGGCGTTGAACTCCTGCGTCCGGTCGCCCGCGAAGACGAGGTGCGAGTGGGAGTCGACGAAGCCGGGGATCACCGCCCGGCCGCCGGCGTCGACCCGGTTGTCAGTGGCGGGTGCTTTGCTTTGATCACCGGTCCACACGACGCGGTCGCCCTCGATGGCGACGGCCGCGTCCTGGATCAGTCCGAGGGGGGATCCTCCCCCACTCTCGAATTTACTCGAGCGGGGGGACCCCCATCCGAGGGAGGGATCGTTGGTGACCAGGCTGGCGATGTTCGTGATGAGCGTGCTTGCGGTGCTCGCGGAGTGGGCGGGGCTGACGGTCGTCGCGTTGCTCATGGCGTCCTTGGTGGCCTGGTCGGCTGTGTCGGGTTCGGGGGCGGAGGTGGGCGGCCGGCCCGGGATCATCCGCGCAGGGCTTCGACGGCGTCCGCGAGCGCTCGGGGCACATCCGGTACGAGGGTGTGGGCCCCGTCCCGTACGACGTGCCGACCTCCCACGACCGTATGCGACACGTCTGCTGCCGACGCGGCGAATACGGCCGTCTCGGCCCCGAGCCGCGGAAGCGGCCCTGCCGTCCTGACCGAGTCGAGCGCGATCGTGGTGAAGTCGGCGAGCGCGCCGGCCTCCAGGGTGCCCGCCTCGTCCCAGCCGAGGGCGGCGTGGCCGTCGACGGTGGCGGCCCGCAGCAGGGCCGACGCCGTCCAGTGACCGCGGGTGCGGGTGCGCAGGCGTTCGTTGAGCTCCATCGCCCGCGCCTCCTCCAGCAGGTCGATGACGGCGTGGCTGTCGGAGCCGAGACAGAGCGGGGAGCCGGCCTTCTGGAGGACGACAGCGGGTCCGATGCCGTCCGCGAGGTCCCGTTCGGTGGTCGGGCACATGCAGGTGCCGGTGCCGCTGCCGCCGAGGAGGGCGATGTCCTCGTCGGTGAGGTGGGTGTTGTGGACGCCGGTGGTGCGCGGGCCGAGGACTCCGTGCTCGGCGAGCAGCCGGGTGGGTGTGCAGCCGTGGGCCTCGCGGCAGGCGTCGTTCTCGGCGGTCTGCTCGGACAGGTGCACATGGAGCGGGGCCCGCCGCTCCTCGGCCCACCGCGCCACGGTCGCCAACTGGTCGGCGGGCACGGCCCGTACGGAGTGGATCGCCGCCCCGATCCGTGCGTGATCCCGGTCCTTGAGAACTGAACAGCGTTCGGCCCAGGCCTCGGCCGTCCCGTCGGAGAAGCGGAGCTGGTGGTTGTCGGGGGCCCGCCCGAAGCCGGAGGAGAGGTAGGCGGTGTCGAGGAGGGTGATCCGGATGCCGGCCTCGGCGGCGGCCTCGACGAGGGCCTCACCCATGGCGTTGGGGTCGGCGTACGGGGTGCCGCCGGGGGCGTGGTGCACATAGTGGAACTCGCCGACGCTCGTGATGCCGGCCAGCGCCATCTCCGCGTACACCGCGCGGGCGAGATCGCGGTAGGTCTCCGGGGTCAGCCGGTCGGCGGTGGCGTACATGACCTCCCGCCAGGTCCAGAAGGTGCCGGAACCGACCTGGACGGTGGAGCGCAGGGCGCGGTGGAAGGCGTGGCTGTGCGCGTTCGCCAGGCCCGGGAGGGTCAGGCCGCGCAGGACATCGGCGCCGGGCGGCGGGGTCGGGACGTCGGTGCGGACGGCGGTGATGCGGCCGTCCTGCACGTCCAGGGCGACGCCCGGCTCGACGTGGGTGTCGAGCCAGGCGTGCTCCAGCCAGTACGTACGGGTCCGCTGGGTGGGCGTCACGTGCAGGCCAGTCCTTCCAGTACGTCGGCGAGGGCGGTCACTCCGGCCACGCAGTCGTCCTCGGCGGCGAACTCGGCCGGGGAGTGCGAGATGCCCGTCGGGTTGCGTACGAACAGCATGGCGGTCGGGATGGTCCCGGACAGGATTCCGGCGTCGTGTCCGGCTCCCGTACCCAGGACGGGCACCGTGATGTCGGTGTGCTTGCCGAGGATGCGGGCCAGTTCGTCGCGCAGGGCGTGGTCGAACTCGACGACGGGTGTGAAGGACTCGCGGACGATGTCGAGGTCGATGCCGTGGGCCGCCGCGTACTCCCGGGCCGCCGTCTCGATGCCGCCGACGACGCGGTCGAGGCTCGCCTGGTCCTCGGCACGGGAGTCGAGCCAGCCGCGCACCAGGGAGGGGATGGCGTTGACGCCGTTGGGTTCGACGGAGATCTTGCCGAAGGTGGCGACGGCGCCGGCGAGTTCGGCCTCGCGGCGGGCGGCGAGCACGGTCTCGGCGTACGACAGCATGGGGTCGCGCCGGTCCACCAGCCTTGTGGTCCCCGCGTGGTTGGCCTCGCCCCGGAAGTCGAACCGCCACCGGCCGTGCGGCCAGATGGCGCTGGCGATCCCGACCCGGTCCCCGGACAGGTCCAGCGCCCGGCCCTGCTCGACATGCAGCTCGACGAACGCACCGATCCGGCCGAGCCGCTCGTGGTCGGCGCCGATGCCCTCGGGGTCGTACCCGGCCGCCTCCATGGCCCGGGGCAGACTGACCCCGTCCCCGTCGGTCAGCTTGTGCGCACCCTCGACGGTGAGCTGCCCCGAGGTGAGCCGGGACCCGACACAGGCGAGCCCGAACCGTGCTCCCTCCTCGTCACCGAAGTTGACGATGGCGAGCGGCTTGGTGAAGTCGACGCCCCTGTCGAGCAGTTCATCGAGCGCGGCGAAGGACGACACGACGCCGAGGGGCCCGTCGAAGGCGCCCCCGTCCGGCACGGAGTCCAGATGCGACCCGGTGACGACGGCGTCCCCGGCATCCGGATCCCCGAGCCAGGCCCACTGATTCCCGTTCCGATCCACCTCATAGGCAAGCCCACGCCCCTCCGCCTGCTCCTTGAACCAGGCCCGGCATTCGAGATCGACCCCGGTCCAGGCGAAGCGCCGGTAGCCGTGGGAGTCGGGGTGCCGGCCGATGGGGAGCAGCTCGCGCCACATCTCCTGGAAGGAGGTGCCGCCACCAGGCTGTGGGCAGTCGTTCCGCAGGGCGGAACGGGTGGGCACAGCCGGGCCCGCGGTCGGCGACGAGACCTCAGCCCTCACCGGAGAGTTGCCGCTACGCCCGCTGTCGTTCTGGGTCACGCGTCGTCACCCTCGCGCATGGGAACCCGCACGCCCCGCTCGTCGGCGACGGACTCGGCGATGTCGTATCCCGCGTCCACGTGCCGGATGACGCCCATCCCGGGGTCGTTCGTCAGCACTCGGCGGATCTTCTCGCCGCCCAGCTTCGTGCCGTCGGCCACCGTCACCTGTCCGGCGTGGATGGACCGCCCCATGCCGACGCCGCCACCGTGGTGGAGGGAGACCCAGGAGGCACCGGAGGCCACGTTCACCATGGCGTTCAGCAGCGGCCAGTCGGCAATCGCGTCGGAGCCGTCGAGCATGGCCTCGGTCTCGCGGTAGGGCGAGGCGACGGAACCGCAGTCGAGGTGGTCGCGGCCGATGGCCAGAGGGGCCGCCAGCTCGCCGCTCGCCACCATGTCGTTGAAGCGCTCGCCGGCCTTGTCCCGCTCGCCGTAGCCGAGCCAGCAGATGCGCGCGGGCAGGCCCTGGAAGTGGACCCGCTCGCCGGCCATCTTGATCCAGCGGGCGAGGGACTCGTTCTCCGGGAAGAGGTCGAGGATCGCCTTGTCGGTCCTGGCGATGTCGGCGGGGTCGCCGGACAGGGCGGCCCAGCGGAAGGGGCCCTTGCCCTCGCAGAACAGGGGGCGGATGTAGGCCGGCACGAAGCCGGGGAAGGCGAACGCCCGCTCGTACCCGGCGAGTTGGGCCTCGCCGCGGATCGAGTTGCCGTAGTCGAAGACCTCGGCGCCGGCGTCCATGAAGCCGACCATGGCCTCGACGTGCCTGGCCATCGCCTCGCGCGCCCTGGTGGTGAAGCCCGCCGGGTCCTTGGCGGCGGCGTCGGCCATGTCCTCGAAGGCGATGCCCAGCGGCAGGTAGGCCAGCGGGTCGTGGGCCGAGGTCTGGTCGGTGACGATGTCGATGGGGGCGCCCATGGCGAGGAGCTGCGGGACCAGCTCGGCGGCGTTGCCGAGGACGCCGATGGAGAGGGGGCGGCGGGCGTCGCGGGCCTCCACGGCCAGCCGCAGCGCGTGGTCGAGCGAGTCGGCCTTCACGTCGAGGTAGCGGTGCTCGATGCGGCGCTCGATCGCGCGCGGGTCGCAGTCGATGCAGATCGCGACGCCGTCGTTCATGGTGACGGCGAGCGGCTGGGCGCCGCCCATGCCGCCGAGCCCGGCGGTCAGCGTGATCGTCCCGGCGAGGGTGCCGTCGAACTTCTTCGCGGCGACGGCGGCGAAGGTCTCGTAGGTGCCCTGGAGGATGCCCTGGGTGCCGATGTAGATCCAGGAGCCGGCGGTCATCTGGCCGTACATGGTCAGGCCGAGGGCCTCAAGGCGGCGGAACTCCTCCCAGTTGGCCCAGTCGCCGACGAGGTTGGAGTTGGCGATGAGGACGCGCGGGGCCCACTCGTGGGTCTGCATGACGCCGACGGGGCGGCCGGACTGGACGAGCATGGTCTCGTCCTGCTTGAGGGTCCTCAGCGTGCGCACCATCGCGTCGAAGGAGCGCCAGTCGCGGGCCGCCTTCCCGGTGCCGCCGTAGACGACGAGCTTGTCGGGGTGCTCGGCGACCTCGGGGTCGAGGTTGTTCTGCAGCATCCGCAGGGCGGCTTCCTGCTGCCATCCCAGGGCACTCAGTTCCGTACCGCGCGGGGCTCGTACGGGGCGGGGTCCTGACATGGTCTGCCTCCCAGCGGACTGTGGCGAACTGTTGAGGTGGATATTCACATCCTGAACCGCTGAATAGAACTAGTCAATACATGCGCGGGCCAGCGCTCGCGCGTCACGGATGTTTGGCTGGATACATGGGCTCGTACGACGACACGACGGGGGATGACGTGGACAGCGGACTGGGCGACTACGACTCGGCGGGCGGGGCGGCGGGCAACGGTCCCGGGACACCGGCATGGGACGCGGACCGGGTGGCCCGGCGGGACGACGCCGTGCGGGCGGCGGTGGAGCAGGGGCTGCTGGCCCCCGGCTCCCCCATCGTCGGACTGCTCGACGTCACCGGCATCCGGGAGTCGGCAACGGCGCTGCGGGCGGCCTTCGACGCGGTGGTGGCGCCGGGCACGCCCGTGCTGCACGCCTTCGCGGTGAAGGCGACCCCGCTGGTGCCGGTGCTGCGGCTGCTGCGCGAGGAGGGCATCGGCGCGGAGGTGGCGAGCCCGGGTGAGCTGGCGCTCGCGCGGGCGGCGGGGCTGCGCCCGGAGATGACGGTGCTGGACTCGCCCGCCAAGACGCCGGCCGAGCTGCGCGAGGCGCTGGCGCTGGGGATCGCCGTCAACGCGGACAACCCGCAGGAGCTGGACCGCATCGACGCTCTGATGCGGTCCGCCGCGAGCCGATCGCCGCTCGGGATCCGGGTGAATCCGCAGGTCGGAGGGGGTTCCATCGAGGCGACGTCGACGGCCACGGCGACATCGAAGTTCGGGGTGGCGCTGCTCGACGAGGGGGCGCGGGAGTGGGTCGTACGGGCGTACCAGGACCGCCCGTGGCTGACCCGGCTGCACGCGCACACCGGCTCGCAGGGCATCCCGCTGTCCCTGATGGCGCAGGGGGTCGCGGCGGCGTACACGCTCGCCGAGGAGATCAACCGGCGGATCGGGCGGCGGCAGATCGACACGCTCGACATCGGCGGCGGGCTCCCGGTGAACTTCGCGTCGGACGCCACCAGCCCCACGTACGCGCAGTACGCGCGGCTGCTGGGCGAGGCGGTGCCCGGTCTTTTCGACGGGCGTTACGGGCTGGTCACCGAGTTCGGGCGCTCGCTGCTGGCCAAGCACGGGACGGTCGTGGCGCGGGTGGAGTACGCCAAGAGCGCGGGCGGGCGTCCGGTGGCGGTGACGCACGCGGGTGTGCAGGTCGCCACGCGGACGGTGTACGCGCCGGGGAGCTGGCCGCTGCGGATCGGCGCGTACGACGGCAAGGGGCGACCGAAGGAGGGTCCCGCCGTGCTGCAGGACGTGGCCGGGCCGGCCTGCTTCTCGGGCGATCTGCTGGCCGAGGGGGCGACGCTGCCGTTGCTGGAGCAGGGTGACTACGCGGCGGCGCTGGACACGGGGGCGTACTACTTCGCGCACCACTACGCCTACAACTCCCTGGCCCGGCCCGGCATCTACGGCTTCGCGCCGGACGGGGCCGGGGGCATCGCCTTCGCGACGGTCCGCGAGGCGCAGTCGCTGGACGAGATCGTGGCCGAATCCGGAGGGGCGCACGCCTCCTCGCTCACCACCCTGGCCACGCCGCCGCGCCGTTGACGCGGGCCGATCCGGAGTCGTAGGTCATACGCGATCAAGTCACGTGAAAACAGGGTCAGTTGACCCACCCTAGTCACTCGGCGCATGTTCCACTGGAAAATGCCCGAACGCTCACTCGCCGCACACACGTTGCGTAGTTTGGCCGTCACTCAGCCGGACCCCGAGGCGGGAGGGGAGCGACGGTGCCCGGAATCGACGAGTGCTTGCTGGAGACGATGCGGTTGCCCGGTGCGCGGGGCGCCGCGCTGGTCGACTGGACGAGCGGACTGGCCCTGGGCACGGTGGGCGACCCTCCGGGCGGCGACCACGAGACGGCGGCGGCCGAGGCGGCCGAGCTGGCGCGGCTGGCCGCCGAGCAGCAGGCGTTCGGCCCGGGGGACGGCAAGGACGCCCCGGATCCGCCCGTCGAGGACCTGATCCTCAGCAACCGGGACAGCTACCACGTGCTGCGGTTCGTGCCGACGTCCTTCGACAGCAGCGTGTTCCTGTACCTGTGGCTGGCCCGCGCGGACGGCAATCTCGCGCTGGCCCGCATCCGGCTCGGCGAGATGGCCGAACGGCTGGTGCTGGGATGACCGTGGTCGACAGCCCTCCGCCGCCCCGGCTGCCGGTCCGGGACCGGGCGACGGCGCACCAGCGGGTCGGCGGCGGTGTCTCGCCGATGCTGACCCGGCTCGCCGAGGAGCGGGCCACCGGTGTCCTGGACCGCGAGCACGGCACGCTCCATCTCGCCGAGGGCCGCGTGGTGCACGCCGAGAGCCCGCTCGCCCCCGGCCTCGCCGAGCTGCTCACCGCCCACGGCACCCTCGCCGCCGAGGCCTGGCTTGAGGCCGAGGACAGCGCCGACGAGGGGCGGCTGCTGCGGTACGGGATCACGCCGGGCGCACTGGAGCTGGCGCAGGTCGGCGCGCTGCACGATGCCGCGTACTTCGCTCTGGCCCCCAGCAGCACGCCGGGCCGTTTCCGCTACGGCAGCGCGCACTGGCTCGCCTCGGTGCATCCCGTGCCGGTCGCCGTGCTGGAGCGCGAGATGCTGCGCCGCCGCGCCCTGCTGCGCCGCATCTGGCCCGACCCGGCGACGGACCGCGCGCCCCTGATCCGCGCCGACCCGGTCGCGGCCCCGACGGTGCCGACCCGGCAGGCCGCCGTACTGGAACAGGTGGACGGCGTGCGCAGGGCCGTGGACATCGCGCGGGAGCTGGGCAGACCGGCGTTCCACACGCTGGTGCACCTCAGACGGCTGGCCTCGGCGGGGCTGGTCGCCCCGCAGCCGCCGCCCGCCCCGGACGCTCCGCCCGACGACGCCGCCGCCGACCCCTATGTCGCGCTGCTGAAGAGGGTCAGGGATGCGCTGGAGGCCCTTTGACCGCAAACCGTTCGAGGACCGCAGGCCCTTCGAGGAGCGCGGGCCCGTCAAGGACCGCGAGCCGGCCGGGGTGCCTCGCCCGCCGCAGCGGTCCCGTGCCGAGAGGAGAAACCTGATGGCGGCCGAGGCCCCGATACTCGACGAGTTCCGTCGGCTCAGAGCCCGCGTGCCCCAGCTGACCGGAGCGCTCGCGGCCGGCGTGGACGGCCTCGTCCTCGCCCACGACACCCCCGGTGTCGAACCGGACGGCCTCGCCGCCCTGACCGCCGCCGCGCTCGGCGTCGCGGTGCGGGTGGCCGACGCGACCGGTCGGGGCGACTTCCGCGAACTGCTGCTGCGCGGGGCGGACGGCTATGTGGCGACGTACGCGGCGGGCCGTACCGCCGTGCTGACGCTGCTGGCCACGGACGGCGTCAACGTCGGCCGGCTGCATCTGGAGGGCCGCCGCGCCGGTGCCCGCATCGGCGAACTCGTCGACGCGAAGGCGCCCCCCGTGCGCCGCAGCCCTGCCAAGAGCCAGACGAAGGAGCCCGCCAAGGAGCCCCCCAAAGCCATGCCCACCCGCACCAAGACCGCGCGTCCCGCACGCACCACCACCGCCGACGCGCGCACCACCACCGACAGTTGAGAGGAACACACGTCATGGCCAACACCGAGACCACCCTGAAGGAATGCCTCGCCTCGATCGAAGGCGCGACCGGAGCCGCGCTCGTCGACTACACCAGCGGGATGGCCCTGGGCACGCTGGGCGGCAGCAAGACCTTCGACCTCAACGTCGCCGCCGCCGGCAACACCGACGTCGTCCGCGCCAAGATGCGCACGATGGAGCACCTCGGCCTCAAGGGCGGCATCGAGGACATCCTGATCACGCTGACCGACCAGTACCACCTGATCCGGCTGATCACCGGGCGCGGCGGCAACGGCCTCTTCCTGTACCTGGTCCTCGACTCCAAGCGGGCCAACCTGGCGATGGCCAGGCACCAGTTGAAGAAGATCGAGGAGGAGCTGGAGGTCTGACCCGCTCCGGCCGGCAGGGTCGGGTCACACCAGCGCCGCGGTGCGGCGGCGGCTCCCGCCCGGGGCCGCGTCGCCCGCGGCGATGCCCGTACTGCGACAGGCCCTGACCGCCTTGCCCGTGGGCCTGCCACCCCATCGGTCGAGCCAGTCGACCCGCACCCACAGCAGGGCGTTCCCGTCCCGCTCCCGCCGGCCGAGCCACGCCGCCTTGAGCCGCAGCCCCGTTCCGCACCCCGCCAGCAGCATGCCGCCCGCGGCGGGCACGGCGAACGCGCCGCCCAGCGCGGCGAGGAAGGCGAGCAGCAGCCACCAGCGGTGCCCGCGACGCCAGTTGCGGACGGTCACCGCGCGGTCCTGGAGCACGTCGTGCTTGCCGGCGCGGACGGCCGAGCCAATCAGGGCGGTGTAGCGCTTGCGGCGGGCGTAGGCGACGACGGCCGCCGCGACGATGAAGAGCACGGCGCCGACCATGACGCCGATCCGGCGGCCCGTGATCCCCGGCGCCAGTACGCCGATTCCCGCCGCGAGAACCCCGAGCCACCAAAGCGGCGCCGACCCGGCCCGTACGACGACGGCCACCCGAGCCAGGCCATGCCCTCCTGCGCGTGCCACGTTCCGCCTCCTCATCGCCACGGCACAGTGCTGTCGGGCGGGCAGGTTAGTGAAGCAACGTGAGACGAGTCTTAAGGACCTGTCCGGCGCTCAAGGAATCACTCGACGAACAGCCCCCGCGCCACCGCCCGGGCGTCGAACTCCTCAAGGCGCGCCTGCGCGTCCGGCAGGTCGTCGCACATCGCCTCCAGCAGGACCCGGCCCAGCAGCATCGGCGCGCAGGCCGTGTCGAAGGCGAGGCCGGTGCCGACGGCGGCGGGCAGCAGCAGGTCGGAGACCTTGGCGACCGGCGCGAAGGCGGAGTCGGCCACGGTCACCACCGTCAGCCCGGCCTCCTTGGCGTAGGCGAGGGTGTCCACGACCTCGCGCGGATGCCGGGGCAGCGCGAAGCAGAGCAGGGCCGTGGCGCCCGCCCGTACGGCGGCGTCGATACGGTCGTGGATCATCGTGCCGCCCTCGTGCAGCAGCCGTACGTCCGGGTGGACCTTGGCGGCGAAGTACGAGAAGCCGTACGCCTGGGAGGCGGCCGCGCGCAGGCCGAGCACGGGCAGCGGGCGCGAGGCCGAGAGCACGCGCCCGGCCCGCTGCACCGGGCGCGGATCGGCCAGCACCTCGGCCAGGTGCCGCAGGTTCTCGATCTCGGCCTCGACGGCCTGCTGGTACTCGTTGTACGAGCCGGTGTCCGCCGCCTGCTCGACGGGCGCGACCTCGCGCAGGTGCCGGCGCAGCGCCGGGTAGCCGTCGAAGCCGAGGGCGACGGCGAAGCGGGTCACGGACGGCTGGCTGACCCCGGCGAGTTCGGCGAGTTCCACGCTGGACAGGAACGGCACGTCGGCGGCCCGGCGCACCATGCTGTGCGCGATGCGCCGCTGGGTCGGGGTGAGCCGGTGCCCCTCGAAGAGCGCCTGGAGCCGCGCGGCGGGGCTGTCCGTCCCGTGTGCCGCCCCGCCCGTGTTCCTGTCCGCGCTCATCCCGCGCTCCCCCTCCAGATCTCCGTGAACCGGTCCAGCAGTGCCGCGGCCGCCGTCACATCATCGGTGAGCGGCCGGTCGGCCAGGTCGTCGTCGAGCACCGACTCGGCCAGCGCCAGCGCCCGGCCGACCGGAAGCCCCGGGTCGGGCCTGAGGTCGCGCAGCCGCAACGCCCGTACGGCGGCGACGAGTTCACAGCCGACGACCAGACGGTACGCGCCGCACGCGCGCAGTGTCTGCCGCGCGGCGAGCGAGGCGAAGCTGGCCTGCTCCTCCACGCCCCGGGAGAGTACAGCGTGCCCGAGCGAGGCGGGGGCGGAGAAGGCGCGCAGGTCGCCGAGGGCGGCAGCGGCGGCGTACTCCAGGATCATCACGCCGGACGAAGCGGGTTCCTGGTCGGCGAGGAAGGGCTTGAGGCGGGTGTACGCCGGCTCGTTGAGGGTCGACAGGCGGGATGTGGAGAGGCGGGCCACCTGGGTCAGGGCCAGCCTGAAGTGGTCCAGGGCGAGGGCGAGTTGGGCCTGGTAGAAGCCGCCGTGGTGGTAGGCGGCCATGTCCTCGGGGGAGATGAGGGGGTTCTCGGCGGCGGCGTTGATCTCGACCGCGAGCACCTGCTCCAGGGCGTCGGCGGCGTCGTGCGCGGGGCCGTGGATCTGGGGGAGGCAGCGGAAGCCGTACGGGTCCTGGATCCGGCCGAGCGGCGGCGTCGGCCGGTCCTCGGCACCGATCAGCTCCCGCATCCGGCGGGCGACCTCGGTGCTGCCCCGGTGCGGCCGGGCGGTGTGCACGGGGGCGGCGTACGCCTCATGCGAACCGTCGACCGCGAGCAGCGACAGCGCGGCGACGACCTGGGTGGCGGCGACGAGGCCGCGCAGTTCGTGCAGGGCGAGGGCGGCCTGGCCGAGGGTGAGGGCGTTGCTGCTGATGAACGCGAGGGCGTCGTTGTTGTCGAGCGGCTGCGGCTCGGGCGCCCCGGAACCACGCCAGGGATGCTCGCCGGCCAGGGCGAGGCCGGTCTGGGCGAGCGCCGCGAGGTCTCCGGTGCCGACCGAGCCGAACTCGTTCACGACCGGGTGTGCGCCGCTCTCCAACGCCTCGCACAGGGCCGTGATGACGGTGGGCCGCAGCCCGGCACCTCCGGCCAGCAACTGATTCGCGCGTACGGCGAGCATGGCCCGCACCTGCCGGGCGGGCAGCTCCTCGCCGATGGCACCGGCGTGGCTGCGCAGCAGGCGCAGGCCGTGTTCGGCGGCGGCGTCGGTGGGCACGTCCTCGTTCCGGTTGGCGCCGACGCCGGTGGACCGGCCGTAGACGCGGCCGGTCGCGGCAATGAGACGGGCGGCGTCCCAGGACTCCTCGGCCCGCTTCATCGCCTCGCTCGCGGGGACCGGCCGGGCGCTGCCGTCGGCGAGGCGTGCGACGTCCTCGACGCCGAGCCCGATCCCGTCGAGGACGACCAGGCCGGTGTGGACAGATCCCGCTGCGTCCACGATCCGAGACGACATCAAGCCCAAACTCCCCTCAACTCGGACATTCGATCTTGCCCTTCGGTCATCCGTTACTTCGGATTTACACCAACCCGTTGACAACCTATTCAGCTACCAAGAACTCTGCATGACGCTATACAGCCGGGCAAGGGACATCTCATGATCCAGTTCGACGCGGTCCACAAGCGCTTCCCCAACGGCACGACAGCAGTCCACGACCTCTCCCTGGACATGCCGGAGGGCGGCGTGACCGTCCTGGTCGGATCCTCCGGTTGCGGCAAGACGACCACCCTGCGGATGATCAACCGGATGGTCGAGCCGACCTCCGGCACCATCCGGGTCGGCGGCAAGGACGTCACCCGCCAGGACGCCGCCGAGCTGCGCCGCTCCATCGGGTACGTCATCCAGCAGGCGGGCCTGTTCCCGCACCGCACGGTGCTCGACAACATCGCCACCGTGCCGCTGCTGCTCGGCTGGAGCCGCCGCAGGGCCCGCACCCGGGCGGCCGAGCTCCTGGAGACCGTCGGTCTCACGGCCGACGCCGGCAAGCGCTACCCGCACCAGCTCTCCGGCGGCCAGCAGCAGCGTGTAGGCGTGGCCCGCGCGCTCGCCGCCGACCCGCCCGTGCTGCTGATGGACGAGCCGTTCGGCGCGGTCGACCCCGTGGTGCGCACCCAGCTCCAGGACGAACTGCTCAGACTCCAGAAGGAGTTGAGCAAGACCATCGTCTTCGTCACCCACGACGTGGACGAGGCCGTACGGCTCGGCGACCAGATCGCGATCTTCCGCACCGGCGGCCACCTCCCGCCCGCCGAACTGCTCGCCCGCCCCGCCGACGACTTCGTGGCCGACTTCCTCGGCGCCGAGCGCGGCCTGAAGCTGCTGAGCCTGCGCACCCTCGCGGACGTGCCGCAGGCCCCGGCGCCGGAGGGCGGCACCTGGAGCCTGGTGCTGGACGCCGCGAACAAGCCCCTGCACTGGGCGTCGAAGGACACCGAGATCCCCGTACGCCCGCTGGAGGACGGCGACTCGCTCCTGGCGGCACTCGACGAGTCCATCGCCTCCCCCACCGGCCTGATAGCCCGAGTGAACGCGGCGGGGTGCTGACCGGCGTCACGTCCCGCGCCGACATCCACCGGCACGCGGGCCGGGCGCACACGAAAGCGCGAGCGACGGCGTGACCGGCGATCGGAACAACCGTCCTATAGATCACCCGTTCCAGTGATCGCCAGGCAAGCAACGGCCATGGGTACGACAGTCGCACTACGGTCCGTTTCATGAAACTGGTCGTGCAGGTGAAGCTACTGCCGACGCGACCTGCTCCCCGAGTACCAGGGCGCCCTGCTGCACTACGTCGACCCCAAGGCGAAGGCCACGGAGGAGGGCGAGATGCAGAACGCCCTCACCGTCGCCCTCCCGGCCGACCTCCAGGTGCTGCCGTACGGCATGGCCGAGGATTCGGACGCCTTCGTCGTCACCCGCGAGACGGCCCAGAAGTACGGTCTGACCTCGCTGGCCGACCTGAAGAAGCAGAACGGCAAGCTGGTGATCGGGGCGGCGCCCGAGGTGAAGAAGCGCGAGGTCGGCGCCGTGGGCCTCAAGGACGTCTACGGGGTCGAGTTCAAGGAGTTCAAGTCGCTGGACTCCTCCGGGCCGCTGGTCAAGGGCGCCCTGAAGAAGGGCGACGTGGACGTGGCGAACCTCTTCACCACCGACTCGCCCGCCTCGGCAACACCCTGACCACCGCCCAGCTGACCGAGCTGAACCGGCAGGTCGACAAGGACAAGAAGGACCCCGAGGACGTGGCGAACGCGTACGCCGAGGAGCAGGGTCTTGTGAAGCGGGCCCGGTGACGCGGCGGCACCCTGCCGCCTACCCCCGCCGAACAGGGGGGCTAACCCCAGTGCGGCGGCCGCCCCGGCTCCCTACCGTGGACCGCATGACCGGAATGGACGCGCGGGACACCGAGCTCAAGAAGGAACTCAACGCCACCTTGCAGGCCCGCAGGGAACTGGGCGAGGAGTACGAGTCCGCGCTGGTCGACTCGTTCATGGAGAAGGTCGACCAGCGCATCGACGGGGCGGTCGAGCGCCGGCTGCGGCGGCAGTTGGCCGAGCAGCAGATGGCGGCGGCCCGCGGCGCGCGGTCTCCGAAGCCGACGGACTCCTTCGGCGAGCGCTTCGGCTTCGGCATCGTCTCGCTGGTCGCGGCGGTCCCGCTGTCCGGCATCGGCGGCGGAGTCGCCGGCCTGGAGGGGCTGCTCGTCGCCTGGGCCGGCATCGTCGGCGTCAACGTGGTGCAGGCGGTACGCAACAACCCCGGCCTCTTCCGGGGCCGCGGCAAGCCGTCCAAGGACGAGGACCGCTGGGAGGACTGAGCCTCCGGCGTTCGTGTCGCCGGGGAAAGCGCGTGGCGGGAAGGGATGTGGCGGGGAAAGAGTGTGGCGGGGACCGCCGCACCCCCGTTACCGGGGGGCGGGACGACGGCGGTCCCCGCGAAGGACGTTGACCGGGTCAGGGCCGGGTCTCACGTCCGGCGTCCATGGAGGTCCGGGAGCCGCTCCGGAGGTCCTTGGACGTTCGGCGCCGGCTCGGGCGGGGAGCCGCTCCCGCCCTGCCGACATCCCCTAATGTGCCGGACCCGTGTTAAGCGGGTGCTGCGTGAACGTGACGCGCTCGTACCAGTTCCGCGACGCACCGAGCAGCCCCGGTCATCCCAAGTTCGCCCCGGACACGCCCCGTTCACCGAGGGTTCGCCGCTACTTCCCGCCCTTGGCGAGGAAGGCCAGCAGGTCCTGCCGGCTGACCACGCCGGTCGGCTTGCCCTCGACGAGGACGATCGCCGCGTCCGCCGTGCCCAGCACGGACATCAGGTCGCCGACCGGCTCACCGGAGCCGACCTGCGGCAGCGGGGCCGACATGTGCTTCTCCAGCGGGTCGTCGAGGGAGGCCCGCTTGGTGAACAGGGCGTCCAGCAGCTCGCGTTCGACGACCGATCCCACGACCTCGGCCGCCATGACGTCCGGGTGACCGGCGCCCGGCTTCACGATCGGCATCTGCGAAACGCCGTACTCGCGCAGCACCTCGATGGCCTGACCGACCGTCTCGTCCGGGTGCATGTGGACGAGGGACGGGATGGCGCCGTGCTCCTTGTCGTTGAGGACGTCACCGACGCGCGCGTTCGGGCCCTCGTCCTCCAGGAAGCCGTAGTCGGCCATCCACTCGTCGTTGAAGATCTTGCTGAGGTAGCCGCGTCCGCTGTCGGGGAGCAGTACGACGACGACGTCGTCCTGCCCGAGCCGCTCGGCGACCTCCAGGGCGGCCACCACGGCCATGCCGCACGAACCGCCCACCAGCAGGCCCTCCTCCTTGGCCAGCCGCCGGGTCATCTGGAAGGAGTCCTTGTCGGACACGGCGACGATCTCGTCGGCGACGGTCCGGTCGTAGGCGGTCGGCCAGAAGTCCTCACCGACGCCCTCGACGAGATACGGCCGCCCGGAGCCGCCGGAGTACACGGAGCCCTCGGGGTCGGCGCCGACGACCTGCACCTTGCCGTCGCTGACGTCCTTCAGATAACGGCCGGTACCGGAGATGGTCCCGCCGGTCCCCACGCCCGCGACGAAGTGGGTGATCTTCCCCTCCGTCTGCTCCCACAGCTCGGGACCCGTGGAGTGGTAGTGGGAGAGCGGGTTGTTGGGGTTGGAGTACTGGTCCGGCTTCCACGCGCCGGGCGTCTCACGCACCAGCCGGTCGGAGACGTTGTAGTAGGAGTCCGGGTGCTCGGGGTCGACGGCGGTAGGACATACGACCACCTCAGCCCCGTACGCCCGCAGCACATTGATCTTGTCCGTGCTCACCTTGTCGGGGCACACGAAGATGCACTTGTACCCCTTCTGCTGCGCCACGATGGCGAGCCCGACACCGGTGTTGCCGCTGGTCGGCTCGACGATGGTCCCGCCGGGCTTGAGCGCTCCGCTCTCCTCGGCGGCCTCGATCATGCGCAGGGCGATGCGGTCCTTCACGGAGCCGCCCGGGTTGAAGTACTCCACCTTGGCCAGGACGGTCGCCCGGATGCCCTTGGTCACGTTGTTGAGCCTCACCAGCGGGGTGTTGCCGACGAGGCTGATCATCGAGTCGTGGAATTGCACCGTTGTCTCCGGATGCTGCAAAAGAAGTGGTCTGAAGTGGTCTTACTGGTTCCGCCAGCCTATGGCCTGCACGGAGCCCATGACGGTCGTTCACTCCTCGTTGGGATTGGGCCACGGTCCGTGCGGGGCAAGCAGTGGATGTACGGCTATGAGGAGGTGGCGGCGACGCATGACGAGCATGTCGAGGGCGAGGGTGGCACGACGGATCGCGGCGGGCGCCGCGTACGGCGGCGGTGGCATCGGCCTGGCCGGGGCGGCGGCCGTCGGACTGCTCCTCGCCGAGGTGCGGCTCGCCCGGCGCCATGTGGGCAACGGCACCAGCAACCACGTACCGAACGCCGACGGCCGCTACGGCCGCCTGTACGCGACCCCCGGCGAGGCGCCGCTGCGGCTGACGCTGCTGGGTGACTCGACGGCCGCTGGGCAGGGCGTGCACCGGGCGGGGCAGACGCCGGGGGCGCTGCTCGCCTCGGGGCTCGCGGCGGTGGCGGAGCGTCAGGTGGAGTTCCGCAACGTGGCCCTGCCGGGGGCCCGCTCGGACGACCTGGACCGCCAGGTGGCGCTGGTCCTCGCGGATCCCGCGCTGGCGCCCGACGTCTGCGTGATCATGATCGGCGCGAACGACGTCACGAATCGGATGCCGCCCACGCGCTCGGTGCGTCACCTGTCCTCGGCGGTACGGCGTCTGCGCACGGCGGGTGCGGAGGTGGTGGTCGGCACCTGCCCGGACCTCGGCACGATCGAACCGGTGCAGCAGCCGTTGCGCTGGCTCGCCCGGCGCGCCTCCCGTCAGCTGGCGGCCGCCCAGACGATCGGGGTCGTCGAGCAGGGCGGCCGGACGGTGTCGCTGGGGGATCTGCTCGGACCCGAGTTCGCGGCGAACCCGCGCGAGCTCTTCGGCCCCGACAACTACCACCCCTCTGCGGAGGGCTACGCCACGGCCGCCATGGCCGTCCTCCCGACGGTCTGCGCCGCCCTCGGCCTCTGGCCGGCCGAGGAGGAGCGGCCCGACGTCACTCGCCGCGAAGGCTTCCTCCCCGTCGCCCGTGCCGCGGCCGAGGCCGCGTCCGAGGCCGGCACCGAGGTCACGGCCGCCATGCCGACCGGCCCGAAGGGCCCCTGGGCCCTCCTGAAACGCCGACGCCGCCGCCGCGTCCCCGAACCGGACCGCACCCCGGTGACCCCATCCACCCCCCGGTCTCGTATACACATAAACGAGCCCCCGGGA
>NZ_JAKEIP010000166.1 GCF_021474425.1 Streptomyces muensis | reverse complement strand
ACCAGATGACCAGAAGTCGATCACTCGGGAAGGTACGCCCTTCGCGTCCGCCTGAGGTCGATCCACAGGTCATGAGCATTGCTCCCTCTCCTCTCCCGGCGGACAGCCCCCGCGCCTGCATCCAGGAGAGTAGGCGTTCCCAGGAGGCCCCGAGACCCTCGAACGACCCGAAGTGCGTCAGGCGCGCGACCCGCCCTCCGGGAAGCGAACCGACCACGACCCCGGCCTCCGGCTGCACCGCCCGGTCGGTGACGAACCCGACCTCCAGGTCCAGGGTCGCTCCCGGCGACCCGCGGTAGAGGCCGAAGGCGGGGCTCAACATGGTGATCCGCTGCGCCTCGATGGTCCGGGCCAAGGCGCTGAAGGACGCATCGAAGAAGTCCCGCAGGCCGGCGGGTGGTGTTGTCGTTTTGGCTGTGGGTGTTGTCGCTGTCTTTTGCGGTGCAGTCCGCGGTCGCGTCGCGTGGTGAGGTGCGTCCTGTGCCCCCTGGAGGGTGCCTCCGGCTGGGAGGTGTGGGGCTGCCATCTGATGCCGATTTGGTCTGGCGGACGGTGGCGGTAGACCGCGGCGGGCACGCTCACGCCGTCCGTCTCGGCGATCTGAGCGCTCACCTGGTGGCCGGCTGGCTGCGTGAACGCAGATGCCGCTGGCCCCGGGCCGGTAGCCCGCCTCTGGTCGTCACCGCCCGTTCCTATGGGCGTGCGGCGTCGCGACAGCTCAGTTGCTGTGCCCTGCGGGCTGCCTTCGTCCAGGTCGGGCTGCTGCCCCGGCAGGTGTAGGCCGACCGCGTCCTGTGTGAGGCATGAGGGACCGCCGACCCCGTGCGCATCGTCCGTCTCTTTGGCATCCACCCCAACATCGCGGTGAGTACGTGCACGCCGCACATCCGGGCAAGGCCCTGCCCCGCATTCGCTGACCGAGCGGCTGGGCTGGTGTACTTGCTTGTCACCAGCCGGTGACGCGCTGCCAGATGTCCTGGATCGCCGGTGCGGTGTTCGTGGTTCGGATGTTGTCGATGACGTGGTAGCCGTGATGCTGGGCGGCGGTGGCGCAGGCGTGGTTGGGCAGGATGCGCAGGCGGGTGCCGACGGGCAGGTCGGGCAGGCGGGCGCCGTCGCGGATGGTGAGGGTGCCGTGTTCTTGGCTTGCGGCCGTCAGGACCAGGTCTGGGATGAGGGTGCCGTCCAGGTCGGTGACCAGGCCGTAGCCCTGGTCCTGCGCCTGGAGGGCAGTGCCGCGGTCGCGGGACATGGCCATCCAGCCGCCGTCGGTGACGATCCAGCCGTATTCGGGGCGGTGGCCGATGACGGTGACGACGACCGACAGGGCGATGTCCTCGATGCAGCAGACGCCGATGCCGGCCATCACCAGGTCGAAGAAGACGTAGTTGCCGGCGCGCAGTTCGGTGACACCGGTAAGGTCCTCGGCCGTGTGGGCCGTGGGGGTGGAGCCGATGCTGACGGTGGCCATGGGCAGGCCGGCCGCGCGCAGCCGTTCTGCCGCGGCGCCGGCGGTGTCGCGTTCGTTCTTCGCTGCGAGGCGCTGTTCCTCTCCGGTGTAGGCGAAGTACGACTCGCCGGCGTGGGTCAGCACGCCGTCCAGACAGCCCGCGTCATGCAGGATGCGGCCGACGTCGACGAGCGTGGGTGCGTCGGGCTTGAGGCCGCCGCGGTGGCCGTCGCAGTCGATCTCGATCTGAGCGGGGATGGGAAGGCCCGCTTGGCGGGAGGCTTCGACGACGAACTCCGCCTGCTCGGTGCTGTCGAGCAGGATGCGCAGGGTGATTCCGCGGCGCAGCAGCGCGACGACGCGAGGGAGTTTGTGGGGGTCTATACCGCCGGCGTAGGTGATGACGGTGTAGCCGCCGTCGGCGAACGCTTCGGCCTCTGCGAGGGTGGAGACGGTGACGGGGCAGGGGGTGCCGTGGTGCAGGAGGGCGGCGACGTCGAGGCTCTTGGCAGTCTTCATGTGGGGGCGAAGGGCGGCCCCGAGCCGGTCGGCCCTGGCTGCCAGTCGCTCGATGTTGCGCCTCATCTTGTGGACGTCGGCGACGGCGAACGGGGTGTCGGGAGCGGCGAGCGTCCGGGGGGCACTGGGGCTGGTGGTGGGTGCGGGGGTGTTCACGGGGAGATGTCCATCTTCTTCAGGAGGGCCAGGCCCAGGTACAGGTCCTGCAGGCCGATTCCGGAGCTGTCGAAGTGTGATGTCGCTGTCGTCGGTGCGTCCCGTGGCGCGTCGGGTGAGGACCTCGCCGAGCGGGATGAGGACCGTGCGGTCCGGGGCGTGTTGGCTTTCGCCCATGCGGCGGGCCTGTTCGGGCAGGTCGCAGAAGACGCGGGCGCGGGCGAACAGTTCGGGCGGGAGTTCCCGCTTGCCGGGGGCGTCGGCACCCATGCAGGAGATGTGCGTGCCGGGGCGGACCCACGCGGCCTCGAACAGCGGCGGAGTGTCGGCCCGGGCGGTCGTGGCGGTGACGATCACATCGGCCCGGGCGCAGGCTTCCTCGGCGCCCACGCTCCGGGCGGTATGCCCTTGCGCCGCCAGTGCCGCGGTCATCCGCTCGGCACGCTCGGTGCTGCGTCCCACGACCAGGACCTCGTCGATGGGCCGGACGCGGCTGACGGCCGCCACCTCGTAGGTGGCCTGGTGGCCGGCACCGAAGACGGCCAGGGTGGTGGTACCGGTACGGGCCAGCAGGTCGACGGCGAGAGCGTCGGCCGCAGCGGTCCGGTAAGCGTTCGCGGTGCCGGCCTCCAAGACGGCCGCGATCCTGCCGATGGTCTGGTCGAACAGCAGCAGGGTGGAGTGGTGGCGCGGCAGCCCGTGCTCCGTGTTGCCCGGCCAGTAGGTACCGATCTTCACCCCGGCGTGGGTCGCGGACGCGGACGGCTTGAGGGTGAACTGGTTGCGCGGGTCGGACCCGTGCACGGCCAGGCCGGGAAAGACCGTGCCGTCCACCGTCGCGGCGAAGGCGGCGCGGGCCGCTTCGAGGGCCAGGTCCTCGTCCACGAGCGCGGCGGTCTGCTCCTCGGTGATGTGCAGCAGGCGGCGCGCATCCGGTGGCCGGCCGGAGCCGGACGGGGGAGCGGGTACGGGGTCGGTGGTCGATCCGGCGGCGGTCACGAAATGCGGCTCTGGCGCTGATCTTGTGACGCTGTCGGGTCAGGGCGTGAGGAGTACGCGCTTGCGCAGGAAGTCGAGGTTGGCTCGTCCATACCCTTGTCTTTTGAGTAGTTTCGTCCTTGTGACCTGTCCCTCGACCTGACCGGAGCTCCAGGGGGTGGAGAGCCCGGCCATGACAGCGTCGATGTCGCGGCTCAGTCCGTTGACCAGGGAGTGCAGGGCGGGCAGGTCGTCGGCGAGGACGCGCTCCATCCAGGCGGGCAGTTGGTCGCCCCGCAGGTCGCGCATCAGGCGGCGAAGTCGCGGACGTGGTGGGTGGCGGCATCGAGTTCGGGACAGCTGGTCCGGACCTCCTTGAGATCGGCAGCATCATCGACGGTCAGGTTGCCGGGGTCGGTCATGATCCAGCGGACGATGCGGCGGGGCCGTGGAGCCGGGCGGCGCGAGGGTGGCGCGGCGGTGGCTGCCTTGAACGGGCGGAGGTAGCGGCGGACGGTCTGGATGCTTCCGGTGAAGCCCAGGGCGACGATCTCCTGGTGGAGCTGGGCGCTGTCGTGACAGCCCTCGTTCCACCGCTCGTGGAGGTAGGGCGTGTACTCGTCCAGGATGGTGGAGCGGTTCGTCGCTTTGACCAGCAGTTCGTCGATGCTGGTGGCGCGGGCGAAGCGGCGCACGGTTGACCGGTCCAGCTGCAGTGTCCGGCAGATGTTCTCCAGCGTGCTGCCGTCGTCCAGGAGCTGTCGCACGGCGGTGTAGCGTTCCCTGGTCCGGGTCACCAGTCGGCGTTCTCGTCCGCAGACGTCGAGCATCCCGGCAGCCGGTGCCGGCGGCGTCAGCCAGATGTCGTCGCTGGTCGGCGGGGCGGCCGGTACGGTGTTTTCGAACGCGGCCCGGATGCAGGAATGGTGGGCACCGACGGTCTTTTCCACTGCCTCGCCGAGGTTGTGCCACAAATGCCAGGCATCGGCGACCTGCACCGCTTGCGGGGCTCCGCTGCGGGCACCCTCGGCGTAAGCCCCGGCCCGGTCCCGGCAAATGATCTCCACTTCCGGATGGTCCTTCAGCCACGCGGCCAGCGGTTCGGCATCCCGGCCGGGCAGCACGTCCACCGGACGCCGTCTCTCCAGGTCCACAAGGATCGTGGCGTACGAGTCCCCCTTCCGCGGGGCGAAATCATCGACACCGAGCACACGGATCTGTCCGACGGGATCTTCCGGCGTGGCCCGGACCAGACGTAACAGGGTGTCCTTGGCCACGCGCAGCCCCAGCATCCCAGCCAGACGGGCACCCGCACGGCCGGCCAGCGCGAGAGCGATCGAGGTCAACTGCTCTCGCACCAGTGGCGTGTAGCGGGCGTGCGGACTCGTCAGCCCCGCGATCTGCTCGGCGAACGTCACCGCCCGGCACGCCGGGTTCGGGCACTTGAACCGCCGCACCAGCAGCTCGATCACCACACTGGCGCCACCGACCGCGGCATCCGCGAGCCGTCGCATGTACCGGCCGTGCACCTGGTCCGACGCACTACCGCAGTGCGGGCAGTTCGCACCCGCCGAGCGGGCCCGCGCATGCATCGTGAGCACCCCGGCCGCAGTCCGCTCGACCAACTCCACTACGACACCGGCCAGATGGGGGAACAACACCTCGAAACTCTGCGAAGAACACGCGAACCATGATCACAACCACAACTAGGGCAGGCGGGCCAGCAAGTGGGCGTCGAGGAAGCCCCGTTCGGAGGCCGGGTCGTGAAGCAGCCGGGCGAACGTGACGAGCCCGGCCCCGGCCAGCAACTCGGCGAACCGATCCACCGGCCAGCTATAGGCGGGCGTCACCTTGTGGTCGAAGCGGACCGGCTCCGGTCCGTCGGTCGCGAAGAACGAGACCAGGAGCAGGCCCCCTGGTGCCAGGACACGCACCTGCTCGGCGAGCAGCGCCGGCAATTCCCCAGGCGGGGTGTGGATCATCGAGTAGTGGGCCAGCACGCCGCCGAGCGCGCAGTCCTCGACCGGCAGGGCCTCCATCCGCGCCTCGTCGAACCGCAGCGCCGGATGGGCCCGCCGGGCGTGGTCGACCATGCCCGGGGAGAGGTCGAGCCCAAAGGCGTCCAGTCCCAGGTCGTGCAGCATGGCCGTCAGATGGCCAGGCCCGCACCCGACGTCGGCTGCCCGCGGGTTCCCCGTCCCGCGCACCAGCTCGGCGAAGGTGCCGATCATGTTCCGCGAGAACGGCTGCGTCTCCAACCGATTAGCGAACATCGACGCATACAGCTCGACGACCCCGTCGTAGGCCGTCCTGGTCTCGTCCTGGTGCTCCATCACGGGAAGCGAAGCTAACATCCGCGCACGTTCGCAGCTTCTCCGGCCTCGTGCCGACCCCCACTCCTAGAGACTGACGTCCCGTCACATGATCACGGGACAGGCCCTATAGCCCGCGTCACAAGATCAGCGCCAGAGCCGAAAAACTTGATCGTCGACACTCATGCCTGGGTGTCGATGAGTTCGCCGTGCGCCGCGGTCGTACCTACGCGACGATCCTCGTCGACATGGACACCCACCGCCCCGTCGACGTCCTCACGGACCGAACCGCGCACACCTTCGCCGCCTGGCTGCGCGAACACCCCGAGGTGAGGGTCGTTTGCCGCGACCGCGCCGGCTCCTTCCGCGATGGCGCCCATGCCGGTGCACCGCAGGCGCGGCAAGTGGCCGATGCCTGGCACCTGCTGCACAACCTCGCCGAGGCCGTCGAGCGCATTGTCGGACGACACCGCGCCGACCTGCGAGAACCCCTCACCGTGCGGGCCAGCCAGGACGACCTCCATCCGCCCGCAGGCGTTCACCCCACCGCTCAGGGCGAACTGGACGTGCACGGACGTCAGCGCCCGCTGGTCGCCCGCACCCGCGAACGCCACCAGCAGATCCACGAACGCATCGAACGCGGCGACAGCCTGCGCGCCATCGCCCGCGAACTGGGTCTCAGCCGTGGCACCGTCCTGCGCTTCGCGCGGGCCGCCGATGTCGAGCAGTTACTCGTCGCGGCAACCCATCGCCCAAGCGTGATCGACGACTATCGGCTCTATCTGCATCACCGCTGGATGGAGGGGTGCACCAATGCCGCAGCACTCACCCGGGAGATCCAGCGCCGACAACCGCTGCAGTTCTGGCAATAGTTCACGGTGCGGTGCTCCCTGCGATCGGTGGCCGTCGCTGGGTGGTTCTCTCTGCTGGGTGGGGTGGGTTACTGGCCGAGGTGGTCACGGGCGCGCTGCAAGAGGGGCCGGTGTGCGGCGTAGAGGGTGCGTCCGGCGGCGGTGATTGTCGGTAGGTCCGGCCATCAGAACCCGGGGAATGGGCCTCTGATACCCCGGACAAGGCGGGGCCCGACGGTGCGGAACGGCGTGGTCTCTGAACAGTTCGCAGTGGCTTCGAGCGTTACGAGGACGTGCGTAACACGTATGCCGTCCACCACCCCGTCCAGCCCCAGCGACGCCACACCAGTCGGACGCCTCGCCACAGTGCGCCATTAACCCGACCGCATGAACAGCCGGGTCGTCTTCGCCGTGGGCCCGAAGGGCGACTAGCTAGAACACCTATCCGCGGAGCACGTCACGGACGCGGCGAAGCCGGTTGGCCGGGAGCTTCTCGCGAGGTCAGCTGAGTGTGATGGTCTGGGTGACCGAGGGTGGGTCATGGCGTTTGAAGATCCAAGTGAGCCAGCGGTCGCCGGATGTACGGACCTCGATCTCGGCCACCACGTTCAGTCGGACGGCGCCGGAATGGGCCCTGGAACGTGCCAGGACTGCCAGCAGACCATCTGTGGTCAGAGGGATTTCACGGGCGCTAGTCACAGTGAGACGCCAGCCTGCTTCAGGGGTGCCGGTCCCGAAACTCTCGAGGCCCACCTCGGTTTTGGTGAGCTTGGATTCCTCCGTGCGGGGCGTTAGCTCGGCGCTCACCGCGGAGAACAGCGGATCGGCCAGGGAGCCGCCGAACGCCGCCTTCGCCGTGGTCACCTCGATCGTGGAGGCGCGTTCGGCCGGATCCAGCCGGACGAAGAGAGCTTCGTTCGGTGCTTCCTCGGCGGTCATGATGAGGTCGGCGGAGACGAAACGGCAATCCCTGTCTGGGAGTAGCGTGAGGGACAGCGAGAGGAGGGAAAGCGTGTGCGCGGGGGATGGGTAGGCGCGCTCGAGGTCAGTCAAGGTCGCAGCGTCGAGACGTCCGGCGGGATCGGTGAGGGGCTGGCGGCCGATCGAGATACGGTTGCGCCGGCCGCGGACGGTCTCCCAGACACTGGTGCCCTCACCCGAGCGCAGGGCGGTCTGATCAATCGGCTCCAGCTCAAAGATCTCTTCGTTACTCATGCGTTCCTTCCGTCGGACAGCTTCGGGCAGCCCACCAGCCGGAACGCCGCCCACTCCTGTGCTGGGCGATTTTTGGCCCAGGAGCGCTGGGCTCGGCTGAGGGCGCCCGCCGGATCGAGGTGCCCGTCACCTGCTGTGCGCCACAGATCTTGGTAGAAGTCGAGCATGAATCGTTGCGTAGCAGAGTCGTCGATCTTCCAGAGGGAGACAAGGACGGCCGCTGCGCCTGCCGCCAGCACCCCGCGAGCCAGACCGAGGTAATCGGTGGGTGAAGGACGGCCGAGGCCTGTCTCGCAGGCACTGAGTACGACCAGACCGTTAGTGATCCGCCAATTGACGAGGTCTCGCAGCGACAGGATCTGGTGTCGCCCGGGCGCGCTGGACCGGGTTGTCAGCAATAGGCCTGAATCGAGCGGGCGTTGGGTGTCGAAGAAGCCGTGGCAGGCGAAGTGCACGACATCGGCGCTGGTCATCGACTGATTGATTTCATCCTTGGGCAGCGTTCCCGACAGGCAGCGCCCGCCGTGCGCGATCGCCAGGGCCCGCGCCTCGTCGGGGAAGGCCACACCGATTGTCAACAGCCTTGGCCACGCGTCCTCCGGATGAGCTCGTGATCGCCCGCGCAGCGCCGTGAACCCGGTGAGGCTGGGGGTGTGCACCACGTTGAACCGGCCGGCGAGTGTCCCGCCGCCGGGCAGGGGCACGGCATGGACGGGCAACTCCTGCAAAGCGGAGTCCAACACCACGACCATGACTCCCTGGTCCGGCAGCCGCGGTGCAACGGCGGCGAGGAGTGGTTGGGACAGCCGAATCCATGACTGCGATCCGTGGCCTTGGAAGAGGTGGACCTCGCGGCGAAACACCCGCAGAAGTTTGTCCAGGTCGGTGGCGGACATCCCAGTGGGGACAGCACTGGGTGCTTCCCAGAAAGGGGGCCGGTGCGCGAAGCAGAAGATCTGCCCACTGATCTCACCGAGGGCCAGCACGCCAGCGATGTCTGTGACATCGGCAATATCTGGTCCGGTTGTGCCTTCTGGCCGTACCAAGTCGAGCAGGTCGCTGAACGCCGGGGCCTGCATAGCGTCCCAAAGCTGAAAGGCCTGAGCGGTTCGGCCTCGCTCGAGGAGACGGCCGATCGCCGAGTGGAGATGCGCGGTCATGTGATCGGCCAGCGCGATCCGCATGACGTCGAAGGAGAGCTTGCTGCGCAGCTCCTTCCAGTCGGCGAGCAGCGCGGGAATGAGTGGAGCGGCTCGCTCGTCCCAGTTCTGAGAGAGTGCGATGTCGAGTAGGACCATGCGGCAGTCGGTGATCAGCCGTTGCTGGGACGTGCGGTTCAGTGCTGCTGTAAGTGCCCGTTCCGCCAGCTCCCAGGCGTCTGTCGGGTACTTCTCGGCGAGAATCCGGGCGGACTCGACCAGGCCGATAATGGTGATCTCCGCGCTGGCGGCCCGCTCCAGGCTTGCAGTCATGTCTTTGAGGGTGCTGCGAGCGGCCTCGTGCTCACCGCGATCGACAAGGATCAGGGCCAGGTGGAGATGCTCGAAGGTCCATGCATTGCTCGCGAACTCCGAGGTCACTGTGGGTTCAAGCCGGGCGAGGGTTTCCCGGATGTCCTCGGCGAACGTCCGGCCACGCAGCAGGACGGCTGATACACGCATAGCGAACGCGGCGAGGTCCTCCATGCCGAGTTCGAGGAAGCCACGGATGGCCTGCTCCATCTCCGGGACCGCTGCCTCCGGCCGGGCCAGCAGGATCAGGGACTGCGCCATGTTGAGCCGGTTGAGTGCGGTGGTGGCTAGGTTGCCGCAGCGTTCGGCGACGTCTATGACGAACGCGTAGTGCTCGACTGCCAGGTCGGGGAGATCGAGCTGGCGCAGGGTGATCGCCAGTCGGCTGCGGATGTCGGCTTCGCCATCGAGGTCGTGCACTGTCCGGGCGCAGACCGCGCCACGTTCGAAGTGGGCGCGCGCTGTTTCGAAGTCCCCGTTGAGTCTGACAAGCCGGCCGAGGATTGCTCGGGCGGCCAGTTCGATGCTCGGATCGCTGAGCTCTTCCGTAGCGATTGCCAGGGCTCGCTCTGCCAGATCGATGCCGAAGGCGAGGTCCCCTACATGGTCGGCAAGGTCCGCCGCGAGGAGGGCCGCGAATGCGCGTCTGCTTGGTGAGTCGATCACCGGGAGGAGTTCGTCGACGATGTCGAGGAATCCGAGGATCTCAGCGTCGATGAAGGGGTCGTCTGGTTGGGCGTGGCCGAATTCAGGGAGAAGACGGTGGACCCGTTCGAACTCGGCTATTGCGGCTGCGGAGCTGATGCGCTCTTTGCGTCGCCGTCCCTGTTTCAAGCGCTGCCACACAGATCGCCGGCGGGGCGCAGCCTCCTCGTCGCTGGCCGAGTCGTCGTCGGGGAGCATGCCGAGGCTTCGTGTGATGGTCCCGATGGCTGCCTTAGGGTCGTCGTCGAATTGGAGGTGGCCGAGTTCGAGCAGGGTTTGACCTTGACGTTCTGGGTCGTGGCGAGACTGCTCCAGGGCAGCCTCGAAGTACTCTCGGGCCGCAGTCCGGTCGCCGCTGGCCAGGGCGACCCGGCCGAGTCCCATCAGGATTGGCCACTGGTCGGCCAGCCCGCTGGAGAGCCGGGCCATGAACAGGGCTGTTTGCCAGGCATTGGCAACCTGCTCGTTATCACCGCGCGCGGCATGTGCGTTGCCAATCAGTACCCATTTCCTGACAGATGCGCTGCTTCCGGGTGAAGGGAATAGATCGGCGAGTAGGGAAAGTGCTTCGTCAGTGCCGTCATCCGCTATGAGTTGCTCGGCCAAGTCCATGTGGCGGTCCGAGTCGGAGGTGCCGAAAATTGCGGATGGGAAGGACTCCAGTCTTTGCATCATCGCGGCGGCTTCTGTGTCGTTGCCGAGCCGCTCATGGATAACCACCAGTGACAGGAGCGCTTCGTCCAGCCAGGGGTCGCCATCCGGCAACTCCTCGACGGCTGCGCCAAGCGTCGCAGCGGCCCTCCCCAGATGCCCAGCCCCAAACTGCGCGCGGCCGACGAGCATGGCGGCGTGCGGGTCCCGCCCTGCAGCGGCCAGAGCGGAGCGCACCGTGACCGCGATCACCAAGCCCGTGGGGGCGTCGTTGCGAATGAACCGCCAGACCAGATGGATCAGCCTGTCTGTCTCCTCGGGCGGCACCACGACCCCGGCGGCCAATTCTGCCGCCTCCTCAGCGTTTAGTGATTGGTCCTGCCGCATCTCTGCGAGGTCGAGTAGCTGTCGGATGTGCTCGGCTTGTACCGTCCCCCATTCAGGGTCGACCGTCGCCGGATCGCCCGCTATGACATCCAGAATCACCCGCAGACGAGCTGCAACAAAGAACCTCCCCTGCCGTTGCAGGGCCTCGGCGACAAGCGCGATCGTCTGGCCGACCTCCTCGAACGGCGCATGCACCACAGCCTGCCGAACCTCCTCCGGCGAACCCAGCGTCAGGAGGTACTCGACGAACTCGGCGTCCCCGGCCGGCGGCTGTGACTGCACCCGGTCGTAGCCGGGATGGTCCTCCAGATCCGCTGTGCTCATGATCTCTAAATAGAGGGGGTCGAGCTCGACCGTCGGGTCAGACCGCTTGGCCAGGTGGTAGTGCAGCTTGGCTTCATCTGTCTTGCCTTGCCGCTGGAGGACCCGGCCGAGCATGTGATGCAGATCGGCCGACACCGAAGTATGGGAGTAGAGCGCTACCTGGAGGTAGCGCGTGATGTAGCCAGGGTCGTCGTTCAGTGCCCGCCGCAGCCAGTCCTCGGCCTGAGCCCAACGGCCGAGCTGTTCGAAAAGGAACCCGACCTGCCCAAGCGTGACCGGATTCTCCTCCTCACGAGCCAGCTCCAGAGCCTCCGCAAGTGCCTCCTCGAATCGCTGCTCGCCCGCCAGTTCCGCAATCCGCTCAGCACGCGACCGCCCCATACCGCCAATCTAGCTGTAGACGGAAACGTCCATACTTCAATGGGAACATTTGTCAAAACGCTGATAACTGATGACCGTGCTGTACGGCCTTGTGCCGGATGTTGCGGGCGCCAAGGCAGGCTCCTGTTTGGTCGCTCCCCTGAGAAGCGATCCGCTTACCGATCAACGGGCCTGTCTGGTAGAACGCGTCCGCGAGACGACTGCCCGGGACGAGGGTGGCAGCCCGGGTCCGCCTTCCTTCTCGGCGGTGCGCCAGCGCAGCCGGCCTGCCTGGTCACGGTGGTAGTTCTGCACCATGATCTGGCGCAGGGCCTGGACGCGAGGGCCGGACGTGCGGCCTGCTCCGTGCCGGTAGAGGTGTTCCAGGAGCCGGACGGCATCGATCCCGGTGGCCAGGATCCTGGTCGTGGGCATGGTGGGGTTCTTGCCCAGGCGGACCGGCCGACCGTAGCGGCGGCCCCACTCCTCATCGACCAGCTCGTCCAGCAGGTGAGGGGACATACCGGCTACTTCTTCGAGTGCGGCGCGGACCGGCCTCGGTGACCAGCTCCAGGCGGGTCAGGTCGCGCACCGCGGCCAGGACGTGGGTGGAGTCGGTGCGCTGCGTGGTGCGCTCGTGCACCAGTCCGGCCTCCGTGAGGCCGGCCAGCGCGAGGTCGAGGAGGCGGTCAGCGCGGTCGCCTTCGGCGAGACGTCCGGCATCGTCCAGTTCCATCGCCATGGCGTACTTGAAGTCGATGCGACAACGGACCGCCTCGGCGGCCTGCCGGTCCGACAGGCCGAACAGGAACTGCAGCACACAGACGGTGGCAAGTTGAGCAGGCGAGAGCCCCGGGCGCCCATCCCGGGGGTACCAGTCGGCGAAGTCCTCGTCGCACCACAGCCCATCGAGGCGATTCGCGTACCCATATCGCCGTCGTACCGCCCGGATTGCTCGCCCGCGCGATCTGCGCGGTCAGAGAGGGGACTTGCTCACCGGAACGGGGGCGAAGGGACAACGGGCACCTCGACAACTGCATCGGTCGGCGGAACCACCCGAGCATGCCCGTTGATCATGCTGCCGCATCGAGGAACTCCAAGATCCCCGACAGAGTCAAGCTGACCGCCGGCACCAGCGACGACGACCAGGTCCAAGACCGCATCGACGCCGAGCCGACTCGAGTCCCAGACCAGCGCCGTGTTCGCCGACGGCCGATACGTCAGTCTGGGCAAGCTCAAGGGGCGACCAGAACTACACGCTGCCCGCGGGCCTCGACCTGGACCGGTACCGCAGCGTCTCCATCTGGTGCGACCGCTTCCACGTGTCCTTCGGCACCACCGAACTGCCCCTCACCTGATCCTGGCGAGCAGCCGCTCCACCGTCATGTCAGGCGACGGCCGCCAACGAATGACGACAAGGCCGTCGTCGGCCAGGTAGACACTGCCCGTGAATATCTGGGAGGTGATGAACTCGCCATATTCGTCGACCTCGCGCGTGAGGACATCCTCGTAGGTATCCGGCATTCCCCCGGCGACCGAGGGGGCTGGCAGGCCGAATCGATGGGGATACAGCGCACCCCGCGCGCTACCGGCGCGTACGGCTCGGAAGAAGTACTCGATGAAACTGTCCCGGCGGACCAACTGCACCTCGCACCGGACGTCGGGCGTGAACGAATCGGGGCCGGTCACCGATCTTCCCGTGGTCGGGCCGGTCCATCGCGGCGCCCCGTCCACCCATGCGGGAAGGTGCGGCCGAACATTCTCAGCCGTGAGCCTATTTCTCACCTCCGTGTCGCACCTCTCGCAGTCATGGCAGACGGGGCCGGCGAGGACTTGGGACTGATCCTCACGGTAGTAGAGCGTGGGACCGTAATCGGAGAATGTCCACTGCACCGATCCCTGTGTCGTGCTGCAGATTCCGCAACGGATCTCCGCCCACCGCGACGGCGACGGCACGCTCTTCCGTTCGCCTCCTCGGACTCTGACGGACACGAGAAGAAGTGCCGCAGCGGCAACGACGAGCAAGGCGGTCACCCATTTACCCGCCCCTGCCACCAGAGCGATTGCCAAGGCGAGCAAGACCAACGAGGCGCCGACGACCCAACCAGGCGGCCTGGAGACGGGACGCTCGGAACGGTTCATCGTGCTCTCCAAAGCCAGGCGACTCGATGCCGGCTCGTTGCCGGCGGCAGCGGCTCCTCATACAAGCAGGACGCGCTGCGGCACGGTAGCTCCCGCACATGACGGTCACCTCCCAGCGGACCGACTACCGACGCCGGCGGGGGCCGGTTCGCCCCGAACATTCGGGGGTTGAGAAGCTGTGATGAAGCCCCTTGTTGATCTCCTACAAGGTACGCAGTCAGTGTCGTCTCCCTGGGCGTCAGGACGGACGGGCTCGTTCGGCATGGGCCGGCTGTTCGGTACGCGCCTCCAGCAGACCGAGCACCGATGACACCAGCCACCTCCACGAGCGAAACGAGCGGACGAACACGCTCATCTCTCCTGCCGCCGACCGGAGTTCATGCCCCCACCCCGAACCATAGGATCACGTCGGAAAGCGTCGGTGTCTGACAGACGAACTCACTTCAGAAGAGCCGCACCCAAGGCCAACTATCTCTGAGCAAACTGGCCAACCACCGTTGAGTACCGGCCGCTCACCAGCAGGCTTCCCGACGTCTCTGGCCACCTATCGCTGAAGGTCACAGCTGCCCGGGGGCTGGGAGTTGGTCGGATGGGGGGCTGGTGGTGACGGGCGCTCTTTGGTGGCTGCTGATGGTGGTCGCCTGGGTGGTGTTGGCGGGCCTCTGGAGTGTGGTGTGTGGTTGGACTGGAGAGCGTTGACACTCGCGCGCCGGCCGGAGCCGTTTCCCGCCTGACAGGCACCCGAGAAGAAAGTTAGGCCGATGCTCCCGCCTGGCGGGAGGGAACGACGATCGGCCTTTTCTCGCAGGTCAGGGCGGTGTGGCGTGTCTGCATGACGATGGATAGCACGCTGATCACCGCCGGGCAGATGTACGGCTACTTCCTGCGCCAGGTCCTCGTCGGCGACGGCCGCCGACCGGGCCGCACGCCGCTGAAGAAGGCGCAGCAGGACGCCGGAGTGCCGGTCGGCAGATGGATGGGGCGGGGCCTGCCCGCTCGGTCTCGTGCTCGGTGCGGAGGTGACCGAGGCGTAGCTGCGCTCCCTGTTCGGCGAGGGTCGGCACCCGGACGCCGACCGGCTCGTAGCCGAGCAGCTGGCGGCGGGGAAGAAGCCCGCGGCCGCGCGCCGGGCCGGGGCGCTCGGACGCAAGGTGAAGGTCACCGGAGCCCATCTCGTCTTCCGCCCGCAGCCGACCCTGCAACTGCTGTGGGCGCTCGGAGATGAGGAGACGCGGAAGGCGATCGAGGCCGCACACGAGCGGGCCATCGCCCTCGTGCTCGCATGGATCGAGGACGACGCCGCCGTCATCCGCTACGGCCCGCAGGGCATCCACCGCACCCGTCCCGCGCACGGCCTGGTCGCCGCCCGCTTCCGCCACTACGAGGCCAGGTCAGGCATGCCGCTGCTCCACGACCACCTCCTTCTGTCCCTCAAGGGCCTGCGCCCGAAGGACGGTGTCTGGGGTGCCGTGCACTCCACGGCTCTGCTGGAGTCGGCGGTCGCAGCGTCCGCGCTCTACAACGAAGTCGTCATGGCTGAGGTGTGCGAGGCGCTGGGACTGGCCTCCGAGCCGCGCACCGTCACGCCGGGCCGCCGACCGGTCATGGAAGTCGCCGGCGTTCCGCACGAGCTGATCCGCTGGACTTCCCGCCGCAGCGCGCAGATCGCCGCCTGCCTCACCGACCTGGAGCACGAGTACGTCACCGCCACCGACGACGACGGCAACCTCAAGTTCGCGCCCGTGGTTTCCGAGCGGGCCCGGGCGAAGCTGAACCGGATCGCCGCCCTCAAGACCCGCCCCGCGAAACCGCGCCCCCGCTCCCTGACGCAGCTGCGCCAGGACTGGCGGGACAGCGCCCGGGCCTTCCTCGCCGCCGGCGCCGACATCATCGACTACCTTCTCGAGCGCGCCCGCGCCGCGGCCCCCGCGATCCGGGCCCGGGTCGCCGCCGTCGTCGACGTCGGCCTGGCGGCCGTCGCCGTCACCGCCACCGTGTTCGTCACGAACAAGGACGGCTGCTTCCACCGCCGCCACCTGCTCGCCGAAGCCCGCCGCCACCTCGCCCTCGTCCAGCGCGGCCGCCGACGCGAACCCGGCCTGGACGAGATGATCGTGAAGACCGCCATCGCCGCCCACTGCACCGACATCACCGAAGCCCGCACCGAGCGCGGTGAGGAACCCGACTACCGCCTCTACACCGCCCGCTGGGCACCACACGGCCCATCACCCGCACGGCGCCGGCCGACCGCAGCTCCTGACCACGGCGCCGACCGCGAGCCGCCCGCCGACCCGGCCGGGCCGCTCCTGCCGCTGGAGCCGGGGGAGTGGGACATCCCGCGCGTGCCGCTGCTCCACGACCGCGCCGTCATCGCCAGCACGGTACTGAGCGCCCGGCTGCGCAGCGCCCTTCGTACGGGCCGCGACCCGTACGACGTCTTCGCGCACCAGCAGGCGGCGATGCCCGAGCAGCTGCTCCTCTTCGGCCAGGAGGGGCGGCCCGCACGGAAGAAGGCCGGCCCCGTCGACGTCGCCGCGCTGCGCACCGGCCTGGAAGCCCTGGAGCTGACCGCAGACCAGCTCAGCCGCCTCGGTCGCGCCGGGCGGCGGCTGCGCAAGGACTCCAACCAGCGTGCGCACCAGGCCGCTGCTGGCAGCGCACCGAGTGCGCAGGGGGCTCCGGCCGCCGAACAGGACGATGCCGACGGAGCACACCCGGTGCGCCAGGACAACCAGCAGGCGCACCGCCCACAGGAGCCCGGACCGTACCGCGGCCGGGACGCCGGCCACTGAGTGCACCCGATGCCAACAATCAGTCAGGTGAGCGGAGGGGCCTGACGGGCCAGGTGGTCCTGCAGTTCACGGTGGCGGAACTGGTATGCGGTCCCGGCCACCCTGACAAGGCCAGCGTGATAGCACCATCTCAGAAAGCGCCCGAGGCGCCAGGGCAGCGGTCGGCGGGTCCAGCTCCGGGTGCGCAACAACAGGCTGAGGTACCAGAGGCCTGTGGGCGCCAGCATGGGCGTGAGCATAAGCCCGCCCGCAACTCCGCCGGCAGTGGTCATTACGAGCGTGGTGGCGGCGCTCTTGCCAGTACTCATCGCAGCGGCGCCCATCAGCTCGGAGAAGACCATGGTTGGTGCCAACAGCCCCCAGATCAGATGACTCCTGATGTGCAGCGAGGGGTGTGAGTTCTCCGGAGCATGGGGGAGCGGTACGGAGAACACCAGACCAAGGGCACCCACCCAGACGACGAAGGCTCCCGCGGTCGCGGCTAGTGACAGCGATGAGCCCTGGGTGACGACCAGTGCTACGAACGCAACCGAGAGCAGACTTGACCAACCCAGCCCGCTGGCGAGTCGCCGAGTGAAGGTGCGGCGCTGGTGGTACTGATGTTCGTCGGCCTGCAGCTCAGACCACGCCACGGACCAGAAGACGGCCGAGAGCACGCCCATGATGGCCAATGCGGTGAAAAAGGGCCAAGGGGCGATGAGCGGCCTTTGAGTGGAGAGCAACGCCAGGAGCGACATGGCGCCAGTGAGTGACACCGCGACGGCAGGCACCATCAACGTCAGTCGAGGGCGCTGCGCGGTGGCCAGTGGCCAGAGGCGGGACAGGAGGATGTCGGTGCCGGAAAGTCGATGGCCTGCGATCGTCCGACCCGTTGCGGCATTGTGATCGAGGTATCGGGCGAGCGTGGTGAGCCAGTCCCGTACGTGGTGGGAGGGGTAGAAGGACCTGCGGTGTCGGGGGAAGAGCTTGGCTGTCGCAGGGATGAAGAGGTCCAGGAGGTGCGTACCGACTGCCTCGACGCTGTCCAGACGCTCTGCCAGGAGTTCGCGCGGGTCGCGGGTATAGGTCCCGGTAGCGGAGTCCCGCTGCTCGTAGACGGTCGCGGCGAGAGTGAGACGCCAGGGAGTGGCGAGCCCCAGGGCGAGTGGTCCCGAGGGGTTGCGGTCCAGGGCATCGAGGACGTCCTCCCAGCGCGCGAGGTCGTCGACGCGGGAGTTCAGGAAGCTGCGGGCTTCGGTGGAAACGATTGGTTGGATCTCGATCCGCGCCGCGTCGTGCGCCCACACTCGGGTGTCCTCGAGAGCGTCATACGTTTCGCTCCGGCAAGTCAGGATCAGCTCCGCTTTCTGAACGCCCTGTTGGTACGCGTTGAGAGACCGCACGGCTTCGGCAGAGCGGGAGCCATACCCCGGGCAGGGGGTGGTGTCCAACTCGTCGAGGCCATCGAGCACGGGCAGTACACGCCGCGCAGTGACCAGCTCGATCGCGGCCTGCCGGGACAGGTGGTAGACGCGCTCGAGATGACGCGCGATCCACGTCTCCAGGCTGAGATGGGATTCCGAGGAGGCCAAGGAGAGCCGCACGGGGACCGGTTCGTCGGCGCTACGCCGCTCCAGCAGGTACAGCATCAATTGGACAGCGAGAACTGTCTTGCCCGCGCCAGGGGCACCGGTGACAATCATGCGCCGGGGACCCAGACGCTGGAAGTAGTCAGCTACCTCCGTCAGCCTCCCACTCGCATCGGCGCCTTCTGCGGAATGAGCGGCAGAGGGGCGAAAGACGAAGCGTAGGTCAACGGTACGGTCATGACCTCCCAGTAGTTGGCGCCGAGCCTCACGTTCCACCGCTAGCACCTGTGACGCCAAGCGCGCCGAGGCATCGGCGAGGTCTGTCTCCTGCCAGCGTGCTGAGCGCACAGTCACCAACGCACCCCACACGCTCACCACGAGCGAGCTCACGCCGACAGCCGCGCCAACAGGGTCGATATCGCCCGTCGAAGACCCGAGTGCACGCACCAGCATTGCCACGCTGCCGAAGAAAGCCACGAGCGTGGCGCTCCCGAACCCGAACGTCCGCCCCCGAGCGCTCCCCATGACACACATGATGCCCGGTGCCCTCCAACTCATCCGGCCCGCATGGTCACTTGGCCCACCGGCCGGCAGGTGCGCACCGACCGCACCACCAGGCGCACGGTGGTGCGCTACTGGTGCGCATCCGCGACGGAGTGCAACGCGTGGGCCAGCACTAGGGTCCGTCTTCAAAGATCATCGGCTAGTGGATCATGGTGGAGTGATACGTCGTCATGAACTCACCGATCAGG
>NZ_JAKEIP010000165.1 GCF_021474425.1 Streptomyces muensis | reverse complement strand
CCCCCCGCCCGCCCCGCCCCCGCCCCCCCCCGCCCGCCCCCCCCCCCGCCCCGCCCCCCGCCCGCCCCCGCGGGCGGCGCCCCGCCCGCGCACGGAGACTAGCCGGCCCCCGCCCCACCGCCGACACCCGAGCCGTCGTCCTCGCCGCCGCCGACCCGGCGAACGCGTACGGCGCCGCCCTGACCTGGCCCGAACCCCCTACCGGCGCCGGACACAAGCCGGGCCGCAAGGCGGGCTCCCTCGTGGTCCTCGTCGACGGCGAACTGACCCTCTACATGGAACGCGGCGGCAAGACCCTGCTGGCCTGGCCCTCCACCCCCGACACCGAACCCACCGACGACCCCCGTCTGCACACCGCGGCGCAGGCCCTCGCGGCGGCGGCCCGCGCCGGCTCCCTCGGCACGGTCACAGTGGAACGCGTGAACGGCGCCTCCGCGCTCACGTCCCCCATAGGCACCCTCCTGGAAGGAGCGGGCTTCATCGCGACCCCCCGAGGCCTGCGCCTACGCGCCTGACCCGACGTCCGGGGCCAGCCCCGCCTGCCCCCGCACACGCGTCCACACCCATGCCACCCTTGACCCATGCCCGAAGGAGACACGGTCTGGCAAACCGCGAAACGGCTGCACACCGCCCTCGCGGGCAAGGTGCTGACCTTCAGCGACTTCCGGGTGCCGAAGTACGCCACCGTCAACCTCACCGGCCGTACCGTCCTGGACGTCACCCCGCGCGGCAAGCACCTCCTCACCCGCGTCGAAGGCGGCCTGACGGTCCACACCCACCTCGGCATGGAAGGCTCCTGGAAGGTCTACGCCGACCAGCAACGCTGGACGGGCGGCCCGGCCCACCAGATCCGGGTGATCCTCGCCGCCACCGACGCCCGACCGGCCCGCACGGCCGTCGGCTACCGCCTCCCCGTTCTCGACCTCCTGCGCACCACCGAGGAAGACCGCGCCGTCGGCCACCTGGGCCCGGACCTGCTGGGCCCGGACTGGTCCCCCGACCGCGCTCTCGCCAACCTGCTGGCGGACCCCGCCCGCCCCATCGGTGAGGCCCTGCTGGACCAGCGCAACCTCGCCGGCATCGGCAATGTCTACAAGAGCGAGCTCTGCTTCCTGCTCCGTGTCACCCCGTGGCTCCCCATCGGCGCACTCCCCGCCGAGCACACCGCCCAACTGCCCGTACTCGCCAAGAAGCTGCTGGAAACCAACCGCGAGCGGCCCATCCGCAGTACGACGGGCCGCCACGGCCAGGACCTCTTCGTGTACGGCCGGGCGAGGCACCCCTGCCTGCGGTGCACCACCCCGATCCGCGTGGCGAACCAGGGCGACGGCTCCCGCGAGCGCCCCACCTACTGGTGCCCGAACTGTCAGGCGGGCCCGGCCCCGAGCCCCGCCACCTCGCACACTGCTCCCCGCTCCACCCGAGAACCCCGGCCCAGCCCTCCACGCCGTACGACTAATTGACGTCCCGTCAGAAACCCTCGTACCGTCCCTTCATGGCCGTCAAGGCGTACGACCTCACCGGACGCACCGCATTCGTCACCGGAGCCGCCAGCGGCATCGGCCGCGCCTCGGCCGTGCTGCTCGCCGAGGCAGGCGCGACCGTGCACTGCGCCGACCGTGACGCACAGGGCCTGCACGAGACGGCGACCCTGATCAAGGCGAGCGGCGGCACCGCCCGCACCCACCATCTCGACGTCACCGACCGCGAGCAGCTCCACCGGGCCGTCGCCTCCTGCGAGCGACTCGACGTGATGGCCGCGGTCGCCGGGATCATGCACAGCAGCACGGTCCTGGAGACCCGCGACGAAGACCTCGACCGAGTACTGAGCGTCAACTTCAAGGGGGTGCTCTACGCCTGCCAGGAAGCCGCCCGCGCGATGCTCGCCCAGGGCCTCAAGGGCAGCATCGTCACCATGGCCTCGGGTGCCGTGGACACCGGCGGCCCCGGTCTACTCTGTTACGGCGCGGCCAAGGCGGCCGTCGTGCAGCTCACGAAGACGCTGGCGACGGAGCTGGGCCCGCACGGCATACGCGTCAACGCGGTCGCCCCGGGCTGGATACGCACCCCCATGACCGACCGTCACGACTCCGCGACACAGACGCGGACCGAGGCGTTCATGGCCCGGATGTCACCACTGGGCCGGGTCGGCGAACCGGAGGACATCGCGCACGCGGTGCTTCACCTGGCGTCCGACGCCTCGGCGTTCACCACGGGGCAGATCCTGCGTCCGAACGGCGGTGTGGCGATGCCGTGGTAGCCCGCCCCGCCTGCCAGGCCTGAGCCCACCGCCGCGAGTCGACGGCTCCCGCGGCCCGCGCCTTGGGCACACAGTGCACCGGCAACAGGCTCAGCCCCCACCCTCCCGCGGCGACGGCCGCCTCCAGCGCCCCCGCGCCGGGCGCCAGCGCGAGCCTCAGCACGGCCCACCACCACAGCGCCCCGAGCGCGAGAGTCACCCCCCAGCGCGCTATCGGCCGTGCCATCCGCTCACCTCCAGCCCGAGGCTAGGCCGGCCCGTTCACCCACCGGGAGGGCGCACCAGCGGCACACGGATGCAGCGCGGGCCAACGTCGTCACAGCGCGTCAGGCGCCGTCACCACCCTCCACCATGACCGCCGGGCCACGCACCGGCAAACGGACCGGGGACGCCGGTGGCAGTCCTGACGCGGACCGCACAGACGGACTCCAAGGGCCCCGTACAGCACGAAACCCCGACCGCACTCCCCCAGATCTCCCTGGAGAAGGCCCGGCCGGGGCCTCACACAACTCCTCAGCGCGTGGTCAGCCCACGCGCACCGTGGCCACCGTCAGGCGGCGACGACGTCCACCGCCTCGGAAGGCGCCTTGATGGTCACCCGTTCCGGTGGCACACCGGTCACCGACACGGAACCGAGCATCGGACGGACCGATGCCGGTACAGGCTCACTCGGGGTGGCCGCAGCAGACTGGGCCAGCTCGGCGAGGGCGAGCTCGTCGCTCACTTCCCGCATGAGCTCGGACATCCGTACGTCCAGCGCGTCGCAGATCGCGGAGAGCAGCTCGGAGGAAGCCTCCTTCTGCCCCCGCTCCACCTCGGAGAGATAGCCGAGTGAGACTCGGGCGGACGAGGAGACTTCGCGCAGAGTACGGCCCTGGCGCTGGCGCTGCCGACGCAGCACGTCACCCAGCAGGCGACGGAGCAGAATCATCGGTGGCTCCCTCCTCGGACCGCGTAGCCGCATCCTTCACGCCCCACCGTACCGCCTTGCGCCGCGGCCGTGCGGGGAGCGATGTCGTGTTCACTCAGGGCTGCAAACATCAAAACCCCCCGTTCCGTTCCGTATCCTGTGCCCGCTCATTCCCACTGTGTTCGCTCGCAAGCTCCGTCAGGAGCAGTGCGAGTACGCTCCGTACACTCTCCATACGAATTTCCGCACGGTCGCCGTTCAACCGCAGGGCCTCCACTTTTCCGCCACCGGCGGAACCGGAACCGCGGTCAACGGGTCCGGCCACGGCCACGAAGACGGTGCCCACGGGCTGTCCGTCCTGCTCCTCGGGACCCGCGACACCGGTCGTGGCGATGCCCCAGTCGGTGCCCAGAACCTTCCGTACGCCGGCCGCCATCTCCGCCGCGACCTGCGGATGTACCGCTCCGTGCTGCTCCAGCAAGGTGGCGTCCACGCCGAGCAGCTGCTGCTTCAGCTCGGTGGCGTAGGCGGTCACCGAACCCCGGAAGGCCTTGGAGGCACCCGGGGCCGCTGTGATTTCCGCCGCAACCAGTCCGCCGGTGAGCGACTCGGCGACCGCGACCGTCTCACCCTTCACGGTGAGTAGTCGCACCACGTCGGCGGCCGGGGAACTCACGCTTCCGTCTCCTCCAACGCGGCCTTGCGCTCGGCGATTCCCTGCCTGCGCAGCACAATGGCTTGTCTCACATAGTCGAGCCCGGTCACCACGGTCAGGACGACCGCCGCGGCCATCACCCACCACCGCAGAGTGGCCAGCCACCCCGTCAGCGCCAGGATGTACATCCCGACAGCCACGCCCTGCGTGAGGGTCTTGAGCTTGCCGCCCCGGCTCGCCGGGATCACGCCGTACCGGATGACGATGAAACGCAGCAGTGTGATGCCGAGTTCCCGGCCGAGGATGACGCCCGTCACCCACCACGGCAGATCACCGAGGGCCGACAGACAGATCAGCGCCGCCCCCATGATCGCCTTGTCGGCGATGGGATCGGCGATCTTCCCGAAGTCGGTGACGAGGTCGTAGGTCCGGGCCAGGTGGCCGTCGAACAGGTCGGTGATCATGGCGATGGCGAAGGCCGCCCAGGCCAGGGAGCGCCAGGCCGGGTCGTATCCGCCGTCGGCCAGCATCAGCGCGACGAACGCGGGCACCAGGACCAGCCGGAGCATGGTCAGGAGGTTGGCGATGTTCCAGACGCTGGCCTGGTTGACGGCAGCGGCCGCGATCTTCCCGCCGCGCGCGGCCTTGGCACCGCCCGCGACACCCGGTTCGGCGCCGCCCGTCTTCGATCCGGGGGCCTTGGACGAACCCACCGCGCTCGCCTTGCCCGCCGCACCCGCCGGGGAGGAGCCACCCGCGGCGGACGCCGGAACTCCGGTCATCTGGCCGCCTCCTCACTACACGCGAGCATGCCCTGAAGCGGCTCGGCCACCAGGTCGACACCCTCGGTACCGACCACCTTCGCCTCGACCATACGACCGATGCTCAGCCCCTCGCCGCTCGTGAGCAGCACCTGGCCGTCCGTCTCCGGCGCCTGGTGCGCTCCACGGCCGTACACGCCCTCCGCCGAGTCCTCGGAGTCCACGGACTCGACGAGCACGTGCACGGTCTCCCCGACACGCTCCTCGGCCCGCTGCGAGACCAGTTCCTCGGCCAGCCGGGACACATGCGCAAGTCGTTCGGCGACGACGTCCTCGTCGAGCTTGTTGTCGTACGTCGCGGCCTCCGTGCCGTCCTCGTCGGAGTACCCGAAGACACCGATGGCATCCAGGCGCGCGCCGTTCAGGAACCGCTCCAGCTCGGCGAGGTCGGCCTCGGTCTCGCCGGGGAAGCCCACGATGAAGTTGGAGCGCACGCCGGCCTGGGGGGCCTTGCCGCGGATCGTGTCCAGCAGCTCCAGGAAGCGGTCGGTGTCACCGAAGCGGCGCATCGCGCGCAGCACGTCGGGCGCGGAGTGCTGGAAGGACAGGTCGAAGTACGGGGCGATCTTCGGCGTGGAGGTCAGCACGTCGATCAGTCCGGGCCGCATCTCGGCCGGCTGGAGGTAGCTGACGCGGATCCGCTCGAGGCCGTCGACGTCGGCGAGCTCGGGCAGCAGCGACTCCAGCAGACGAATGTCACCCAGGTCCTTGCCGTAGGAGGTGTTGTTCTCGGAGACCAGCATGATCTCCTTGACGCCCTGCTCGGCGAGCCACCGCGTCTCGTTCAGCACGTCGCTGGGGCGGCGCGAGATGAAGGAGCCCCGGAAGGAGGGGATGGCGCAGAAGGAGCAGCGCCGGTCGCAGCCGGAGGCGAGCTTCACCGAGGCGACCGGGGCGCCGTCCAGGCGGCGGCGCAGCGGTGCGCGCGGTCCTGAGGCCGGAGCGAGCCCTTCCGGAAGATCCACGGGCGCGTGCCCGGGCAGTGCGACCTCGGCTGCCGACTCCTGTCGCTCGGCCGGGCTGATCGGCAGCAGCTTGCGGCGGTCGCGCGGGGTGTGGGAGGCGTGGATGCCGCCGTTCAGAATGGTCTGCAGGCGGTCCGAGATGTTCGCGTAGTCGTCGAAGCCGAGCACGCCGTCGGCCTCGGGAAGGGCCTCGGCGAGCTCCTTGCCGTACCGCTCGGCCATGCAGCCCACCGCCACGACGGCCTGGGTTCTTCCATGACCCTTGAGGTCGTTGGCCTCCAGGAGGGCGTCGACGGAGTCCTTCTTGGCGGCGTCGACGAAGCCACAGGTGTTGACGACGGCGACGTCCGCGTCCTCGGCGTCCTCCACGAGATCCCAGCCGTCCGCCTCCAAACGGCCTGCGAGCTCCTCCGAGTCCACCTCGTTGCGGGCGCAGCCAAGAGTGACGAGTGCGACGGTACGGCGTTCAGGCATGGGCTCAAGACTACTTTGTCTCACTGACAGCCCACGTCGACGGGGTTGGCCGATCTTGGCCAACCCCGTCCACAGCTCAACCCTTCGGCCTGACTTATCCGGCCTGCGGGTCGCCCTTGGTGTAGGTGAGGCGCTCGACGGCGCCCGGCCGCCAGTCGTCCTCGATCTTCTTGCCGTTGACGTACAGGTCGATCGCACCCGCGTCACCGAGGACGAGGTTGATCTTCTCGCTGTCCTGGAAGGTCTTGGTGTCGCCCTGCTTGAGGAGCCCGTCGAAGAGCAGCTTGCCGTTGTGGTCCTTGGCCGAGATCCAGCTTCTGCCGTCGGCGGCGCTGACCTGGACGGTCACCTTGTCCTGCGGGACGGCGGCGATGGCGCTGTCCGAGGGCTTGGGGTCCTTGGGCTTGTCGGTCTTCGGGGTGGGCGTGGTCTTGTCGGCGGTCGGCGTCGAGCCGCCTCCGGCGACCGCAGGCTTGCCGCCCTCGTCCTCGCCCTTGAACGCGGTGAACCCGACGAACCCGATCACGGCGACGATCGCGGCGACCATGGCCGCGGTCCAGTTGGGCCCGCGCCGCTCGGGACGGATCCGCTCCGCCTCGAACAGGGGGGCCGCCGGGGTCGGCGCCGGTCGTCCGCCGTGCGAGTCGTCGTACTGGGCGAGGAGCGGGCCAGGATCGAGGTGGACGGCTCGGGCCAGGGTCCGGATGTGGCCACGGGCGTACACGTCGCCACCGCAGGGGGCGAAGTTGTCGTCCTCGATGGCATGCACGATGGCGATGCGGACCCGGGTGGCATTACTGACGTCGTCGACGGTCAGCCCCGCGTCGATGCGCGCCTGCTGGAGGGCACGGCCGATCGAGGGGCGGGTTACGTCGGACACGTCTTCGAACGGACGCTCGTCTTCAGGGGAGTTGCCGATGGACACGGGGGCGCCTTTCGAGCGTTTAAGCCACCTGTGCTGGAGGTTCAGTCTAGGGGGGGTACGAAAGGGTGGGGCAACCGGGCGGTAGGACTTTGTACGCCATCGGAATGGCCGGACACGCCGATGACGGAGTACGAGATTCTCGCGCTTCCCTCAACTTCACGTACGTCGAAGGGGAACGGTTGCTCAATGATCCCTTACGGGTGAGTCACGATCGGACATCGACCCGTCGCCCACCCGTCCGCAAGGCGATCACCGCGTCACGTTCGCGCCCCGGACTCCCTTTAAGCCTCCCCGCGGATCACGGCGAGCACTCCGTCCAGCTCGTCAGGTTTCACAAGAACGTCACGAGCCTTGGAGCCCTCGCTCGGTCCGACGATGTTCCGGGACTCCATGAGGTCCATCAGCCGCCCGGCCTTGGCGAACCCGACCCGCAGCTTGCGCTGGAGCATGGACGTCGACCCGAACTGCGTGGAGACCACCAGCTCGGCCGCCTGGCACAGCAGATCGAGATCGTCGCCGATCTCCTCGTCGATCTCCTTCTTCTGCTTGGTGCCCACGGTGACGTCGTCCCGGAAGACGGGCGCCATCTGGTCCTTGCAGTGCTGGACGACGGCCGCGACCTCCTCCTCGGTCACGAACGCGCCCTGCATACGCGTGGGCTTGTTCGCACCCATCGGCAGGAACAGCCCGTCGCCCTTGCCGATCAGCTTCTCGGCGCCGGGCTGGTCGAGGATGACCCGTGAGTCGGCGAGCGACGACGTGGCGAACGCGAGCCTTGAGGGGACGTTCGCCTTGATCAGACCGGTGACGACGTCGACCGACGGCCGCTGTGTGGCGAGCACCAGGTGGATGCCGGCCGCGCGCGCGAGCTGCGTGATGCGCACGATCGCGTCCTCGACGTCACGCGGCGCGACCATCATCAGGTCGGCGAGCTCGTCGACGATCACCAGCAGATACGGGTACGGCTGAAGCTCGCGCTCACTGCCCTCCGGCGCCTTCACCTTGCCGTTGCGCACGGCCTCGTTGAAGTCGTCGATGTGCCGGTATCCGTACGCGGCCAGGTCGTCGTAACGAAGATCCATCTCCCGTACGACCCACTGGAGCGCCTCGGCGGCCCGCTTGGGGTTGGTGATGATCGGCGTGATCAGGTGCGGAATGCCCTCGTACGCGGTGAGCTCGACGCGCTTGGGGTCGACGAGGACCATGCGGACGTCCTCCGGGGTCGCCCGCATCATCACCGAAGTGATCAAGCAGTTAATGCACGACGACTTACCGGAACCGGTCGCACCGGCAACCAGCACATGCGGCATCTTCGCGATGTTCGCCATCACATAGCCGCCCTCGACGTCCTTGCCGAGCGCGACCAGCATCGGGTGGTCGTCCTCGGCGGCGGCCGCGAGGCGCAGCACGTCACCTAGGTTGACCATCTCCCGGTCGGTGTTGGGGATCTCGATGCCGACCGCGGACTTGCCGGGGATCGGGCTGATGATCCGCACATCGGGACTGGCGACGGCGTACGCGATGTTCTTCGTCAGCGCGGTGATCCGCTCGACCTTCACGGCGGGCCCGAGCTCCACCTCGTAGCGCGTGACCGTCGGCCCGCGCGTGAAGCCGGTGACGCGGGCGTCGACCTTGAACTCGGAGAAGACGGTGGTGAGGGACTCGACGATGGCGTCGTTCGCGGCGCTGCGCGACTTGCCCGGACCGCCGCGCTCCAGGAGGTCGAGCGACGGGAGCGAGTAGGTGATGTCGCCGGACAGCTGGAGCTGTTCGGCGCGCGGAGGCAGGTCGCGGACCTCGTCGGGCGCGGCCTTGGTGAGGTCGGGTACCCCGGCCTTGGTCAGGTCCGGGACCTCGCTCTTGGGGAGCTTCTCCTGCTTGGGCCGCGCGGCCGGGACCGGTGTCGGCACCGGCGTGGTCTCCGCACGGTCGCCCACGCTGACGCCCTGGGTGAGGTCGGCGACGATCGGCGAGGGCGGCATCCCGTGCAGGACGGCTCCGTCGAGCGCGGCGGCGGCGGCCGCGGCGACGTCCACAGCGTCCATGGGACGGTTCATCTCGGGCTGGGGCACCGCGGAGCGCCTCGGGCGGCCGCGACGCCGCGAGAGGGCCTCCTGCTCGGCGCTGTCGGGGTCGTACGCCTCGGGGGCCGGGCGGCGCTTGCGGCCGCGCGCCGCGGGCAGCGCCTCCCGCCACTGGTCGTCGTAGCGCTGGTCGTCCTCGGTGACCTCGTCGTCGTCCTCGTCCGGGTCGGGCAGGATGCCGAGCTTGACGCCGAGTAGCCGCAGCCGCTGCGGGATGGCGTTGACCGGCGTGGCCGTGACGACCAGCAGCCCGAAGATCGTGAGCAGCACCAGCAGCGGTACGGCGAGGACCTCGCCCATGGTGTACGTCAGCGGAGTCGCCGCGCCCCAGCCGATGAGGCCGCCCGCGTCCCTTATGGCCTGCATGCCGTCGCTGCGGGCGGGCGAGCCGACGGCGATGTGGACCTGACCGAGCACGCCGATGACGAGCGCGGACAGACCGATGACGATACGGCCGTTGGCCTCGGGCTTCTCGGGGTGCCGGATGAACCGTACGCCGATGAGCGCGAGCAGTATCGGCACGAGCAGGTCGAGCCGGCCGAAGGCGCCGGTCACGATGATCTCGACGAGGTCACCGACGGGCCCGCGCAGGTTGGACCAGGTGCCGGCGGCGACGATCAGCGCGAGCCCGAGGAGCAACAGCGCGATGCCGTCCTTGCGATGGGCGGGGTCGAGGTTCTTCGCGCCCTGCCCTATGCCGCGGAACACCGCGCCGACCGCGTGCGCCAGCCCGAGCCAGACGGCGCGCACGAGCCGGTAGATGCCCCCGGTGGGGTTGGGTGCCGGCTTGGGCGCGGGCGCGGCTTTCTTCGCCGCGGCCTTCTTGGCCGGCGCCTTCTTCGCGGGGGCTTTCTTGGCAGCGGCCTTCTTCGCCGGGGCCTTCGCGGAAGCGGCCGCCTTCTTCGCGGGCGGCTTCTTGGCTGCGGAGGGACGTGAGGCCATGGGTGTGAGGTTACCGGTGGAGACGACAGCGGACACGTGTGCCCACTGCTTCACCCGTTCGTGTCGCCCTTACGGAGGCGGCTAACTGACGCCGGTTCACGGGCCGATCGCCCTCCGGACGGCCCCGAGACGGGCGCGCGTCAACACGCGCCCGGGCGGTGTCAGTTCTGCGAGGGGACCGAGGACGTGCTCCCGGTGCCCGGCTCCAGCGCGTCCAGCGCCCGCCGCAATCCCGTGAGTTTGCGTTCGAGATGGGCCGCCGTGGCCACCGCGGCCGCGTCCGCCGACTCGTCGTCGAGCTGCTTGGAGAGCGCCTCGGCCTGCTCCTCGACGGCGGCGAGCCGCGCCGACAGCTCGGCCAGCAGCCCCGCCGGCTCCTTCGAGTCACCGCCGGAGGCCTTGCCGCCGCCCTCCAACTGGAGCCGCAGCAGCGCCGCCTGCTCACGCAGCTGGCAGTTCTTCATGTACAGCTCGACGAACACCGAGACCTTCGCCCGCAGCACCCACGGGTCGAACGGCTTGGAGATGTAGTCCACCGCGCCCGCCGCGTAGCCACGGAAGGTGTGATGCGGGCCGTGGTTGATCGCGGTGAGGAAGATGATCGGGATGTCCCGGGTCCGTTCCCGCCGCTTGATGTGCGCCGCGGTTTCGAAACCGTCCATTCCCGGCATCTGGACGTCCAGCAGAATGACCGCGAAGTCGTCCGTCAGAAGTGCCTTGAGCGCTTCCTCCCCGGACGATGCCCGCACCAGGGTCTGATCGAGCGCAGAGAGGATCGCCTCCAGCGCCAGCAGATTCTCCGGCCGGTCATCGACCAGGAGGATCTTGGCCTTCTGCACCATGGCCCGCCCTCCTCGCCCCGGCAGTGCACCGGGCTCCGCCCCAGGGGACGACTCCCTTACGCCGCCCGCCCTCGTGCCGGTCATGGTAGCCGCACCCCGCCTGTCGCCACACCCTGTCACCGCGATGTCACTGTGCACGTAGCAGAAACGCGGCAGGAGACCAGAAGGTTCCCCGAATCCCGCACTTCTACACGGCTTCGAGCACACTGAGTCAGCAACTCCGCGTGAACACTGTCAGCTCCGGTCACTGCTCCCTCATCCACTGATCCATCACCGCCAGCAGATGATCAGGATCGACCGGCTTGGTCACATAATCAGATGCGCCCGACTCGATCGCCTTCTCCCGGTCGCCCTTCATCGCCTTGGCGGTCAGCGCGATGATCGGGAGTCCGGCGAACTGCGGCATCCTACGAATCGCCGTAGTCGTAGCATATCCATCCATCTCGGGCATCATGATGTCCATCAGGACAACCGCGACATCGTCGTGCTGCTCCAGGACCTCGATGCCCTCACGGCCGTTCTCCGCGTACAGCACGGACAGGCCGTGCTGCTCCAGGACACTGGTCAGCGCGAAGACGTTACGGATGTCGTCGTCGACGATCAGCACCTTCTCGCCGCCGAACCGGATGCCCCGGCGTGGCTGCGGCGCCGCGTTCTGCTCAGTGGCCGTCCACTGCTCCGGCTGCACCGGTCGCTGCTCGAGCTCACTCGCGGCCCGGCGACGGCGCCTGAAGAGCGCCGCGGCGCCGTTCTGCGTCTCCCGGTACGACCGCACCTCGGCCGGCGTCTCGACCTCCACGTCGGAGAGCTCGGCCAGCTCGGCCGCCGAGGCCACCAGGGCGCCCGCGTCGAGGGGCGGCAACTGCTGCTGGTAGCCGTGCGGAGGCAGTTCGCTCGGGTGCAGAGGCAAATACAGCGTGAACGTCGAGCCGCGCCCCGGTTCGCTCTGCGCGTGGATCTCCCCGCCGAGCAACTGGGCGATCTCCCGGGAGATCGACAGCCCCAGACCCGTACCGCCGTACTTGCGGCTGGTCGTGCCGTCCGCCTGCTTGAACGCCTCGAAGATCACCCGCATCTTGCTGGCCGCGATCCCGATGCCGGTGTCGGTCACGGAGAACGCGATCAGCGGCGCGTCCGCCTCGGTCAGCGAACCGGCCTCCAGCAGCTGCTCCCGGATCTTCTGCGGCACATCCATCCCGGCGGGCCGGATGACCAGCTCCACCGACCCGGAGTCGGTGAACTTCACCGCGTTCGACAGCAGGTTGCGCAGCACCTGCAGCAGCCGCTGCTCATCGGTGTGCAGCGTGGCCGGCAGCTCCGGGGAGACCCGTACGGACAGGTCCAGGCCCTTCTCCGCGGTCAGCGGCCGGAAGGTGGCCTCCACGTAGTCCACGAGCTGGACGAGCGCGATACGCGTCGGGGAGACGTCCATCTTGCCCGCCTCGACCTTCGACAGGTCGAGGATGTCGTTGATCAGCTGGAGCAGGTCCGAGCCCGCGCCGTGGATGGTCTCGGCGAACTCGACCTGCTTCGGCGAGAGGTTGCCCTCGGCGTTGTCGGCGAGCAGCTTGGCCAGGATCAGCAGCGAGTTGAGCGGCGTACGCAGCTCGTGCGACATGTTGGCGAGGAACTCGCTCTTGTAGCGCATGGAGACCGCCAGTTGCTCGGCGCGCTCCTCCAGGACCTGCCGCGCCTCCTCGATCTCGGTGTTCTTCACCTCGATGTCGCGGTTCTGCTGGGCCAGCAGCTCGGCCTTCTCCTCCAGTTCGGCGTTGGACGCCTGAAGGGCCTTCTGCCGGTTCTCCAACTCGGCCGACCGCTCCCGCAGTTGCTCGGTCAGCTCCTGCGACTGCTTCAGCAGCACCTCGGTCTTGGTGTTGACCGAGATGGTGTTGACGCTGGTCGCGATCATCTCGGCGATCTGGTTCAGGAAGTCCTTCTGGATCTGCGTGAACGGCGTGAAGGAGGCCAGCTCGATCACACCGAGCACCTTGCCCTCGAACAGCACCGGAAGGACGATCACCTGTGCGGGCGGGGCCTCGCCGAGCCCGGAGGAGATCTTCAGATAGCCGCTGGGCGCGTTCTCCACGAGGATCGTGCGCTTCTCCTCCGCCGCCGTCCCGATGAGCGCCTCACCCGGCCGGAAGGACGTCGGCATGGAACCCATCGAGTAGCCGTACGACCCGAGCATCCGCAGCTCGTACTGGTCGTCGCTCTCGGCGGCCAGTTCCTTGCCGTCCAGGAGCGGCATCGCCACGAAGAACGCGCCGTGCTGCGCGGTCACCACCGGCGTCAGCTCGCTCATGATCAGCGAGGCCACGTCCTCCAGGTCGCGGCGACCCTGCATCAGCGCGGAGATCCGGGCGAGGTTGCCCTTGAGCCAGTCCTGCTCCTTGTTGGCGATCGTGGTGTCGCGCAGGTTGGCGATCATCTTGTTGATGTAGTCCTGCAGCTCCTGGATCTCGCCGGACGCGTCGACGTCGATCTTCAGGTTCAGGTCGCCTCGGGTCACCGCGGTCGCCACGCGCGCGATGGCTCGCACCTGCCGGGTAAGGTTTCCTGCCATTTCGTTCACGGACTCGGTGAGGTCGCGCCAGGTGCCGTCGACGTCACGCACGCGTGCCTGGCCGCCGAGCTGCCCCTCGGTGCCCACCTCGCGGGCGACTCGGGTGACCTCCTCCGCGAACGACGAGAGCTGGTCGACCATGGTGTTGATCGTCGTCTTGAGTTCGAGGATCTCGCCACGGGCGTCGATGTCGATCTTCTTGGTCAGGTCACCCTTGGCGATGGCGGTCGTGACCATGGCGATGTTGCGCACCTGACCGGTCAGGTTGGACGCCATCTGGTTCACGGACTCGGTGAGGTCCTTCCATGTGCCGGCCACACCCGGCACATGCGCCTGACCCCCGAGGATCCCGTCCGTGCCCACCTCGCGGGCCACCTTGGTGACCTGGTCGGCGAACGAACTCAGCGTCTTCACCATGGTGTTGAACGTGTCGGCGAGCTGTGCGACCTCACCGCGCGCCTCGATCGTCACCGTCCGCGTCAGGTCACCGTTGGCGACGGCCGCCGCGACCTGGGAGATGTTCCGCACCTGCATGGTCAGGTTCTTGGCCATCAGGTTGACGTTGCCGCTGAGGTCCTTCCAGATGCCCGTCACGCCGGGCACGTGGGCCTGGCCGCCCAGAATGCCCTCGGTGCCCACCTCACGGGCCACCCGGGTCACCTGCTCGGCGAAGCTGGACAGCTGGTCGACCATCGTGTTGACGGTCGTCACGAGTTCGAGGATCTCGCCCTTGGCGTCGACGGTGATCTTCTTCGACAGGTCACCCTTGGCGACCGCGGTCGTGACTTCGGCGATCTGACGCACCTGGATGGTCAGGTTGTTCGCCATGAAGTTCACGGACTGGGTGAGGTCCTTCCAGGTACCGGAGACGCCCTGCACCTCGGCCTGTCCACCGAGCTGGCCCTCCGTACCCACCTCACGGGCGACCCTGGTGACCTCCTCCGCGAACGACGACAGCTGGTCCACCATCGTGTTCAGCGTGTTCTTCAGCTCCAGGATCTCGCCGCGCGCGTCCACGGTGATCTTCTGCGACAGGTCACCTCGCGCCACCGCGGTGGCGACCTGCGCGATGTTGCGCACCTGGGCCGTAAGGTTTCCTGCCATTCCGTTCACGGAGTCGGTCAGGTCCCGCCACACACCGGCGACGCCGGGTACCTGCGCCTGACCGCCGAGACGGCCCTCGGTGCCCACCTCGCGCGCGACGCGGGTCACCTGGTCGGCGAAGCCGGAGAGCTGGTCGACCATCGTGTTGATGGTGTTCTTCAGCTCCAGGATCTCGCCACGCGCGTCCACGTCGATCTTCTGCGACAGGTCACCCTGAGCCACCGCGGTGGTCACCTGCGCGATGTTGCGCACCTGCGCGGTCAGGTTTCCTGCCATTCCGTTGACGGAGTCGGTGAGCTCCTTCCACGTACCGGCCACCCCGGGTACGACCGCCTGACCGCCCAGCCGGCCCTCGGTACCCACGTCCCGGGCCATGCGCGTGACCTGGTCGGCGAAGGACGACAGCTGGTCCACCATGGTGTTCACGGTGTTCTTCAGCTGGAGCATCTCGCCGGAGACGTCCACGGTGACCTTCTGCGACAAGTCACCATTGGCCACAGCCGTGGTCACCTGGGCGATGTTCCTCACCTGTCCGGTGAGGTTGCGGAAAGCCGTGTTGACGGAGTCCGTCAGGTCCTTCCACGTCCCCGCCGCGCCCGGCACCTGGGCCTGACCACCCAGCTCGCCCTCGACACCCACCTCACGCGCGACCCGCGTCACCTCGGAACCGAACGACGACAGCTGGTCCACCATCGTGTTCACGGTGTTCTTCAGCTCCAGCATCTCGCCGGAGACATCCACGGTGACCTTCTGCGACAGGTCACCGTTGGCCACGGCCGTGGTGACGGCGGCGATGTCCCTCACCTGTCCGGTGAGATTCCTGAACGCCGTGTTGACGGAGTCCGTCAGGTCCTTCCACGTCCCCGCCGCGCCCGGCACGTTCGCCTGGCCACCCAGCCGCCCCTCGGCGCCGACCTCGTTGGCCACACGAGTGACCTCGTCCGCGAAGATCCGCAGCGTCTCGGTCATCTGGTTGATCGTGTCCGCGAGCTGGGCGACCTCGCCGCGCGCCGACACCGTCACCTTCTGCGACAGGTCACCGTTGGCGACCGCCGTCGTCACCTGGGCGATTCCTCGCACCTGCGCGGTCAGGTTGCCGGCCATGAGGTTCACCGAATCGGTGAGGTCCTTCCACGTACCGGCCACACCCGGCACCTGCGCCTGACCACCCAGCTCGCCCTCGGTACCGACCTCGCGCGCGACCCGCGTCACCTCGGACGAGAAGGACGACAGCTGGTCCACCATCGTGTTGACGGTGTTCTTCAGCTCCAGCATCTCGCCGGCCACGTGCACCGTGACCTTCCGCGACAGGTCACCCTTGGCGACCGCCGTGGTCACCAGCGCGATGTCCCGCACCTGGGCCGTCAGCCGGTACGCCATCGTGTTGACGGAGTCCGTGAGGTCCTTCCACGAACCCGACATCCCACGCACGCGTGCCTGCCCGCCGAGCTTGCCCTCGGTGCCCACCTCGCTGGCCACGCGCGTGACCTCGTCGGTGAACGTCGACAGCTGATCGACAAGGTTGTTTACAGTCCGCCCGACCTTGAGGAACTCCCCCCGCAGCGGATGCCCGGTCCCGTCCGGCGCCTGCGTCCGCAGCTCCATGCGCGGCGACAGATCACCCTCGGCCACCGCGGACAGCACCCGGCCGACCTCGGAGACGGGCCGTACGAGGTCGTCGACGAGGGCGTTGGAGTTGTCGATCGCGGTCGCCCAGGAGCCCTCACAGGCGCCCGTCTCCAGCCGTTCCGTGAGCTTGCCCTCACGTCCCACCATGCGCCGTACCCGCGACAACTCACCCGTGAGGTGGAGATTGCGGTCTGCCACCTCGTTGAAAACGGCGGCGATCTCCGACATCACGCCGTCCCCGGACACCGTGAGCCGCTTCCGGAAGTTCCCGTCCCGCATCGACACCAAGGCCGCCAGCAGCCGGTTCAGGGCAGCCGTGTCCACCGCGGTGGTACCGCCTCGCGTCTTGCGTTCGTTCCTCAGGGACTGTCCGCCTTTCGCGCGCGTCTTAGTGCCCCGCGTCGCTGCGCCAGACTCCACTGTGTCCCTCCCGCAGGGGTCGACCGTTACTGCTGTGCTCGGGTGCTACCGCTCGGCGTACCCGTTACCGCTGGGTATTCCTGCCGGATATACCAGGCCGCTCCACGTGCTGCTGCCCGCGGTACGCGAATGTCACCCAGCCTGCCCGGACCTTCACAAGAAGCTTGCCCAGTGTTTCACCCTGGCTGAACCCGGCCATAACAGTTCGGCAGCTTCGCACATCGTCCGCACACCCTCCGGACGGAAACACTGCAGACCGGCATCCGCATGGACGGCGAAGGTAAGTAACCTTGCATGCGGCTGTCCAGCCGCGCCGGTCCCGTCCGGCCTGGGCGGTGACAGGAGGAGCACGAGCGGGCATCGGAGGGACAGCCGGACATGACCACCGGACTGATCCCGGGGGGACAACCCCCGGACCGGCCGACGGGCACGCAGATGCCCCAGCAGCGGCGCGAGCCGGTCGGCCTCGGAGCCCTGCACGTCGACAACCGGCCGAGGAGTTCTGTGATCACCGCGCGCGCGGCAGCCAGCTTCGATCCCGTCGGGCGATCGGTCGCGAGCGCCCGCTCCTTCGTTCGCGACACCCTCCAGGGGTGGGGTTTCGCCGACATCGTGGACGACGCCGTCGTCCTCACCAGCGAGCTGGTGACCAACGCCGTCGTCCACGCGGGAACTTCCGCGGACGTTCTGTGTCTGCGCAGTGACGACGGGGTACGGATCGAGGTGGCCGACCGGTATCCGGAGCGTGAGATCCCCCTCCAGGGCCATCCCGTCAACATGGGCAGCCCCGACCGCGAGGGCGGCCGCGGCCTCCAGCTGTGCGCGGCCCTCGCCGGACGCTGGGGCGTCGAGTACACGCCCACCCACAAGCAGGTCTGGTTCCAACTGGATCTGCCCGAACGCCCTGTGGGCACACGCGCCGCAGGCCCCTCCCTGCCCTCCGACCTCCTCCCGCTCGCCGACGGCCGCGTCCGCGTGGCAGTGGTCCAGATCGACCGTACGGGCGCCATCTCGTCCTGGAACGAGGACGCCGAGGATCTCTTCGGCTATGCCGCCGAGCAGGTCACCGGGAAGCCCCTGACCGACCTCGCGGCCTGGCCGCACACACCGGGCACCAGCACCGGCATCGCCGAGGCCCTCCAACTCTCCCGCTGGGAAGGCAGCTACGGCATAAGGGGCGCCAACGGCCGCGTCACACCCGTCTACGCCTCCCACCTCCGCGTCCGGGACACGGGCGGCGAGCCCTCCACGGTCTGCCTCCTGGTCCGCGACCACGAACGCGCGGTCCTGCAGACGCCGTTGCGCATCCCGGCCTCCGACACCTCCTCCGACGCCCAGAGCACCGACCCGTTCGAGGTGTTCATCGGCTCTCCGGCCCCGGACGACCTCGACGGCCTCCTCCAGCGCACGGTCGAACGCGCCCGCGACATGCTCGACGGCGACTCCGCGTTCCTGCTCCTGGCGACCGACGACGAGACGGAGCTGGAGGTCCGCGCCTCCACCGGCCTGCCCTCGGCCCGCCAGCGCTTCGCGCGCGTGCCCGTCGAAGCGGGCCCCGGCCGCTACGGCTCGGCCCGCATGCCCGCCGTCCACGAGGACCTCACCATGGTCCCCGGCGCCGTCCCCCTGCTGAGGGGCACCGGCATGCGTTCGGTCGTCACGGTCCCCCTCAAGGTCGAGGGCCGCCTCACCGGCTCCCTCGGCGTCGCCGCCGAGGCCCCCGCCAGATACTCCAACGAGGAGGCCCTGCGCCTCCAGTTCGCCGCCGACCGCATCGCGCTCGCCGTGGAGTCCGCCCGCCTCGGCGAACTCGAACGCCTCCGTCGTGGCTCCCTCAGCTTCCTCGTAGAGGCCTCCGACCTCCTCGCCGGCACCCTGGACCGCGACCAGACCCTGGCCCTGATGGCCCAGATGACGGTCCCGACCCTGGCCACCTGGTGCGCGGTCTACACGATCGCCGACCAGGCCTCGGAGCCGTACCTGTCGTACGTCCTGCACGAGGACGAGGAACTCATCGACGGCATTAAGTCCCTGCTGTCGAAGATCGCCCCACCGGACCGCCGCTGAGGTCGGCGTGGCTCTGCTCTCGCTGCGCGGTGAAGCGCGCTGGGAGCAGGTGCACGCGCTGGCCC
>NZ_JAKEIP010000164.1 GCF_021474425.1 Streptomyces muensis | reverse complement strand
CGGGGGCAGCCGGCCGGCACGATCGCCGCCCGGCTCGACGGCGATGTCGTCGCCGCCGAATTCGTCGATTCGGACGCGGTGGGCGGGCGCGTCTGGGGCGCGCGGGGGGGCGGGGTGGCCGGGGTGGGCGGTTCGTCGGGCATGTGGGTGTCCTCCACCGGTGCGCCCCCGCGCCGTCTACGAGTTTACGGGCGATCTTGACTGCTGCTGTCCCGCGTCAACTCCGGTGCCCTCCGCGGCCGGTGGGCCGCTGGGGCCGGGCAGGACCGGGGCGGGGATCTGCTCGGGGTCGGCGGGCTTCATGCCGAGGTAGTCGCGTACGGCGGCGGCATCACCGGTGGCGTCGGCGAGGGCGGCGGCCTGGTCGAAGGCGCGGGACTGGATGCGCTCGATCTCTTCCGGGATGTCCTCGATCGGCCAGCCGCCCTCGGCGAGCATCCGCAGCGCGGTCTCCAGGCTGATCAGCCGGGCCGCGTACGCGGTGGCGACCTCCTCGAGCACGCCCATGCGGTCGGTGGGGGTGTAGGCGCCGAAGACCATGTTCGCCGGGTGGACGCCGCGGCCGATCCAGTCGGGGTGCTGCCCGGCGATAAACAACCGCTGAACGAACCGCAGCAGGAGCTGGTACTTGTGCCGGCGGGCCAGGCGCATGGCGGCGATCAGCTTGTCGAGCGGGCCGAGGGAGATCTTCAGGGCGTAGCCGGAAGGCAGCTGCGCCGGGTCCTGGGTGCCCAGTGCGATCGGGGGGAGGCGCAGGTTGACCGCGGCGCGCTCGCGCAGGGTCTCCACCGTGGCCAGGAGCTGGGCGAGTTGGGGCGCGGTGTTCACGACGTCCATGCGCCCGCCGTCGGCCAGCCGGAAGACGGTACCGGGTTCGACCTGCACGCTGGCCCGGCCGTCCTGCAGGCCCGAGACGGACAGGATCGGAATGCCGGTGGTCGCCGAGGCGCGGGCCGCGTCGGTGTCGGACGCCGCCAGCTCGTCCATGATCTGAAGGACGGCCGCGAGGGACGCCTTGCCCCAGTGCTCTTCGGCGCCGGGCACCGTGTTGGGCAGGTGGACCACCGGAATGAAGTCGATCAACAGGTCGAGGGCGTCGAGGACTTCGCCGTCGCCGCGCTGGGCGTAGGTGGCTTTGCCCATCGGCAGGTTGTCGACGTCGTCGGTGCGCTCGAGGTCTTCCAGCAGCCAGGTGGCGTCGGTGAGGTAGCAGGTGAGGTCGGACGGTTCGTCGTTCCAGGCGTACTGGCGCCAGATCCTGCCGTGCTCGTCGGCGGTGTCGCCCGGGGTGAGCTGCGGGTCGTCCTCGTCGCCGACGAAGGCACGCAGCGGCCGGCCGCGCCGGTCGGCGCCCGAGACGGTCGCCGGGCGGATGGGGCCGAGCTCGTAGGTGATGCGGCGCAGCCGCGCCTTGAGGCCGCGCCGTTTGTCCTCGGGGATCTCCCAGGCGAAGTGCACGCGGTGGGGGAACTCCCCGCCGTCGTCGCCCAGGATGGGGAAGTAGAAGCCGGGGTCCATGACGCGCACGACGGGGCGGCGCTTGTCGGGCTCCCAGGAGACCCGGTAGATGGCGTCCCCCAGGCCGACGGCCTTGCGCTCGGCCTGCTGCATCCGCATGGCCAGCTGCTCGTCCTCGGCCCAGGTGAGGAGGTCCTCCTGGACCGCGCGGGCTTCCTCGTCGAACGTGGTGGTGTCGTCCGGCTCCGTGCCGGCCACCACGATGCGCTGTTCGTCGCCGAGGACATCGGAGGTGATCGCGTCGACGAAGGCGGCCGGGTCGCCGTACTCGCGGCGTTCACGGGCGGAGGGCCCGTCGCGGACCTCGGCGAGTTCGCCGGCCTGGCCGCCGTCGTAGGCGGCGAGGACGGTGTACGCGGCGAGGCGGCGGGTGTCTTCCTCGGGCACCCAGGTGGCGTACGCGGACGGGAAGGCCCGCCGGTTGGGGTCGCCGGTGGTCGGATCGGCGTACACCGGCTTGAAGTTGAGCCAGCCCCAGGCGTCGATGAGGAATTGCCGCAGGCCCACGTCGTCCCTCCGGACAAGGTCGGCCCCGCGCCGTGATCAAGGATATCGGCGGGGGGCCGGAGGGTCTGCGGGCGTCAGGCGTAGCGGTGGCCGGCCTCGTAGTGCTCGAAGTCCCGGTCCTCGACCAGCCGCCAGGTGCGGCGGCGGCCGATGACCTGGTTCGCCCAGCGCTTGGCCAGCATGACGTCGCGCTCCGGGATCTCGCTGAACGTCTCGTGGCAGTCGCGCTTGCCGCCTTCCAGTTCCCAGCCGCTCACGTCCACGTCGATCCACGTCGGTGTCAGCTTGTACCAGGCGAGTTCGTCGTCCATCCGGTCCTCCGTCCGATGTGGTTTCTGGGCTTCAACCCCTCCAACTTTACAACGTGATGTTGTATTGTGGCAATGGAGCCGGAGACAACGGATCGTTGTATAGTCAGCGCCGGGCGCGGTCGACGTGCACTGACCGCCCGGAACACGTGCGGTCCGCCCCGAGGAGAGCGGGGCGGACCGCGCACCCATCGTTCCACCCGACAGCAGAGGACAAAGGATCATGACGAAGGAATCGAAGGAAGCGCCCCAGGAAGGGGGCGAGACCGAGGTGTGGGGTTACGCGGAGGTCGCCCAGGAGATCGGCGTGGCGGTCGGGACCGTGCGCTACTACTGGTCACAGAAGCGCCACCTCCTGCCGGACCCTGATGTGACACTGAGCGGGAAGCCCGGCTGGTACCCCACGACCGTGAAGGACTGGAAGAACAAGCGCCCCGGCCAGGGCTTCCGCACCGACCTCCAGGACCAGGACTCCTGAGCCGCCCAGACCGACGCTCGCACCGCCGCGGCGCGCCCCGCTCCCCCTCCGGAGCCGGGGCGCGCGGCGTTTCCGGCGGGCCGAAACAAGATCAGAAAAGCCCTTCAACTTTACAACACAACGATATATAGTCTGCGGGAGAGGCCGGACCCGCCGGCCCTGAGGGGAGGAACGAGATGTTCACCGTCAGCCTGGACCTCAACGCCCACGGTCTGCCCGCCAGCGATCCGCTGGCGGTTCACGGGGTCGGCGCCTGGGTTCACGGCACGACCGGCATCCGATACTCCTTCCACGACCCGGCGATCCACTTCCCCGGCTCGGACTGCCCGGTCACCGGCGTCCTGGTGGCCGACAAGTACATCGACCCGGTCTACCGGGACGACCCGGCCAGCTACGACTTCGACGACGAGCCGGCCGTCTCGGTCAGCCTCGGCGACCCGACGGCCACCGACGTGCACGACCAGATGATCGAGGTCGGTGACTGGGGCTTCAGCGGGTACGTGGTCTGCAGCGACCTGTACCTGAACCCCGGCCCGCACCCCGACCACGCCGACCGGTACCCCTTCGAGGCCGGGACGCGAGTGGACGGGCCGACGTACCACCTCACCGCGAGCCTGCTGCGGGCCGCCGCCGCCGACTACGTACACCGGTGGAAGACGACCAACGTGTGACCTGCGCCCCGGCCTCTCCGCCGGGGCGCAGCCGTGACCGCAGCCCGGCGGGAGGTGCTCTGACCTCCTCTTTTCTCTGGAAGATCGGCGCCATGCGCTTCAACCTTACAACGCTGCATTGTATAGTTGGGGTGCAAGGAACGGACCGGTACCAACGAGGAAGGAGTCAGACATGACCCTCGACCAGCCCACGGCGGACAAGGTGTTCGAGGCCGCCCTCGCGGCGCGGTTCCACCCCACCAACCTGGGCCTGACCGGCGAGGTGTGGGTCGACGGCTACACCTACCGGGTGGTCGTCACCGAGACGGAGCGGGCCTGCACCGACGTACGGGCGGGCTGGGGCGACGCCGAGTACACCTTCGCCAGCGCCAGCGCCGAGCAGGACCGGGCGCTGCGCGAGGCGATCGCCAACCCTAACTAGCCGACAACGGCGGGGGCTTGCCCTGGGGCAAGCACGGCAAGCCCCCGCCACCGGACCCGCGACCGACCACCAAGGAGGCTCCGTGACCGTCACCTTCACCGCCGCACACCGGCCGCCGGTGGGCTACGCCGTCAGCTGCTGCTGCCCGCAGGCCACCGTGCTCGCCCCGCGCTTCGGCAGCTACCCGGACGCCCAGGAGGCCGCCGACCGGGCCAACGCCGCCCCCGGCCCGCGAGACCCGCTGCCCGGCTGCGACCTGCCCGAGATCTGCCCGGAGTACCCGCTGTACGCGGAGGAGGTGGACCCGGACGGGGAGGTGCCGTTCGTGGAGTTCTCGAACACCAACGTCGTCGGCGTCCTCGAGGCGCTCGGCTTCCCGCTCACCGCGGACGCGGGCGCGGCGTGCGACGCCCTCGAGGCCGGTCTGCCGCTCGAGGTGCCGGACGACGCCGCGGTGATCCCGGTCGCCGTGGTCGACGCCCACGGCCAGCTGGGCGCGGGAGACTTCCGGGCCCGGGTGCTGACCGCGCTCGGCCTGGCCCCCGAGGATCCCGGCGTGCCGGACCTCCGGCTCGGGCGCACGGTCGTCTGCGGCCGTGCGCCAGGCTACCTGCAGCGGCGCCTGCGGGAGCTGTACGAGCTGGCCGACTGGTGCGCCGCACACGGCCGCGACGTGGCCTGGCACTGACCCGGTCCGCCCCGCTTGCCCCGGGGCGGACCGGGCGCCGCACGGCGCGCTGTGGCGGCGCCGGCCACGCGCCAAGTGCGTGCCCATCAGGGACTTTCCTCGAAAGATCTGGGCCCACGACTTCCACCTTACAACGCATCATTGTATAGTTGATGTTGGAAGGGGCGGACGCCCAGGACGAACCGAGGAGCACCTCATGGACAACGCGCGACGCCGGGCCCGGATCTGCATAGCCTTCGCCCGCCAGGAGGTCGCCGAGACCTTCGGGCCGGTCGCCGACCTGGATGCCGAGGACCGCGCCTGGCGGCGCGAGTCCCTCGCCTCCACCTTCAAGGGGTACGCCGAGAACCGGGTGACGGGGGTGGGCGCCGACTGGCGCGAGGCCCTCAAGGACGCCGCCGACAGAGGCCGGATCGACCTCGCCGAGTACGACGGGGACCTGACGGCCGCCCGCGACGTACTCCTGCACGGCGCGATCTGGGAGTTCGTCACCACGGCGGACGGGATGGCGATCCTGGACACCTGCGCCTCCTGAACGCCCGCAGCTTTGCCAGCCGCCCGAGCACACCGGGCGGCTGGCAAAGCTGCGGGACCACCCGCGACCCCGCTGGAGAAAGATCACCAAACCCCTTCCAACATTACAACGTCACGTTGTATAGTTGATCTCGAAGGGGGCGGGGAAAGCCCGCGGACCTCGATAAGTGCAGAGGGAGCGCAGCATGGACGAGATGACGGTCGCCGACCTGATCGAGAAGCTCGAGCGGATGAACCCGGAGGCCAAGGTGCGCCTGGCCACGCAGCCGAACTACCCCTTCGAGTACACGATCGGCGAGGTGACCGAGACCGAGGACGGCACCTGCTGGATCGCCGAGGGCGAGCAGCAGGGCTACCTCAGCGGCGAGGCCCAGGAGGCCCTGGGCTGGAGCAGCTGGAGCCGCAACTAGCCGAACGCCACACCGGGCCCGCCTCGAGGAGAGCGAGGCGGGCCCGCACGGAGACGAAAGGAGCAGCGGATGCCCCTCTACATCCTCAAGGAGCTCGACTCGCAGGGCCGCGTCTTCCAGGACGACGACACCACCGAGTACTTCGACGACACCGACCACAACGGCAACGCGCTGGACGCCGCGATGGACGCCTACAACTTCCGGGTCGGTCAGACCGACAAGGCTTGGGGCGCCGGGGTCGGCGCGACCCGCTGGACGCTCCTTCAGGTCGGCTAGCCCCCGACACCCGCCCCCGGCAGCCCCGGCCCACCCGGCCGGGGCTGCGCCGTTCACCGGCGTCCGTTGAGGCGCCCGTCGCGGTAGCCGCCCGTCCCGCTGTCCACGGCCGCCGGGTTGGCGAGTTCCGTCAACGCGTGCACCGCCGCGTCCATCCGGTCCGGCGAGTCCAGGCCCGGCATCCAGGTCACCATCTGGACCTCGAGCGCCGGCCACTCCCCCACGTGCCGCACCCGGCCCTGCTCGTACAGCTGCGCGATCGGCTCCGCCCTCAACCTCTTGCCCTGCTTCGCGGTCACCGGAATGATCCGCGGGCGCAGCGCCCCGGCCGCCTCGGGCCCGCCGCCGCGCACCAGTTCGTCCCAGCCCTGGACCAGCACCTGGCGGGTCATGTCGCCGCCGAAGTTGGACTCGACGACCAGGGCGTCCGCGTCGACCTCGAGGGCGAGTTCGCACGCGGCGCGCCCCCAGTCGGCGGCGCCCTTCTTCCCGGAGCGGTCGGCCAGGACGTACAGGTTCCCGGCGGCGTCGCGGCCGGCGGCCACGATGCCGACCTCGTCGCTGTCCTCGCCGCCTCCGGCCGGGTCGACCGCGACGACGATCCGGGTGAGCTTGATGCCGCGCAGCTGCTCGGTGCTGACCCGGTGGCCGCGGATCCACTCCCACTTCCAGATGCCGCCCTCGAGCGGCCTGGGCTGCTGCTGGTACAGCGCCCACCAGCCGCGCTCGCCGACTTCGTCGCGGAAGTCCTGCAGGTGCTCGAGGCCGAAGCGTTCGGGCCACAGCGGCTCGCCGAGGGCGCGGCCAAGGGCGTCGTCCGGGCTGTCGGCGATCGCAGGGAGGTTGATGACCGTCCAGCGCGCGGTGTCGCGGGCGGCGTCCTGGGTGAGGATCCGGCCCGCGAGGTCGTTCTCCGACCAGCGCGTCTGGATGACCACGATGGAACCGTTGGGCTCCATACGGGTGTTGAGGACCTGCTGCCACCAGTCCCACAGGTCGCCGAGCACCGTGGGGCTGGCGGCGGCCTTGGCGTCCTTCAGCGGGTCGTCGACGATCGCCAGGTGCGCGCCCATGCCCGTCAGCGAGCCGCCGACACCGGCGGTGACGAGGCCGCCGGGGCCCCCGGTGAGGTCGAAGCGGCCGGCCGCCTTGGAGCCGTAGCGCAGGGAGATGCCGAGCTGTTCGCCGTACTCGTTGATGGAGTCGCGCAGCCAGCGGCCGTGGCCTTCGGCGAGCACGGCGCTGTAGGAGGCGATCATCAGCCGGTGGGTGGGGTTGCGGCGCAGGTACCACAGGGGCGCCCATCGGGCGGCCCTCTGGCTCTTCCCGTGCCGGGGCGGCATGTTCAGCAGGAGCCGGACCCGCTCGCCGCGGGCGATCCGGATGAACGCCTGGTCGATGAGGTTCAGGTGCCGGGCCTGGAGCTCACGGCCGTCGGTCAGGAGCGCGGCGAGCGCCCCCGGGGAGCGGTCCATCGCCATCTGCCGCTCGATGTGGGCCAGGCGGATGCGCAGGTCGGGCGAGGCGGTGCGGGCGATGACGAGCCGCTGGGCGCGCGGGAGGGTGCGGTAGCGCTCGAGGAGGCGTTGCTCCTGGTCCGGCGCCTTCATCATGGGGGGCTCCGTGCACCCCCGCGCACCCTTCCATGATCTCTCAGATCGGGGGGTCCTCGATCAGCGCGAGGAGTTCGTCCAGTTCGGCGGCGGTGACGGCAGCCGGGTCGACGGCGGGTCCGGCGCTCTCGAGGCGGGCCGGGGCATCCAGGCCCAGGCGTCGGCTGCGGCTGTCGCTGATGGCGAGTGCGGTGCTGATGGCGTCGAGGTCGCCGGTCGTCGCCAAGTCCCAGATGGCGTACTGGAGTTCGTCGAGGGAGCGCTGGTCGGCTTCGTGGCGAGCGAGAGGCTCGAGCGGGTCGGTGGCCGCGAGGGCGTCGGCGAAGTCGGCGGCGGCCTCGGCTGCGTCGGCGTAGTCCAGCTCCCGGGCGATGGCGGTGAAGTCCTCGCCGGTGAGGCGGCGGCGGAGCAGTTCGGCACGCCGCTGGTCGAGGTGCGCCATGGTGTCCTCCATGAGTCACACCGCCGGGGGGCGGTGTGGTGGCCCCTGCGCGGGTCCCTTGTGGTCAACCTGCGGAGCAGGGGCTCCGATCTGCGGCAATGGAGATCAGGAAGATGCCCCACACCCTTCCATCTTTAAAACACTCCGTTGTATAGTTGAGCCATGCCGAAGAGGACACGCAGGGACCGGGACAGCGAGCGCGAGCAGATCGGCCAGCGCCTCGAAGCCGAAGTCGCCGAGATCAGGTTCGCCTGGCTGAAGCAGGACACCGAGCAGAAGACGCGGGAAGTGCTGGAACTCCTGGGCGTATCGGACGCCTGGAAGCGGGAGACGGCGGCCAGGCTGTACCAGCAGATGGCGGCGGGCGAACTGGACCCTCGGGTCGGGTTCGAGCAGGCCGCCTTCGTACAGTCCCTGACCGTGACCGAGTAGCACGGCCCATGGGGCGGCGGGCACCCCCCGCCGCCCCGCCACGGCCGCCACCACGGAGCTGTTCACGGTCGCGGTCGGCCCAACTCGGCGGCGTCCAGGATCCGTTCGCGCACGGTCTGGGCGATGGCCCGCATCAGCAGCGGGGGGACGGAGTTGCCGATGCGCGCCCAGACCTTGTCGACGGGGCTGTCGCCCCAGTCATAGGCGTCGGGGAAGGTCTGCAGGCGCGCGAGTTCCCGTACGCCCAGCAGGCGGTCCTCGTCGGGGTGGAGCAGACCGTTGCGGGACGCGCTCACCTCCTTGATGAGCGTGAAGGCCGGTTTGTCCCAGGCCAGGCGCTCGAGGGAGAAGAACGCCTTCTTGCCGCCGAGGTCGAGGAGCGTGTCGCCGCCGTTGCGGCCGGGCGGGATGAGCGGGGCCACGCGGGCGGCCTTGCCGGAGGGGCGCTGGAAGGGGCCGGGGTCGTCCAGGCCGGCCAGGGCCTCCCGGACGGTCAGCGGCCGGTCGACGGGCGCCGGGTGGACCGGGTCGAGGCCGAGGTCGCGCCGGACACCGATGAAGATCATGCGCATGCGCTTCTGCGGGACGCGGAAGTAGGAGGCGTCCACGAGGCGGGCGGTGACCCGGTAGCCGGGCCCGGCGGCCTTGAGCGCGCCGAGGATCTCGGCGAACAGGGAGCGCATCTGCCCGCGGACCATCCCGGCGACGTTCTCCATCACGAACGTCTTGGGCTGCCAGTGCTCGATCAGCCGTACGTACTGGCGGAAGAGCTGATTGCGGGGGTCGTCGATCTGCCGGCGGCCCACCGTGCTGAAGCCCTGGCAGGGCGGGCTGCCGTCGAACACGTCCAGCTCACCCGGCACCAGCCCGAGGACGGCCGGGTCCAGGGCGGCGATGTCGCCGTGGTGCAGCAGCACGTGGGGGAAGTTGCGGCGGAAGCAGTCGGCGGCGTGGTCGTCCCACTCCACGGCGAGCAGCTCCCGGTATCCGGCCATGGAGTAGCCCAGGGAGCTGCCCCCGGCCCCGGCGAAGGTCGACACGACGGTCGGCGCGTCCGCCGCGCGCGGGGCGAGGTGGGCGGCCCAGGCGTCGGCCAGGAGCCGGCCGTAGGCGAGCCGGGTGCGGACGACGGCCGGGCTCACGCTGCGGCCTCGTCACCGGTGAACGTGTGCCCGCACTGGGGGCAGGTGTGGGTGGTGGGCTGGAGGGCCTCGGCGATCGACTCGTCGAACGCGGCGAACCCTTCCGGGAGTTCGGCGGTCAGCAGGCGGGTGACCTCCTGCTGGCTCCAGCCGGTTCCCTCGAGGTCGCCGTCGAGCGCCGCGAGCGCGGCGGCGAGGTCCTCCTCGTCGTAGAAGCCGAGCTCGGCGAGCTTGTTGTCCGCCAGGTTGATACGGCGAGCGGTGTCGTCGTCGCAGGTGATGACCTCGCACCGGGCGGTGGTGCGGCCCTCGGCACGAAGGGCGTCGGAGGTGTGGTTGCCCGCCAGCACCACCAGGGCGTCGCCGGTGTCGCGGACGACCAGGGAGCGGTACTGGCCGTGGCGGCGGATGGAGGCCCGGATCGATTCGACGTCGCCGCGGCGGGGGTTGCCCGGGTAGCGGGTCAGGTCCTCGAGCGGCACGTCGCGGGTGCCGGTGTAGGTGGCGCCGGGCAGGCCGGCGGTGGTCTCGCTCATGCGGGGCGTCCTTCGTTGTGGTCCGCGATGATGCGCCGGGCCCAGGTGTCGGGGTCCTCGAAGCCCCACCTGCGGGCGTCCCATTCGGTGGCGCGGTCGCGGATGTCGATCCAGATGTCCAGGAGCTGGTCCCGCAGGGCGGGGTCGCGGGTGCGGCGCAGTCGGGCGGCGAGGTGGGCGAAGGCGGCCGGGTGCGCGGGCACTACGCCTCCTCCGGCGTCTCGCCGCCGGGCGCGGAGTCGTCGGTCAGCGTGATCAGGCGTTCCAGCTCGGCGAGGTCGACGGCTTCGACCTGGAGCGGGCCGCCGTCGGCGCCGGTGATCTCGGTGCGGGCGGGCCGGTCGAGGCCGAGAAGCCGGGCGCGGCGGTCGATGACCTTCAGGACGGTCTCGATCGCCTTGAGGTCGCCCTTGGCGGCCTTGGCCCAGGCGGCGGCCTGCATCCGGTCCAGACGCTGGACTTCGAGTTCGCGCAGGGTCGCCGCCGCGGCCGACTCGGCCTCGAGGTTGGCCTCGAGCGCGCGGTGGACGTCCTTGGAGGCGGCGCCGCGGTCGGAGTAGTCGAGCCGTTCGGCGATCGTCTGGAAGTCCATGCCGGCCAGCCGCAGCGCGATGGCCTGCGCGCGGCGGTGTGCGGTGGCGGCGCGTTGCGCCTTGGACGCGGGCACGGGTCAGCCCCCGTTCAGTCGTCCTGGTCGGGGAGGGTGAAGTCGTGCGGCTCGCCGGTGGACTTGAGCACGGGCTGTTCGCCGGTGTGTTCCTGGTAGCGGCGGCAGATGACGTCGGCGTACCGGGGGTCGAGCTCGACGACGCGGGCCGAGCGGCCGGTGACGTGCGCGGCGATGAGGGTGGAGCCGGAGCCGCCGAACGGCTCGTACACCAGCCCGTCGGGGCGGCACGAGTTGCGTAGGCCGGCGGTGATGAGGTCGACGGGCTTGGAGGTGGGGTGCTCGGCGTTGCGCGCGGGCTTGGGCACCTCGAACACCGTGGTCTGCGCGTTGTCGCCGTACCAGCGCTCCCCGCCGCGGCCCAGCCGCCCGGACCCGGCCGGCGCGTCGGTGAACCCGTACAGGATCGGCTCGTGCCGGTAGTGGTAGTCCGACCGGCCGAGGACCATGGTGTCCTTGGCCCAGATCAGGTTCTGCCGCACCAGCCACCCGGCGTCCGTCATCGCGGTCTCGAAGGTGATGCGGGCGGTGTCGGCGTGCGCGACGTAGACGGGGGCGCCGGGCTTGAGGGCGACGGTGGCCACCGCGAAGGCGCCGGCCAGCAGTTCGGGCAGGTCGGTGGCCCCGTCGTTCTGGATGGTCAGTGCGTCCTTGGTCTTGCCGACGTAGTCGACGCCGTACGGCGGGTCGGTCCACATCGCGTCGCAGCGGTCGCCGTCGAGCATCTCCTCGACGGCCGAGACGTCGGTGGAGTCGCCGACCAGGAGGCGGTGGCGGCCGAGGATCCAGACGTCGCCGACCTGGGAGTGCGGGTCGGCCGGGGCGTCGGGGATGTCGTCGGGGTCGGTGAGCGCGGCGGGCTCTTCCTCGGTGCCCAGCAGGGCGGAGACGTCGTCGGCGGTGTAGCCGGTGCCGTCGAGGTCGCCGTCGAGGTAGGAGAGCAGGTCCGCCAGGGCGTCGTTGTCGTACGTGCCGAGCTCGGCGAGCCGGTTGTCGGCGAGGTTGATGCGGCGGGCCTGGTCGTCGTCGCACTCGATGACCTCGCACCGGGCGGCGGCGTAGCCCTCGGCCTTAAGGGCGTCGTGGGTGTGGTTGCCGGCCAGGATGACGTACTGGTCCTCCCCCAGGGCGCGCACCACCAGGGAGCGGTACTGGCCGTGACGGCGCAGCGAGCCGCGGATGGCGTCGATGTCACCGCGCCGGGGGTTGCCGGGGAACCGCTCGAGCTGGTCGAAGGGGATCTCGCGGGTGCCGAGGTAGGTCACCGCGGCGGTGGGCGTGGGGGTGCCCATGGCAGCTCCGTCCACCCCCACAGTGCCGTGATCCATTTTCCCCGACCACGGCGGTGACCTGGGCGGGCGTCAAGTGGCCCGGGGCGGCTGGCGGTTCGGCAAAAGATCATGCCCCCTCCCCTTCCAACCTTACAACGTCACGTTGTATAGTTGGGGTGTGAGGACGACCCGCCCCCAGGAGGCAGAGATGCAGCGCACCGCCGGACACACCCACTGCCTCCGCTGCGACCGCGTCCTGCGCTCCGCCCGCTCTGCCGCCCTCGGCTACGGCCCGACCTGCCTGCGCAAGGTCAAGGCTGCCGCCCTGGCCCACGCGCAGACCGGCAGCCACAAGCCCGCCCAGGTCGCGAAGGCCACCGAGCTGATCGAGATGGGCGGCCTGGTCCGCCTGCGCGCCCGCCGGGTCTTCCAGGTGGTCGCCTCCGACGGGATCACCACCTACAAGACGGCCCCGCAGGCATGCACCTGCCCGGCCGGACTGCGCGGCCAGCACACCTGCTACCACCGGATCGCCGCCCAGATCGTCGCCGCCGCCTGACCGGCGGCGGCTCCACGGGCCGGACAGAGAGGAACACCGTGACCAACTCCGACGCCTACGAGATCGACTGGAACGACGGGAACCAGGAGATCGCCGAATCCGTGATGTGGGCCGCCGACGAGCGCAAGCCGCTTCTCGTCACGACCCACAAGGGCGAGATCGTCCGTCTGGTCCCCGAGGCCGCCCCTGAGACCGAGTCCGAGACGCCCGCCGCCCGGGAGGGCGTTGTGGCCCACCCGATCGTCGAAGAGCGCAACCGGTCCCTTCAGGTCACCGGCGCCCCGAACGTGACGGACTTCTTCGGCGTCACCCTCGCCCCGCAGTCGGTGTACCTGAAGTACCGCCGGCCCACGGGCGAGGAGCCGATGCTGGAGATGGCGTACGTCAACGGCTACCGCGTGCCGGGCACCAACAAGCCGGAGGAGTACACCACCATCACCTTCATCCCCGGCACCCACGACCTGCCCGCCTGGCTTGCCGCCCTGGTCGACGCCCACATGCCGTGGTGACCCTCCCCCGGCCGTCCAGCCGGCACCGCCCCTCGCCCCGCCCGCCGGCGGGGCGTTCGGCTTTCCCCCTGCGGTGCCGGCATCGGCGCAGCACAGGGCCGGTTTTCCGGGGTTGCAAGTCCTGCGCGAGCGGAGTGATGAATGGGCCGCCGCCACCCCGGCGGCGTCAACTCCCCTACAAAAAGCAGGAGTTCATCATGCCTCAAGTCACCAACGAGGTCCGTGCACGGTACGGCCGGGCGCTGCTCGCGTACTACGACGACGCCCGGGCCGCCCTCGGGCACGAGCCCAGCGCCCGGGAGGACGTCGGCCTGGTGTGGGCGGCCTGCGCCCGGGGCGGCAGCCAGGACCGGTGGGACGCGGTACGGGCCGAGGACCTGGCGACGGAGGCCGACTGGGCGTGCGAGGTCCTCGGCGACCTGGTCTCCAACCTCTTCCACGCGGCCGACGGGATCGTGATCCCCCGGCTGCTGCTGGACGCGGTGGCCGCCTCGGAGAGCCGGGGCGAGGCCGCCTGGGACGAGGCCGCCCGTACGGAGGCGTGGCGCCTGCTGGGCGAGCGGGGCCCGCGGTTCGCTCGCCTCCTGATTGCGATGCGCCGGGCCCTGCTGACGGTCCATGACGTCGACGCCGACGGTCTGTTCGAGGGGGCCCGCAGCGCCTTCGAGGACGAGGTGGAGGAGGAGCGGTACGACGCGGTGGCCGCCCGGCGCGCCTAGGGAGTATCCGTACAAGTCCCCTACCGGGGCGGGGAGTTGGGTTCGGGTCTGGCGTGTCTTCTCGGCACGGGGGGTTTAGAGAAGGGAATGGATGGTCCGCGCCAGACCCGAACGTGTCCGATGATCGGATCGCCCGTCGGGGCGGTCAAAAATCGGGGGCATCGGCGGGCGCCGTGTTCCGCATACGGGCGATGAGGGCTCGCACGTCGGGCACGTCCGCCAGGTGCTGCCCGGCCCGGGCGCAGTCCAGGGTGGGCGAGCCCGTGGCGGGCACGGGGCGGCTCCCCCGAGGCGCGGCAGGCGGGGAGGAATCGGCCCTCGAGGGGCGGCAGAGCCGCGCCGTGCCGATGGCCACGACCTTCCCGTCCTCGCGCCCGGCTGCGAGCAGCGTGACGGAAGCGGGTGCGCTGTACGTGGGGGGTCGGGCGGTGGACGCCGCCCGGGAGTCGTTCATGCCTGCTGGTCTCTCCTCAGTGTGCTCGCCCGGAAACGCACAACGAGCCGGTGAGGCCCAGTGGTCGCCGGAGGGCATGCCTGGTGGCGGCCAGGTGACCCGGAAACGGAATGTGACTACTCTGCGCGCAAATCGTGATCCTGCCCTTCACACCTGAACGTGTCAACTAAAGTACACAGGGTCAAGATCAAGAGAGTGAGTACGTGGTTGTGATCAGTCATCGGCGGCCAGGCGGCTTTCACGCCGTGCCCGGCAAGCCTGGTGAGCGGTGAGCCCAGGCCGTCCGTCCCTGGCGGACAAACTCAGGGCCCTCATGGCCAGCCGCCGGGACGCCAACGGCCGGGCGCACACATCACGTTCGCTGTCCGCCGGCGTCGACGCGCTCGAGGAAGATCACACGTCGGTCTCCCACGCCGCGATCGCCAAACTGGCCAACGGCTCGCAGGACAACCCGACCATCGCGACGGTCGTGGCCCTGTGCCAGGCCCTGGGCGGCGTGCCGCCCGCGTACCTGCTCCCGCACGACAGCTACGACGACCTCACGGCGCTCGAGGTGTTCGAAGATCCCGACGCGCGCCGCGTCCTCGCCCTGTTGAATGGGCTCCCCAAGAGTGAGTGGCGAAACGTCGTTGCAGACTTGGAGCGGCGGCGCGACGATCTCGGCTTGCCGCCGGTGCCGCGCAGTGAGGCGGCCGAGAAGCCGGGCCGACGTCGTCGCCGGCGCAGTAGGGACGAGGCCGCTCAGTATGCGGCCGATGCATTGGAAGGGCTCTAAGTGGACGGCATAGTCTTCGGGACGTGCACAGTGGCCGGCTTGCTGGTCACCTTTTTCTGCACCAGGAGGGCCGTCGGCAACCCGCGCGTGTCCACGTGGTCGATCGCGGCCGCGTTCGGCGTCTGCACCCTGGGCGTCTTCTTCGCCGTCCCCGTGGTCGCCGACCTGGCGGAGGACGCCACCGGCGTCGCCAACGTCGGCAAGCTGATCGCGCACATCTGCGCGATCCTGTGGTGCGCGGCCCTGCAGATCACGATGGTGGACCTGGCCTACCGGCCGGAGTACGTGCGGGCCGCGATGTACCAGCGGGCCTTCGCGGCCATGGTGGAACTGGCCGTCATGGTGCCGCTGTTCCTCGCGACGAACGAGCCGCACATCGAGTTCACGACCGCGTACGCCGCGGACACCCGGGTCGCCGCGTATCTGCTGATCTACCTGGCGTACGTCATGGTCACCTGCGGTGAGCTGGCCTTCATGTGCGGCCGGACCGCACGGCGCAACTGGGGCATCCGGCCCTGGAGCGGCGCCGGTTTCGCGCTGTCCTCCATGGCCGCGACGCTGGGCATGGCCTACACGTTGTCCAAGGGCTCGTACCTGATCTTCTACATCCTGGGCAATCCGTGGTCGCTGGATGTCGAGGAGGTCGTGAGCCCCGCGTTGAGCGGCCTGGCCGTGATCTTCCTGTTCCTGGGCCTGACGCTGCCCATGGTGGGTGCGTTCCGGGAACGGCTGCAGCAGGACAAGGAGCAGGAGCCTGCCGGGCTCTGACGCCGCGTTCAGGACTGTGGGCCGCACGCAACGCGCGTGCGGCCCACAGTCGTCTCCCGGGGTGCCGGGGTCAGCGGGAGGGGCCGGTGCCGGCGTAGCGCACCGGCAGGTCGACCAGGCCGCGGGCGCGCAGGGAAGGCCGCCAGCGCACTTCGCTCCCGGCCAGCTCGAGGTCCTCGAACCGGCCGAGGAGCGCGGCGAGGGCGACCTCGGTCTCCAGTCGCGCCAGCGGTGCGCCCAGGCAGTAGTGGATGCCGTAGCCGAGCGCCAGGTGCCCGGCGGCGTCACGGCCGAGGTCCAGGCGGTCGGGGTCGGGGAAGCGGTCCGGGTCGCGGTTGGCGGCGGACAGGGACAGCAGCACCGTGTCGCCCGCGGGGATCGTCGCGCCGCCGATCGTCACGTCCTGGGTGGGGAAGCGGCGGATGGCGAGCAGGGCCGGGCCCTCGAAGCGGGCGAACTCCTCGACCGCGCCGGCGATCCGTGCCGGGTCCTCGCGCAGCAGGGCCATCTGGTCCGGGTTCTGCAGGAGCGCCAGGACCGCGTTGCCGATCAGCTGGACCGAGTTCTCGTATCCGGCGAAGAGGATGAGGAACGCCAGGGACATCAACTCGTCCTCGGTGAGCCGGTCGTCGTCGGCGTCCCGGACGGCGATCAGGTCGGAGAGGAGATCGTCCGCCGGGCTGGCCCGCTTGTGGGCCATGAGGTCCTTGAAGAACCCCATCATCGCCACCACGGCCTCCTTGGCGGCCTGGGGTCGGCTCGGATCGGGGGCGACCAGCGCGCTCCCCCAGGAGCGGAAGTCCCGTCGGTGGCTGTCGGGGATGCCGAGGAGTTCGCAGATGACGGTGATCGGCAGGGGCGCCGCGTAGGCGGCGATCAGGTCGGTCGTGCCCTGCGCACCCAGCGCGTCCAGGAGCCGTTCGGCGGTGGCCGTGACCGGCTTGCGCAGCTGCTCGACCCGGCCGGGGGTGAAGGCGCGTCCGACCAGGCGGCGCAGCCGGGTGTGGTCCGGCGGATCCATGTTGAGGAGGTTGGCGTCCAGTGCCGGCGGCAGCGCCAGCCCGCGGTAGCTGCCCTCCCGGGCGTGCGCCTTGTCCAGCGACAGCCGCGGGTCGGCGAGCGCGGAGCGTACGTCGTCGTACCGGGTGACGAGCCAGGCCGGTTGGCCGTCGGGCCCGGCGATGCGGTGTACGGGCGAGGCGGTGCGCAGACTCCGGTAGACGTCGTATGGGCGGGTTATCAAATCGTCCGCAAGATCCATGCGCTCACCCTATGGGTGCGGCTCGAGCGTCCGGCGGGGCAACGACAGCGGCCCCCGGCCGAGTCCCTCGAGGGGACTTCAGGCCGGGGGCCGATGCGCTCCCATCTCCCGTACTGCCCGACGAACTCAGCTGCTCCACGGCTGCATTCGTCGCCGGTTCCGCCGATGCCCGCGGCTTTCCCGGTGCTCCCCACCGTACACGAAACCCACTACGTAAGGAAGGGTTTAGTTGGGGCCGGACATGCCGGTGGGGCAGCCCCTCCCGCCGGGCTGCGCCACCACGCCGTCGTCCATCGTCTCACCGGCGGCTACTGCCAGGGGGCGCGTCCCGTGCCGTCCGCCCACTCCAGCAGGGCCTGCGAGCCCATCAGCTTCAGCGGCGCCTCGAGGTCGTTGTTCCAGTCGAAGGCGCTCGCGGTGAAGCCGCTCGTCGTGACGATCGCGGCCAGGTCGCAGCCGTGGGTGTCCTGGTAGGTGCCGTTCACCTGGTACAGCACCTCGGCACTCACCTTCTTGGTCTGGGTGTACCGCTTGCACTGGATCAGCAGCCAGCGTCCGTCGGGGGTGCGGGCCTTCACGTCGCCCGCCCGGTCGTTGGCGCCGCCGAGGACTTCGACCTTGGTGCAGCCGTCGCGTTGGCACAGCCGGGCGACGGCGCGTTCGAAGCCGCCGGGTGACAGGGCTCGGAAGTGGTCGATGTCGGTGGGCAGTTCGCCGTGCCCGTCCAGGCGCCAGCGCCGGTAGCGGCGCCTGCCCCACAGGTAGGCGGTGGTGACGCCGGCCAGGCCGAGGACGGTCAGCAGCGCGGCGAGTATGCCGGGGTGGCGGCTGAGGTAGTCGCCGATGAACAGCAGCGCCAGGACCACGACGATGATGAGCGCGGTGCGGTCTCCGGCCGTTAAGTGGCGTCGCCAGCCGCGGCGTACCGCGCCCCGGCGGCGGCCGGCGGGGTGGCGGCGACGGCTGGTGCGGCGGGCGGGACGGCGGCGCTCGGGGTGCGGGCGGCGGGTGGTGCTGGCCATGGTGGGTCTCTCCTATCGGTCGATTCGGTTCGGGATGGTGCGCCGGGCGTACGGGTGAGGGGAGGTCAGTCCTCCCACCAGGTACCGGAGAAGCCACCGGAGCGCTTGCGGCGGCCACCGCCGAAGACGATGCGCAGGAACAGGGCGCCGGCGAGGACGATGCCGACGACCTTCAGCACGGTGACGGTCGCGCCCCACAGCGTGTGCAGGCCGGAGTCGATCGCGTCGACGATGTCGTTGCCGTACACCGCGCCGACGGTGGTGACCGCGGCAACACCGGCGAGGTAGGTGGCGGCCTTGAGCTTGCGCCGGTTCCAGGTGAGCCACTGGGGCAGGGTGCGCCGCTCGCGCTCCATGAAGGCGGTGGGCAGCGAGGCCGGGTCGGGCGAGGCCGACATGGCCCGGCGCGGCGCGGCCGGCGGCGGGGTCGGCTGCTCGAGGGGAACGACCTCGCGGACCATCTCGGTGGAGCCGTCGGTGTTGGTCTTGTGGGTCTCGCGGACCGTGTAGCCGTCGGGGACGACGAAGGGGGCGATGCCCGGGGCGACGGGGCCGGGCTGTGGGATGTGCCGACCGGGGGTGGTGTCGCTGAGGTCGGCGAGGAGGGCCTGCGCCGTGTCGTACTCGGACTTGCTGAGCCGGACGTTGCCGTCGTTCATGGGGTCACGCTTCCTTGTCTGAAGTGGTCGGGGGCTGCGGGGCGGTGCGGGCTGCTGGAGGGCGGGTGTGCGGGGGGGGGCCGGGGGGGTG
>NZ_JAKEIP010000163.1 GCF_021474425.1 Streptomyces muensis | reverse complement strand
CCCCCCCCCCCCCCCCCCCCCCCCCCCCCTTTTACACCCCCACCCGGCAAACCCCGATTATATACCTGGACACGTGGGATGGTTTATGTGTATAAGAGACTGGGTCGCCGGGGGCGGCCGACCGCACCCGGGCGACCACCTGCTCGAAGGTCTCTCCGTCCTTCGGGGTGGGGGTCATGAAGTCGGCGATCCAGGACCGGCCGAGGGCGGCGCGCACCAGCTGGGCGGTGATGGGGTCGGCGGCGAGGCGGGCGCGGTAGGCGGGCCGGTGAGTGTGGAGCCAGGCCTGCTCGCCGGGGTGTGCGGGGGTGCCCGAGTGCAGCAGTTTCAGGCTCGCGAAGGTCTCGGTGAACGGGGAGAGGACGAAGCGGCTGCGGACGAGCGTGTCCGCGTTGAGCTGCCACCACCCCATGCCCACCCCCCGGTGTTTCGCGTCCACCCCCGGTGTTTCGCGTCCGCGCGAAACAATACGACCCCCGCGTCCGGCACCGCAGACTCCGCGCATGCGCAGCTACCGCGAGCTCTTCCGCACCCCCGAGTTCACCCCGTTCTTCCTCGCCTCCGCGGCCCAGGGCGCGGCGCTGACGATCGGCGGGCTGGCGCTCGCCACGCTGGTCTACCGGGCCACCGACTCGCCGCTGCTGTCGGCGGTGAGCATGTTCGGGCCGCAGCTCGCGCAGATGCTCGGGGCGACCTTCCTGCTGTCGGGCGCCGACCGGCTGCCCCCGCGGGCGACGCTGAACTCCATCAGCCTCGCCTTCGCGGGCTGTATGACGGTGCTGGCGCTGCCCGGCCTGCCCGTCTGGGCGATCTTCGGGGTCGTCTTCCTCCAGGGGCTGGTCGCCTCGCTGGGCGGGGGAGTGACCGGGGGCCTGCTGAACGAGATCCTGCCCAAGGACGGCTTCGTACTGGGCCGTTCGGTGTTCAACATGGTCTTCGGGCTGGTGCAGGTCGTCGGGTTCGCGACGGGCGGCGCGCTGTTGGCGGTGCTGTCCCCCCGTGCCTGTCTGCTGCTGTCGGCGGCGCTGTACGCCACCGCGTCCCTCGTCTTCCGGCTCGGCCTGACGGCCCGCCCGCCGCGCGGCTCGGGCCGTCCGTCCGTCTCGGAGACCTGGCGCACCAACGCCCTCCTGTGGTCCTCGCGCCCCCGCCGCCTCACCTACCTGGGGCTGTGGATCCCCAACGGGCTGATCGTCGGCTGTGAATCCCTCTACGTCTCCTACGACTCCGGGGCCGCCGGCGCCCTGTTCGCCTGTGCGGCGCTGGGCATGTTCGTGGGCGATCTGACCGTCGGCCGCTTCGTACCGCCCGCCCTGCGCTCCCGCCTGCCCGTACCGCTGCTCCTCCTGCTGGCCGCGCCGTACCTGCTCTTCGCGCTGCGGCCCGGCATGCCCTGGGCCGCCCTGGCGGTGTGCGTCGCCTCCGTCGGCTTCGGCGCGAGCCTCGCCCAGCAGGAGCGCCTCATGGCTCTCACCCCCGACGAACTCGCGGGCCACGCCCTCGGGTTGCGGGCCGCCGGGATGCTCACCATGCAGGGACTCAGTGCCGCCCTCGCCGGCTCGATCGCCCAACTGACCTCGCCCGCTACGGCGATGACGGCCATGGCGGTCGCCTCGCTCGCGGTGACCGTGGCCTTGGCGGTGGTGGGCCGGGGGGACGCGCGGGACGCGGAGAGGGGAGTTTTTCCCACCGACTTCCGGTCCCGGGTGTCGCCAGAATGAGGGCACGGGGGCTTCGACCCCCGTACCGCACAGGCGACAGAGGGGAGCCAGACGTATGGACCGCGCTACGCGGCTCGGGGGGAACCGTCCGGCCGACGAGTCCAAGGAGCCCAAGGAGCTCAAGGAGCCCAAGGGGTTCTCCGTCATGGCCGGATGGGTGGGGCTGCGGCGGTCGCTGGCCCTGTGCTGGACGGCGACGGCGGCCTTCGGCCGGTCGCTGTCGGTCTGCGGGGCGATCAGCCTGATGGGACCCGGCCTCGGCCTGGTGCCGCGCGCCATGGAGGGGATCCGTGACCTGGCCGCCCATCGGCGCGAACTGGCGCTGCGCTGGTCGGGCGTGGAGATACCGGGGCCGCCCGGCCCGCTGCCGCCCGTGCCCGAGGGCGCCTCCGGGGTGGTCGCCCGCTACCGGTGGATCATGAGCGATCCGCAGACCAGACGGGAGTACGTGTGGGTGCTGGTCGACCCGCTGGCCGGCGCGCTCCTCGCCTGCCTCCCGCTCGCCCTGGTCCTGAGCGGCGCATGGGGGATCTTCCTCGCCTTCTTCGGCGTCCCGCTCTCCGCCGAGTGGGACGGACTGTGGTACCAGTTCATCCCGATCGAGGGGCGGGCCACCGCCGTGCTCGCCGGTGTCCTCGGCGCCCTGCAACTGCCGTTGGCCCTGTGGGCGGCGCCGCGCGTCGTGCGCCGGCACGCCCTGTACACCCGGGCGATGCTCGCCCCGAGCGAGAGCGAGCTGATGGCCGGCCGTATCCGGCATCTGGCCGCGACCCGCTCCGACGCCGTCGACACGCAGATGGCCGAGATCCGCCGTATCGAACGCGACCTGCACGACGGCGCCCAGGCCCGGCTGGTGGCGATGGGCATGACCCTGGACGCCGCCGAGAACCTCCTGGAGACCGACCCGGAGGCCGTGCGCGCCCTGCTCGTCGAGGCGCGCGAGTCCTCCTCCAAGGCACTGGCCGAGCTGCGCGACCTGGTCCGCGGCATCCACCCGCCGGTCCTCGCCGACCGTGGACTCGCCGACGCCGTACGGTCTTTGGCGCTGACCTGTCCGGTCCGCACCGAGGTCGAGATCGATCTGCCGGGGCGGCCCGAGATGCCGGTCGAGTCCGCCGCGTACTTCGCGATCTCGGAGGTCCTGACCAACGTCGCCAAGCACTCCGGGGCCGACCGGGCCTGGATCGACCTCCGTTACGATCACGGAACGCTGCGCATCACCGTCACCGACGACGGCCACGGCGGCGCGGACGTCTCGCGCGGCACCGGTCTGCGGGGCATCGAGCGCCGGCTCGCCACCTTCGACGGGGTGCTCGCCGTGAACAGCCCCGTGAACGGACCGACCCTGGTGACGATGGAGCTTCCGTGCGTATTGCCCTCGCCGAAGACCACTTCCTCCTGAGGGACGGACTCGTCCGCCTGCTCGGCGCCCACGGCCACGAGGTCGTCGCGGCGGTGGACGGCGGTACGGAGCTGCTGGACGCGCTCGTCGGCAAACGGCCGGACGTCGCGGTCGTCGACGTCCGGCTGCCGCCGACGTTCACCGACGAAGGGCTGCGCGCGGTGCTGACGGCCCGTGAGCAGCTACCCGACCTGCCGGTTCTGCTGCTCTCCCAGTACGTGGAGCCGCTCTACGCCCGGGAGTTGCTGGCGGGCGGCGGCCGGGGCGTGGGCTATCTGCTGAAGGACCGGGTCACCAACGGCGCCCAGTTCCTGGACTCCATCCGCCGGGTGGCCGAGGGCGGCACGGTCATGGACCCCGAGGTGGTCGCCGGGCTCCTGGTCCGCAAGGAGCGCGACGAGGCCGTGGGCAGCCTCTCCGCACGCGAGCGCGAGGTCCTTCAGTGGGTGGCGCAGGGGCGCTCCAACGCGGGGATCGCACAAGGCCTGTTCATCTCGGAGAAGGCCGTCGCCAAGCACATCGGCAACATCTTCACCAAGCTGGGCCTGCTGCCGACGGACGGCGACAACCGCCGGGTGCTGGCGGTACTCGCGTATCTGGGCCAGTGAGACCGAGCCAACTCACTTACGAGAGAGGGTAGTTGGCCTAGGTTGGGTGCTTCCCCGACCTCGTAGGAGCTCACCGTGTCCGACCCCCGCACCCGCATCGACACCTCCACCCCGCACTCCGCCCGCTTCTGGAACTACTTCGTCGGCGGCGAGGACCACTACGAGGTCGACCGGCGGCTCGGCGACGAGATCAAGGAGATCTTCCCCGGCCTGGTCGACGTGGCCGTCGCCAGCCGCCGCTTCCTGGGCCGCGCCGTACGGCATCTGGCCACAGAGGCGGGCTTACGGCAGTTCCTGGACGTCGGCACCGGCCTGCCGACCGCCGACAACACCCACCAGGTCGCCCAGCGCGTGGCCCCGGACGCCCGCGTCGTCTACGTCGACAACGACCCCGTCGTCCTCGCCCACGCCGGCGCCCTGCTCACCAGCACCCCCGAGGGCATGACCACCTTCCTCGACGCCGACCTCCACGAGCCCGAGGCCGTCCTGGAGGCCGCCGCCGGTACCCTCGACCTCACCCGGCCGGTCGCCCTGATGATCCTCAACACCCTCGGCCACGTCCCCGACCACGACCAGGCCCGCGACATGGTACGGCGCCTCCTGGCCGGCCTCCCCTCCGGCAGCCACCTCGTCATCAGCGACAGCACGGCCACCAGCGAGGGCATGATCGCCGCGTCGGAGGCGTACAACGCGAGCGGCGCCGTGCCGTACCACGTGCGCAGCATCGGCGAGATCGCCGCCTACTTCGACGGCCTCGACCTGGTGGACCCGGGCATCGTCCAGGTCCCCGAGTGGCGGCCGGACGTACAGGGGCCGACGGATCCGGCGACGGCAGCGGTGGACGCGTACTGCGGGGTGGGGCGCAAGCCCTGAGGAGGACCAGGCTCGGCCGGCAGTCCGGCGGCGGTCCTGAATTCGACCGTTCTGGCGTGAACGGATCGGGTCGGCCCTCCGTATGCTTAACCGATCGAGGTGCTTATCCGGACGAATCACTCGATCTTCATGGGTTGTGCATACGGGCCGCGAGTGCCGCGGCCTCGGGGGGATGTGAGGCGACCATGACGACGGCCAGCAACACGGTGCGCACCGGCACCGTGCTTCCGGTGGACGCGGCGCGCACGGCGATGTGGACCTTCGTCGTCGCCAACGCGGTGATCGTCGAGGTGCTGTTCGTCAGCGCCGGTGCGGGCAAGAACGGCGTGCTCACGGTCGCCAAGTTCTTCGGCCTGCACGCGGCGCTGCTGCTCCTGTTCCAACTGCTGCTGGTGGCCCGGCTGCCGTGGCTGGACCGCCGTATCGGCATGGACCGGCTGACCGTGTGGCACCGCTGGGTCGGCTTCACCCTGCTGTGGACCGTCCTCACCCACGCCACCCTGGTGGTGCTCGGCTACGCGACGCTCGACGACGCGTCCATGGGGAAGACGTTCGTCGCGCTGAGCGGGGTGCCGGCCTCCCTGCTGGGCATGCTCGCGGCGGCCCTCATCGTCGTGATCGCCGTGATCTCCACCCGCGGCCTGCGGCGCCGGCTCCGCTACGAGGTCTGGCACGGACTGCATCTGCTGCTCTACGTGGCCCTGGGCCTGGCGTTCGTCCACCAGTTGCAGGAGACGACGACGTTCACGTCCTCCGCGTTCGCCACGGCCTACTGGTGGATCCTGTGGCTGTTCGCCTTCGGCGCCCTGCTGACGGGCCGGGTGGTCGTGCCGCTGTGGCGCAACGCCCACCACCGGTTCACCGTCGCGGCCGTGGTGCCGGAGTCGGACGACGTGGTCTCCGTGTACGTCACCGGCCGCAATCTCGACAAACTCCCGGCCCGCGCGGGCCAGTTCTGCGTCTGGCGGTTTCCCGGGCACAACCACTGGTGGCTGGCCAACCCCTTCTCCCTCTCGGCGGCGCCGGGCCCACAGGGGCTGCGTCTGACGGCGAAGGCGGCGGGCAGCGCCAGCGCCGGCCTGCGGAGCCTCCCGGTCGGCACCCGCGCCTTCGTCGAGGGACCGTACGGGGCGTTCACCTCGCTGCACCGGACCCGGCCCGGCGCCCTGCTGATCGCCGGCGGTGTGGGCATCACACCCGTGCGGGCCATGCTGGAGGAGGAGGCGAGCGGGGACGTCGTCGTGCTGTACCGGGTGCGCGGCGAGGCCGACGCGGTGCTGCTGGACGAGGTGCGCCACCTGGTCGCGCTGCGGGGCGGGCGGCTCCACCTGCTCACGGGCAGGACCGCCGAGATCGGCGCCTCGCCCTTCGCGCCGGAGAGCCTGCACCGGCTGGTCCCCGACGTCACCGGACGCGACGTGTACGTCTGCGGCCCGCCCGCCATGACCGCGGCCGTGCTGTCGGCCCTGCGGGACCTGCGGGTCCCCGCGCGACAGGTGCATGCCGAGAGGTTCGGCCTGGCCTGAGGGGTGGGCGGGACGCCTGGAGGTGAGTCGCGTGTGCGCCAACGGTGCCTACGACGGCTCCGCCGCGCAGGCGAGGTCCCGCGGCGGGCGCTGACCGGTGGTCAGGAACGCGGTCGCCGCGTCCTTCGCGCACACGTTGCGGCCGAACGGGTAGACACCGTGCCCGCCTTGGTCGACGGTCACCATCCGGGCCCGCGGGCCGAGTGCCCGCCGCAGCTTCTCGGCGCCGGCCAGCGGCGTGCCCGGGTCGCGCTCGTTCTGCAGCATGAGCACGTTCGACGGGCCGCCCCGGCCGTCGATCCGGACCGGCGGCTCGACGGGTTCGCCCGGCCAGAACGCACACGGGACGATGCTCGCCGTGGACCCGCCCACCATCGGGTAGCGCTGCCGGTCGACCGCGGCGGCCCGCTGATAGTCCCGGACCCTCGTCGGCCAGCGTGAGTCGCCGCAGACCACGTAGTGGCGGGCGGCCAGCAGGTTCTCAAAGCCTGCGACGCCGTCCAGCGGCGGGACGGGCACCGGCTCGCCCCGGTCGAGCGCCTGCCATTCCCCGGCCAGCTTGGGCAGGGTCGCATCGCTGTAGAGGCGGTCGAACGTCAGCCCGCGAAACAGCGTCCCGTCGAAGTCGCCGACCGGTTCGGCGTCCAGCCGCCCGGCGAGTTCGAAGAACTTGGCGGTCACCTGCTCGGGCGTGCCGCCCTGGCCGTATGCGGGGTGCTTCGCCGCGTACGCCGCGAAGTCCGGGAAGCGGTCCGCCATCCCGCGGGCGAGGGACCGGAAGGCGGTGACCTACACCGGGGTGCTGCTGCGGTGGCACACGGGCGAGACGGGCTGGTGGTTCCGCTTCGGTGATCCGCTGGTGGCGCTCGGCTGCCTGACGGTGCTTCCGTGGCGGCGGCGGTTCCCGCTCCCCGTCGCGATGACGGTCGCCCTCGCTTCGGCCGCCTCGGCAGCCGCCATCGGCGCGGTGCTGCTGGCGCTGGCCTCGGTCGCCACCCGTCGCAGGCCGGTGGAGATCGGGATCGTCGTGCTGGCGTACGTGACCGGGGCACAGTTCAGCGCCGGGTTCTACCCGGCCCAGACCTCGCCGGGCTCCTGGTGGATCCAACTCGCGCTCCTGGCGCTGACCGCGGGCATCGCGGTGGCCGTGGGCACGGCCGTCGGGGCGCGGCGGGACGAAGTACGGTCCCTGCGGGCCCGCGCACAGAGCGCGGAGCGCGAACAGACGGTGCGCGCGGCACAGGCACGCGCCATGGAACGCAACCGGATCGCCCGCGAGATGCACGACGTACTCGCGCACCGCATCTCCCTGGTCGCCATGCAGGCCGGAGTGCTGGACCACCGCGGCGACCTCGGAACCGAGGAGAGCCGTGTGCTGCTCCGCGGCATCACCGACGGCTCCCGCCAGGCGCTCGAAGACCTACGGGACGTCCTCGGCGTCCTCCGCGCGGACCCGGAACGCCCGGAGCCGCCCCAGCCCTCCCTGCACCGGATCCCCGAACTGGTCGCCGAAGCACGCTCGTCCGGGCTGGACGTCAGGCTCTCCACCACCGTGGCGGGACAACCGTCCGACGTCCTCGGACGAACCTGCTACCGGATCGTCCAGGAAGCCCTCACCAACGCGGCCGAACACGCCCCGGGCGCACGCGTACGGATCACCCTCGAAGGAACGCCGGGCGAAACGCTGCACGTCGTCGTCCGCAACTCCCGTCCCACCGCGCCCCTCGCACCACCCCCGAGCTCGGGTTTCGGCCTGCTCGGCCTCACCGAACGCGTCACCCTCGCCGGCGGCGGCATCACCCACCACCCCACACCCGACAAGGGCTACCTCCTGACCGCGCACCTACCCTGGCCGAACCACCACGGCGAAGAGAGAACCTGAGTGGACACCCCGCGAAAGCCACCGGTACGAGTCGTCATCGTCGACGACGAACAACTGGTGCGGATGGCGCTGCGGCTCGTCATCGACGCCGAACCGGACCTGACCGTCGTCGCGGAGGCCGCCGACGGGGACACCGCGCTCACCGTCGTGGCCGAACAACGCCCGGACGTCGTACTGATGGACGTACGGATGCCAGGCCGCGACGGCCTCAGCACGACCCGCGAACTCCTCACCCGACCGGCCCCGTCACGGGTGCTCATGCTGACCACCTTCGACTCCGACGAACTGGTGCTGGGCACCCTGCGCGCCGGAGCACTCGGGTTCGTCCTCAAGGACACCCCGCCGGCAAGGCTCCTCGACGCCGTCCGGACCGTCGCGGACGGAAACCCCACTCGAAACCGCCCGAGCCATCGCGGACGGTCTGGGCAACCCGGAGATCGCCGCCCGCCTACGCATCAGCGTCGCCACCGTGAAGGCACACACGAGCAGCCTCTTCACCAAGCCGGCCGTGGAAAACCGCGTCCAGATCGCCCTGTTGGTACGCGACGCGGACCAATGACCGAGGTCACCGAATCCGACCGTGCGCGGTGCAGCGCCTCCCGCCCACGTGCTGCTACGGCACGTTGTAGCGGACCAACGCCCTAGCGAACGGCTCTCCGGTGGCCCGCGCGTATGCCATCCGCTCGCGCACCTCGCTGAGGGTCCGTGGGCGGTAACCGGGCCCGCCACAACAGCTCTTGTGAAAGCGCACACCGGCGTGCAGCAGCACGGAGAGGGTGCGCCAGGCGGCGGTGTCCCGCCTCTTGGGCGCCGCGAAGGCGGAGCCGACGTGGATCAGTGCTCCGGCGCAGCGTGGACAGACCCGGTCGTGGTCGTGGTAGCCGGGGTAGGGCTGCTTGTACGAGGCCCGGCAGGGCAGACACACGTACGAGGTCTTTCCATGGGCCATGCGGCAAGGGTAGGGGCGCTGCGGGCTCGGGCTCCACAGATTTCCGGCACGCTCCTCAGATTTTCCGGCACGCTGCAAGCGCACGCAGCCTGAGATCGCTACGCGATGGTGTCGCGCTTGGCCTCGGCGGTGATGATGTCGAGTGCCTCGGCGATGCGGTCGTGGTGGGTGCGGTGGGAGACCACGCAGACGCGCAGGGTGTAGCGGCTGTCGACGACCGTGCTGGAGAGCACGATGCGCCCGTGGCCGTTGATCCGCGCCAGCAGGCTGCGGCTCGCCTCGTCGGCCCGCTCGGCCGCGGCGCGGCTGCCGTCGGCGGGACGGACGCGGAAGATCACGGTGGACAGGTCCGGGCGCTGTGGAACCTCCAGCTCGGGGACGCCGGACAGCGTGTCGTGGACGTGTTCGGCCAGGTCGAGCTTCTCGTCCAGGGCCTCGCGGAAGGCGTCCACCCCGTGCAGGTGCAGGGGGAGCCAGGCCCGCAGACCACGGATCTCGTGGGTCAGCTCGGGCCCGAGGTGACCGGAGTCCGGGACGCTCCCGCCCGCCCCCATGTCCTGGAGGTAGCTGCCGGTGCCGTCGTGCGCGGTGCGCAGGGCGGCGAGGTCGCGGACGACCAGGGCGCCGGTGCCAAACGGCATGAACAGGGTCTTGTGCGGGTCGAGGGTGATCGAGTCGGCCTCCTCGAAACCGGCGAGGCGTTCCGCGCCGCGTGCGGTGAGCCGGAAGAAGCCTCCGTAGGCCGCGTCGACGTGGAACCACACGTCCTCGCGGCGGGCCAGGCCGGCCAGCTCAGGCAGCGGGTCGACGGTGCCGGTGTCGGTGGTGCCGGCGGTGGCCACCAGCAGGAACGGCCGCAGTCCGGCGTCCCGGTCGGCACGGATCATCGCGGCGGCGGCGTCGGGGTCCATCCGCAGGTCCGGGGTGTGCGGCACGGTCCGTATGTGCGCGGCGCGGATCCCGGCGAGGCGGGCGGCCTTGGCGACGGAGTGGTGGGCGAAGGCGGTGGTGTAGACGGTGCCGCCGGCGAGATCCTCGCCGAGCCGGTCGTGCCGGGCGGCGACCGTCGCGGAGAACGTGGCCATCGAGCCACCGCTGGTCAACAGCCCGCCACTGCCCTCCGGCAGCCCGCACACCTCCCGCGCCATCCAGCGGACCACGCTCTCCTCCAGCGCGGCGAGCGCCGGGGCGACCGAGGCCAGTCCGCCGTAGCGGTTGACGGCACGGTTGTAGAACTCGGCGAGCGCGGCCGAGTACAGACCGCTGCCCGGGATGTACGCCAGGTGGCCCGGCCCGGCCGTCTCCAGAGCGCAGTCGGCGGCCTCGTCCAGGCGCGCGAGCAGGGCCTTCAGGTCACCGCCCCGGTCGGGCGGCGGCGCCAGAAAGGACTCCACGAGCTCGGCCTCGGCCCGCGGCGGCAGGGGGCTGGTCGCGGGGCGGGCCGCGAGCTTGTCGGTGCGATCGACGACACGGTCCAGGACGAGACGGCCCATTTCGGTCATCGTGGCGCGGTCGGGTTCCAGGGGGAAGGGGTGCATGAGGCAGTCCGATGGCGGTGAGAGGGATGCAGAGGCGCCGACGGAACCGGCCTGGGGGCCGCCGCGGCGCGTGACCAGAATGCGCCGCCGAACCCGGCACACGATGGCGTAGTGACCGCCCGCACGGCCCCTCAGTGCACAATCATTCGCCGATCCGGCCGATACGCTGCATTTCATGCCACGCCCTCTGTACGACCGTATCGACCGGGCGATCCTGGACCACCTCCAGCGCCACGGCCGCACCCCCAACGTCGACCTCGCCGACGCCGTACGCCTGTCCCCCTCGTCCTGCCTGCGCCGCACCAAGGCGCTGGAGGAGGACGGGGTCCTGGCCGGCTACCGGGCCGACCTGGACCGCGAGCGCCTCGGGCTCGGGCTGACGGTGTTCCTCTCCCTCAAGGTCGAGCACTCCCGCACCACCGCCCAGGTGGTCGAAGAGGCACTGAAGGCGATCGACCACGTGGTCGCCTGCCACGTCGTGTCCGGCGACGCCGACTTCCTCGTCGAGCTCGCCGTACCGGACCTGCGCACCTTCGAAAGAGTGCTCACCGACCAGATCCTGGCCATCGGCCCCGTCCGCGACGCCCGCAGCACCTTCTGCATCCGCACCGTCATCGACCGAGGCCCGCTCCCCCTCAACTCCTGGCGCGCCCCGCGTACATGACCGGACGCCACGGTTTCACCGGCTTCGGGAACATCAAATCCGGTGTCGCTGCCGATCCCGAGGACTCCGGCCAGGCCCCGAGCCCGCGCGCCGCCGCCGCGCCACGAGGATCGCCGATACGGCCGACATCATCAGGAAGAGCAGGGCGCCCGCGCCCGACATCACCGTCAGAACAGCTGCCCCGCCGCCCCCGACATCCTCCTCACGGGCGACCACCCGCGGATCGTCCGCCTCGTATCGGACGGTCAGCCGGGCGCCGACAGAGCTCTTGCCACCGCCGCTGCCCACCGGCAGATCCGCCACCACAGTCCGCCCCTGGGCCTCGAACCTGACCTGGCACTGCCCCGCCATACAGGCACCGCTCCTGTACAAGGTGGCCTGAGCCCGCTCGCCGTCTTCGAGGGAGCGCAGGTGCTGGGCCGCCGGGAACATCACCAGCGCCGACAGCGCGCCCAGCAGCAGCGCGAGCGCCAACGACGTCAGTAGGGCCGCCCGAGGCCCCAAGCCACCTACGGCCGTGCCCCGCTGGTGTGCGCCGGAGGCGCCGGTGTTCGCTGTGCCGTCCAGGTCTCCCCCTCGGATTCGGTTCTCACGCGTGGACCACGCTTCGTAGCCGTGCGCTGAACAGGCTAAGCAGGGAGCGGAGTTGGCATCACGTGTCGAATCGGCACACTGGACGCGGCCCGGCTGCCTGATGTCGGCAATGAAAGCCGCGTCACAGCCGCACCTTCTGTAACCGTTCCAGTTCACACTGTTGACACTCTCCTCACTTACCTCTAATGTCGCGCCAATATTTCGAACATGTGACTAAATTTCGAACGTTGAGAGGCGAGTGCCCTGTGCGTTGCCGAAATCAGCACGCATGTGGTCGGAACGCGGCACCGATTCGAACCAAGTGCCGGGCCGCCCCGACCCCGACGACCTCGGCGGCCATGTGCGGATCCACGAGGGCCCCGAGCCGAACCGTCACGGCGCACGGCTCCGTCTGAAGTCCGGTCCGTCCAGGGCGCCCCGGGTTCCACCTGCGCGACCCCCAGCCGCGGGACCCGGCCACCCTCGACACCGCCCGGGAGCGGGTGCGGCGCGTCCCGTTCGTTCTCGACCTCTCCGCCGACTGCCCGGCAGCCCGCTCCACCGCTTTCCCTCGACGTCTGATACGCCGTCATCCCCTCAACGACGAGAAGGACAAGGAACGAATCACGATGTTCAGTCGAAGAACCGTCCTCACCGGAGCCGCCTCCCTCGGCCTCACCCTGTCCGCCTGCAGCAAGGGCAGTGAGGGCGGCTCGGGGGACAGCTCCGAGGGGGGCACCGTCGGCGTCGCCATGCCGACCCGGTCCTCCGAGCGCTGGCTCACCGACGGCAAGAGCGTCGTGGACGACCTCAAGGTCAGGGGGTACAAGACCAAACTGGTCTACGGCGACGACGACCCGAAAGCCCAGGTCTCACAGATCGGGAAACTGATCCAGCAGGGCGTCGACGCCCTGATCATCGCGGCCATCGACAACAAGTCCCTGAACGCCGTACTTCAACAGGCCGCCGACGCGGACATCCCGGTGATCTCCTACGACCGGCTCATTCTCGGCACCAAGAACGTCGACTACTACGTCTCCTTCGACAACGAGATGGTCGGCATGATCCAGGCCCACTACATCATCGACAAGCTCGGCCTGGAGGACGGCAAAGGCCCGTTCAACATCGAGCTGTTCGCCGGTTCCCCCGACGACAACAACACCAAATACTTCTTCGACGGCTCGATGACCCACCTGAAACCCTTCCTGGACAGCAGGCAGTTGGTCGTCCAGTCCGGCGAGACCAAGCTCAAGCAGATCACCACCCCGCGCTGGGACGGCCCCACCGCGCAAAAGCGCATGAGCGACATCCTCACCAAGTGGTACCGCAGTGAGCAGGTCGACGCGGTCCTGTCGCCGTACGACGGCATCTCGAGGGGCGTCCTGTCCGCGCTGAAGTCGGCCGGCTACGGCTCCGGCATCAAGCCCCTCCCCGTCATCACCGGTCAGGACGCCGAACTGGCGTCGGTGAAGTCGATCATCGCCGGTGAGCAGTCGCAGACCGTCTACAAGGACGTCCGCCGGCTGGCCGAGGCCGCCACGTCCATGGTCGACGACATACTCCACGACCGGGTGCCGTGGGTGGACGACTCCATGGGCTACAACAACGGCGTCAAGGCCGTGCCGGCCGTCCTGCTACAGCCCACGGGCGTCGACAAGACCAACTACGACACCCTCGTCACGGACGGCTACTTCACCGCCGACGAGCTCAAGTAGCGACACTGAAGGACCTACCGGGCTTGGCCGCGTTCGGGCCGTGGTGACGGGCCGCTGCCCGAACCTGCGAGCGGGGTCGTCGACGACCGCGTTCAGCAGGCAGCGGTGACGGCGGCGGTCCGCAGGGGCGCGGCCGTCTTCGCGGTGATCTCGTCGAGGGTGATGCCGGGTGCGGTCTCGACGACGGTGAGGCCGTCGGGTGTGACGTCGAGGACGCCGAGGTCGGTGATGACGCGGTGGACGCACCGTTCGCCGGTGAGCGGCAGGGTGCACTCGGTCAAAATCTTCGGGCTGCCGTCCTTGGCGGTGTGCTCCATCAGGACGATGACCCGGCGGGCGCCGTGGACCAGGTCCATCGCCCCGCCCATGCCCTTGACCATCTTTCCGGGGATCATCCAGTTGGCCAGGTCACCGCGTTCCGACACCTGCATGGCGCCCAGCACCGCGGTGTCTATGTGACCGCCGCGGATCATGCCGAAGGACAGGGCCGAGTCGAAGAAGGACGCGCCGGGCAGGACGGAGACGGTCTCCTTGCCCGCGTTGATGAGATCCGGGTCGACCTCGTCCTCCCTCGGATACGGACCGGTGCCGAGGATGCCGTTCTCCGAGTGCAGCACCACATGCACGCCGGGCGGGAGGTGGCCGGGGACGAGTGTGGGCAGGCCGATGCCGAGGTTGACGTAGGAGCCGTCGGTGAGTTCGGCGGCGGCGCGGGCGGCCATCTGGTCGCGGGTCCAGCCCCGGGGCGTGTCCATCGTCGTGCTCATGCTCGTACCGTCCTCTTCTCGATCTGTTTGTCGGCGGCCTGAGCGGGGGTGAGCTCCACGATCCGCTGGACGAAGACGCCGGGGACGTGGACGGCGTCCGGGCTCAGCTCGCCCGGTTCCACGAGCTCTTCGACCTCGGCGATCGTGATCCGGCCGGCCATCGCCGCGAGCGGGTTGAAGTTGGCCGCGGCGCGGCGGAGGACCAGATTGCCGTGCCGGTCCCCCCGCCAGGCCCGGACGAGGGCGAAGTCGGTGGTGATGGCGTGCTCCAGGACGTGCGGCCGGCCGTGGAAGTCGCGGGTCTCCTTGGGCGGGGAGGCCACGGCGACCGAGCCGTCCGCCGCGTACCTCCACGGCAGACCGCCGTTCGCGACCTGGGTGCCCACACCGGCCGGGGTGTAGAACGCGGGGATACCCGCGCCGCCGGCGCGCAGTCGCTCAGCGAGTGTCCCCTGCGGCACCAGCTCCACCTCCAGCTCGCCCGACAGGTACTGGCGGGCGAACTCCTTGTTCTCGCCCACGTAACTGCCCGTCACGCGGGCGATCCGGCCGGCGGCGAGCAGCACGCCCAGCCCGCGGCCGTCCACGCCGCAGTTGTTCGACACGACCTCCAGGCCGGTGGCGCCCTGCGTGTGGAGGGCTTGGATGAGCACCTCGGGGATGCCGCTGAGGCCGAACCCGCCGACGGCGAGTGACGCGCCGTCGGGGATGTCGGCGACCGCCTCCGCGGCGCTCGAACAGACCTTGTCCATGGGTGAGAGGGCCTTTCTACTCCTGCTGGGCGCGTACGGCGTCCGAGAGGGACTTGACGCCGCCGTGCGCGGTGAGTCCGCCGTCGACCGGGATCTCGGCGCCGGTGATGAAGGACGACTCGTCGGACAGGAGGAAGACCACGAGCGGGGCGACCTCGTCCACCGTGCCGGTGCGGCCGAGTGGGGTCTCGCGGATGTTCGCCTCGCGGAAGGCGGGCGCGGCGGAGGCGGTCATCTCGGTCTCGATGAAGCCGGGGTGGATCGTGTTGACGCGGATGCCGCGCGGGCCGAGCTCCATGGCCGCGGTCTTCGACAGGCCGCGCAGTGCCCATTTGCTGGTCGTGTAGGCGACCGGGTAGTGGGCGGTGAGAGCGGCGGTGGAGCCGACGTTGACTATGGACGAGCCGGGCGGCATCAGCGGCGTCAGGTGCTGGATGGCAAGGAGCGGGCCGGTGACGTTGACGGCGTGGACTCGGGCGAAGTCGTCGGGGGTCACCTCGCCGAGGCGGGCGCGCCAGGTGATGCCCGCGTTGTTGACCAGGCCGTGCACCTGGCCGTACGACTCCCTCAGTTCGGCGGCCAGCTCCGCCCAGTGCTCCTCGTCGGTGACGTCGAGGCGGCGGCAGCCGGGTGCCTCGGTCACGTCGGTGGCGATGACGCGGGCGCCTTCGCGGGTCAGGGCCTCGGCCTCGGCGGCGCCCTGGCCGCGCGCGGCGCCGGTGACGACGACGACCTTGCCGAGGAGCCTCTTGGGGTGCAGATCGTTCACGGCCGCTCCCGGCTGCGGCGGCGAGCGGTCGGCAGCGGCTGCGGATTCCTGCCCGCGACCACGGTGTTGGAGACGGTGCCGATGCCCTCCACGGTGAGGGTGACGGTGTCTCCCGGCTTCAGCGGGGGCGGGGACTGCTCGCCCCGGACGCCCCACAGCTCGGCGAGGCAGCCGCCGTTGCCGCAGGTGCCGGAGCCGAGCACGTCGCCGGGGCGGACGACGGTGCCCCGCGAGGCGTAGGCGACCATCTCCTCGAAGGTCCAGCTCATGTTGGACAACAGGTCCTTGCCGACGACCTCGCCGTTCACCGAGGCGGTCAGCGCCAGGCGCAGAAATCCGTCGGTGTCGCGGTACGGCTCCAGCTCGTCGGCGGTGACCAGGTACGGGCCGAGGGTGGCGGCCGTGTCCTTGCCCTTGCACGGGCCGAGGCGGACCTGCATCTCGCGGGACTGCAGGTCGCGGGCCGACCAGTCGTTGAAGACCGTGTAGCCGATGATGTGGTCCCGTGCCTGTTGGGGCGTCAGGTCCCGCCCCTCCCGGCCGATGACCGCGGCGACCTCCAGCTCGAAGTCGAGGACTTCGCTGCCCGGCGGCACCGGGACGTCGTCGTGGGCGCCGATGACGGCGTACGGGTTGGTGAAGTAGAACGTCGGGGCGTCGTACCAGGCTTCGGGCACCCCGCCGACGCCGTCCACGGACCGTCGTACCCCTTCGACGTGTTCCTCGAAGGTGACGAAGTCCCGCACGGTGGGCGGCTGAAGCGGTGGCAGCAGCCGCACCTCGGACACGTGAGGGCCCGGCGGGACGTCGAGCGTGGCGGCGCCGGCGCGCAGGAGCGCGTCGAGTCCGTCGCCGCACCTGATCAGCTCCGTGAGCGAGCACGCCCCGGGAACCGGGTGGAGGGTGCCGTCCTCCTCGACGACGGCGACGCGGTGTTGTTGTTCGTGTTCGTAGGCGGCGAATCGCATGTGCGGCTCCAGGTTCCGACGGGCTGGGGGATCAGACCGGGGGAGCGACGAAGCAGCCGCGGTCGACATCGTTGAACGACTCCTTGGCGACCAGCTCGTTCATCGGGTTCGCCGTGCCCCACTGGTCGGTGACCTCGGGCTGGGAGAAGTCGTAGACGTGGGGGTGCCAGGTGTCCTCGTCGAGGAGCTCCAGCTCGGTGGTGTACTCGACCGTGTTGCCCTGCGGGTCCAGGAAGTAGGTGAAGGTGTTGTCGCCTGCCAGGTGCCGGCCCGGGCCCCAGATCTTGCGGAAGCCGGCCCGGAGGACCCGTCCGGAGCCCCGCATGTATTCGTCGATGCCGCGCATCTCGAAGGAGACGTGGTGCAGGGCGGTGTGCGGCCCCTGGGCGATGGCCATGGAGTGGTGCTGGTTGCTGATACGCATGAAGTGCATCGCCTCGCCCATCCGCGGATGCATCAGCGTGTCGGAGAGCCGGAACCCGAGGTGACGCTCGTACCACTCCCGAGTGCGGTTCAGGTCCGGGGAGTTGAGGACGACGTGCGACAGCTTGACCGGGATGGCCTCCTTCTCCTCGATCTTGCGGTGCTGCCGGGCCTCGACATCGGCGGTGACCTCGATGGTGCGTCCGTCGACGTCGAAGAAGCGGAAGCCGTAGCCGCCTCCGGGTGTGTCGACCTTGCCCGGCTGGGAGATCAACTGCACGCCTCCCGCGAGGAGTTGCTCGGCAAGGGTGTCCACGTCCACCGCGTTCGCGGCGCCGTACGAGACGAGATCGAGGCGCTTCTCCTCGGCTTTGCGCAGCCGCACCACGTACTGCTCAGGGCTGCCCTCGGCGGCGAGGAAGGAGATGCCGGAGTCCTCGGCGACCTGGGTCAGGCCCCAGACGCCGGCGTAGAAGTCGAGCTGCTTGTCGTAGTCGGGCACGGCGAGGTCGACGTGCCGCAGATGGGTGAGCAGGCGTGCGCTCATGGCGGGTTCTCCTGTTCGGGGGTCAGGTCAGGCGCAGCAGCGTTGTCGCGTTGCCACCGCGCACGGCGTGGAAGTCGTCGTCGGGCAGGCGTGCGGCGCGCAGTGCGCCGACGGGGTCCTCGGTGCCCATGTCGAAGGGGAAGTCGGAGCCGAGCAGCACACGGTCCGCGCCGGCCGAGCCGATCAGCGCCCGCAGGACGTGCGGGTCGTGGACCAGGGAGTCGAAGTACAGGCGCTTGAGGTAGCTGCTCGGCAGGTGGGCGCAGCCGGCGCCCGCGTCGGAGCGGGCCGACCAGGCGTGGTCGGAGCGGCCGATGTGGGTGGGCAGATAGCCGCCCCCGTGCGCGGCGATGACCTTCAGCTCCGGGTGCCGGTCCAGCACCCCGGAGAAGATCAGGTGCGAGAGGGCGACGGCGTTCTCGGTGGGCTGACCGACGGTGTTGGACAGGTACCACTGGTCGAGGCGCTCGTCGAGCGTGCAGCCGAAAGGGTGCAGGAAGAGGATCGCGCCCGTCTCCTCGGCCCGGGTCCAGAAGGGTTCGTACGCCGGATCCGACAGCTCCCGGCCCGGCGCGTGCGAGGAGATCTCGACACCCAACAGGCCCATACCCATGGCGAGTTCGAGCGCGCGCACCGCCGATTCCGGGTGCTGCAGGGGGACGAGGCCCAGACCGTGCAGCCGGCCGGGCGCCTGGGCGCAGTGGGCGGCCGTCGCCTCGTTGGCCAGGCGGTACACCTTCTCCGCCGTCCCCTCGTCCGCCCAGTAGTGGTAATGCGAGGGGGACGGGCTGACCAGCTGGACGTCCATACCCTGCGCGTCCATCGCGGCCAGTCGTACGGCGACGTCCGTCAGCCTCGGGATGCGCTCGGCGACCATGGGGCCGCTGACGGCCAGGGCCGCGGGCCCGTTGCGGCGGGCGTCGAGGGCCTTGGCCTCCGCCAGGCCCGGCAGGCCGGCCACCAGGGCCTCGACCTCGGGGATCAGGACGTGCGCGTGTACGTCGACAGTCGGGGAAGTGCGCGCGTCCGTGCTCGACGAGGGGCGGGGGTCGCGCTGGGGGCGGCTCCCAGCGG
>NZ_JAKEIP010000162.1 GCF_021474425.1 Streptomyces muensis | reverse complement strand
CATCGGCCCTCCGGGCCTCGTCCTCAAACGCCGGACGGGCTGAAAGACCTCAGGGGCGCGGGGAACTGCGCGATCAGCCCCCACCTACCCGCACCCGAAGAACAACGGGTAGGGGCGGCGGGGGCGAGGTGTGGGAGCTGGTTCGTTCGGCGATGAGTCGTCGGTAGTTCGGGCAGTGGGTGACGTCTTCGTACTCGCAGTTGAGGCCGCCCTCGATGAGTTCCAGTGAGGCCTGGGCCGCCGCGATTCTCGACCGGAGCTCCTCGGCCGCGGGGCGCAGGATCTCGTGGCGGGTGGCGCGGTCGGCGGTTGCGGACAGGGTCCTGATGGTGCTCAGGTCGAGACCGGCCTCCTTGAGGATGAGGATCGTCGCCACGCGGGTGAGGTCGTCCGCACCGTAGCGACGGCGCCCGCCGGCGTCCCGCCCCGGCCGCAGCAGGCCCATCGCCTCCCAATGCCGCAGTACATGCGTGGCCAAGCCGAACCGTGCCGCGAGTGCACCGATGCTCAACGTGCCGGCGCCGTCCTCTTCGCTTGACTTCATGTCGACATTAAGTCGCAGCATGACGCCCATGTCCAAGAACCAGGAACCGGTGGAAGAACACCGCGACACCGCAGCCATGCTGGCCGTCCTCGACGCCGCGGACCGCATGCCGAGCGCCACTCGGCTACGAGCCCGCTCCTACGAACTGCTGTCCCTCCTCCCGGGCTCGACCGTCGTGGACGTCGGCTGCGGCGCCGGACGAGCCGTCGCCGAGCTGGCCCGACGCGGCGTCCACGCGGTGGGCGTGGATCCCAGCCCGTGGATGCTCGCCGCGGCCCGGGAGCGGTGGACGGAGGCCGAGTTCCGGCAGGCGGACGCGGAGGATCTGCCGTTCGCCGACGGAGGCGTGCGGGGCTACCGCGCCGACAAGGTCTTCCACCTGCTCCAGGAGCCGCAACGCGCGGTGGCGGAGGCACGCCGGGTCCTCTGCCCGGGCGGCAGGATCGTCCTGGTCGGACAGGACTGGGACGCCATCATGATCGACTCGGATGACGCGGCGCTCACCCGCACGATCGTGCACGCCCGTGCCGACCTCCTGGCCACGCCCCGCGCCGGCCGGGCGTACCGCGGCCTGCTCCTGGACGGCGGCTTCCGCGATGTCACGGTCGAGGCGCACACCCATGTGTTCACCGACCCTGCGATGCTGTCCCTGGTCGCGAGGCTCGCGGAGCCGGCCTGTGCCGGCGGCGCCCTGGACCGTGACCAGGCGGACGAGTGGCTCGCCGAACAGCGCCGGCGCGCCGAGGCCGGACGCTTCCTGGTCGCCATTCCGGTTTTCGTGGCCGCCGCCTCCGCCTGAGTACTGCGTACTTCGTACTTCTGACGAAACGGTCTTCAAGGTAAGGAGCCGGCACATGGCCGATGTCGTGGACCTGATCTGCTACCCCATCAAGGGATGTGCGGGCACGTCGATGAGCGATGCGCTGCTCACACCGGCGGGACTCGCGCACGACCGCAGTTTCATGGTGGTCAGCGAAGAGGGGGTGTATCGCACCCAGCGCCGCCATCCCCGCCTCGCCCTGATCCGACCCGCGGTCAGCGCCGACGGCAGCCGGCTCACACTCGACTCGACCGACACCACGGGCCGTTACGGCACGGTGCACCTCGACGTCACCACGTCCGCGCCGCGCCGCGAGGTCGACCTGTTCGGTGCCTCCTTCCAGGGGATCGACCAGGGTGATGAAGCCGCTGCCTGGCTCTCGGAGGTCCTCGGCACCCCCAGCCGCCTGGTCCGCGTGCCACCGGAGCACGACCGGGTCGCCGACGGCCTGACCCCGGGCCCCTCCGGCTATGCCGACAGCAGCGCCGTACACCTGCTGTCCCGGTCCTCCCTCGCCCTCCTCAACCGGCGGATGGCCGAGCGCGGCTCCCCGCCCCTGCCGATGAACCGCTTCCGCCCGAACATCGTCGTCGCCGGCGGCCCGGGCCAAGGTCTCGACAGTGACAGTGACAGTGACAGCGACAGCGACGGTGGCGACTGGGCGGCCGTACCGCACGCCGAGGACCGCGCGCGCCGCCTCGCCATCGGCGGGGCCGAACTCGGTTACGCCAAGCTCGCGGTGCGCTGCGCGGTCACTCTGGTCGACCAGGAAGCCGGGGCGCGGCGGGGGCCGGAGCCGCTGCGTACGCTCGCACGCCACCGGCGCGCGGCGAGCGGAGGCGTGGTGTTCGGCGCGAAGTTCTCCGTGCTGCGGCCGGGCAAGCTGTCCGTCGGCGACGAGGCGGTCGTCCAGGAGTGGGGCGAGGCCGAACTGTAGGAAGCCCTCCGGACTGTAGGAAGCCCTCCAGCGAGCGGCTCCGCCGCGTGGGCGAGGAAAGGCCGCGCCTCAGCCTGCCGACGTCGTGGACCGCACCGCCCCGTCCACCCCCGCCACCAACACCGGCGTCCCCGGCCCCCCAAGATCCCGCACCGCGGCCCGGTCCTCCGCCGGGACCCCCTCCGCCTCCGTCACCACTGCCGCCGCCTCCAACGAGGTGGCCCCGGAAGCCACCGCCATCGCCACGGCGGTCCGCAGCGCGCTCAGCTTCAGGGAGTCCAGTTCGACGGTCCCGGCGACATAGGTACGGCCGGTGTCGTCCCGTACGGCCGCCCCCTCGGCCACACCGTTGCGGGCCCGCGCGGAACGGGCCAGGGTGACGATCTTGCGGTCCTCGGGGTCGAGCGCGTTGTTGTCGGTCATGAGCTGAGCATACGTAGCGCCACCGGCCCTAACCGGCCACGGGGTACATGGCCCCGCGCCGCCCCTCGGGGGACGCCAGCCACTGAAGCTTCGCCGCCGTGTTCGCCTCGTCCAGCGGCGTGTGCAGCACGATCGACAGATCGGGCCGGGCCGGCATCTGCATCACGCTCGACTCCAGACACAGCTCCCCGACCAGCGGATGGTCCAGCTCCTTGCGGATCTGCCCGGCGTCCTCGATGTCCCGCCGCTCCCACAACTCGGTGAACTCCGGACTGCACGCCCGCGCCTCGGCCAGCACGGCCTGGAACCCCTCGTCGTCGGGAGAGGCCGAGCAGCGCGCGCGGAACTGCGCCACGACCGTACGGGCGTTCTGCTCCCAGTTCCTCGCCCGCGACCGGTACTTCGGGTCCGTGAAGAAGTCGATCAGGCAGTTCCACCGCTTGCCGGGACGCATGCCGAGCACCGTCACCGCCGCGTCGTTGTGCAGCACGCCGTTGTAGTACCGGTCCATGATGTGCGCCGGATACGGCATCCAGGCGTCGATCAGCCGCCGCAGCCCGTCGCACATGTCCCGCTTCCCGGGCTCCACCTCGCGCTCCGGCGGATTCAGCCCGGCCAGCAGATACAGATGCCGCCGCTCGGCGTTGCTCAGCCGCAGCACCCGGCCCACCGAGTCCAGCACCTGTGGCGACACGGAGATGTCCCGCCCCTGCTCCAGCCACTGGTACCAGGACGTGCCCACCCCGGCGAGCACGGCGACCTCCTCGCGCCGCAACCCCGGCGTACGGCGCCGCGCGCCACCGTCCGGCAGACCGGCGTCGGCCGGGGTCACCCGGGCCCGCCTGCTCATCAGGAACTCGCGCAGCTCGCGCCGCCGATGACTCTTCAGCGTGTCCACGGACACGTACGGATCCCCCTCGTCCTGTTGGCTGGTGGTGCCACCACCAGCACAACTTGCCGCTCCCCACGGCTATTCCGACGCCAGCAGGCTGTTGCGCATGGCGATCGACACCACCGGCCCCAACTCGTCCCCGACTCAGACCGCAAGCCCAGCCCCACCGCTCGACACCCCCCGGTCCTCCCGGATGTCGACGCGCGACAAACTCGTCCTCTTCGTCCTGTGCGCCGCCCAGTTCATGGTCGCGCTGGACTTCTCCGTCCTGAACGTCGCCCTGCCCGTCCTCGGCGCCGACCTCGGCATGAGCCAGTCGGCACTCCAGTGGGCGGTCACGGCGTTCGCGCTGCCGTCCGGCGGCTTCCTGCTGCTCTTCGGCCGCATCGGCGACCTGTACGGCCGCCGCAGGCTGTTCCTCACCGGCCTCGCCCTGTTCGCCGCCGCCTCGGTCCTCGCGACGTTCGCCTGGGACCCGGCGTCGTTCCTCGCGGGCCGCGCCCTGCAAGGCCTCGGCGCCGCGGTCATCGTCCCGACCGGCATGTCCCTGCTGACCACCACCTTCGCCGAGGGCCCGCCCGGGACCGCGCCCTCGGCATTTCCGGCACGCTGATGTCCCTCGGCTTCACGATCGGCATGGTCGCGGGCGGCGTCCTGACCGACGCGTTCGGCTGGCGTTCCACCATGGGTCTGCTGGCGGTCTTCGCCCTGATCGTGCTGCCGCTCGCGCCCGGTCTGCTGCCCGAGTCCCGCACCCCGGACCGCCCGCACCTGGACGTGCCCGGCGCGATCACGGTCACCGGCGGTCTGCTGTCCCTGATCTACGCCCTGACGACGGCCGCCGACCACGGCTTCGCCCGCGTCGACGTCGTCGCGACCCTGATCGCCGGCCTCGCGCTCCTCGCGGCCTTCACGGTCGTCGAGTCCCGCACCGCGGCACCCCTGGTCTCCCTGCCCATGCTGCGCCGCCGCACGGTGGCGTGGGGCAACCTGGGCGGTCTGGTCACCTTCTCGATGATGTCGACGGTGATCTTCGTGCTGACCCTGTACCTCCAGGAGATCCTGCGTCTGTCGGCCTGGCAGACCGGCCTGGTCTTCGGGGTCCAGGGCGTCATGTCGGTGCTCGCGGGCACGCTCACCCCGAGGTTCGTCAGCCGTCTCGGCGCCCGCCGCACGCTGGTCGTCTCGCTCGCGGGGCAGGGCGCCTTCATCGCCGGACTGGTGTTCCTCGACGCCCACGGCTGGTCCGTCTGGCTCGCCACGGCCGCCGTCTCGCTGGCGAGCATGTTCCACCTGGGCGCGATCATCTCCTACGGCCTGACGGTCACCTCCGGCGTCCCCGACGAGGAGCAGGGCCTGGCCACCGGCCTGGTCACCTCGACCCAGCAGGTCGGCCTCACCGTCGGCATCCCGCTGCTGGGCGTCCTCGCGACGACCTCCGGCGACCTGCTCTCCGGCACCCGCACGGTGCTGGCGCTCGACGCGGGGATCGTGCTCGCCGCGGCGGCCCTGGTCGCGCTCGGGCTGCGGACCCGACGGACGGCCCGCTCGGTGTGACGGCCCGCTCGGTGTGACGGTCGGCTCAGGGGCGGTCGAGACGCAGCCGCTCGGCTCTCGGCAGGCCCGCCACGACCAGGTCGTACGAGTCCTCGATGAGCTCCCGAACCAGCCGGTCCGGGAGCTCGCCGTCGACCGTCACCGTGTTCCAGTGCCGCTTGTTCATGTGGTAGCCGGGGATGATCAGGCCGGGATGCTTCTCGCGCAGCCGGACCGCGTCCTCCGGGTCGCACTTGAGGTTGACGGTGAGCGGGCGGGCGTCCATCCAGCTCAGGGCGAACATCTTGCCCAGGACCTTGAAGACGGAGATGTCCGGGGCGAAGGGGAAGTCCTCCACGGCGGCGTTGAACGACAGACAGAAGCCGCGCAGCTCCTCGGGGCTCACTCCGCCTTCGCCTCCCGCTCCTCCGCCGGAGCCGGGCTCACCGGCTCCACCAGCACCGTCACGATCTTGTTCCGCCGGCCCGCCGCCGCCTCCGCCGTCAGCCGCAGCTTCCGGCTGTCGGGCAGCTCGACCACGGACGACGCCCCGGCGATCGGCACCCGGCCCAGCGCCTTCGCCAGCAGCCCGCCGACCGTCTCCACGTCCTCGTCGTCGTACTCGTCGAGGCCGTACAGCTCGCCCAGGTCGGTGATGTCCAGGCGGGCGGTGACGCGGTAGCGGTCCTCGCCGAGGTCCTCCACCGGCGGCAGCTCACGGTCGTACTCGTCGGTGATCTCGCCGACGATCTCCTCGAGGATGTCCTCGATGGTGACGATGCCGGCCGTGCCGCCGTACTCGTCGATGACGACGGCGACGTGGTTGCGTTCCTTCTGCATCTCGCGCAGCAGGTCACCGGCGTTCTTGGTGTCGGGCACGAAGAACGCGGGCCGCATGGCCGTGGACACCAGCTCGCTCTCGGCGTCCCGGGAGATGTGCGTCTTGCGGGTCAGGTCCTTCAGATACACCATCCCGACCACGTCGTCCTCGCTCTCCCCGACGACCGGTATCCGCGAGAAACCGGAGCGCAGGGCGAGAGTGAGGGCCTGGCGGATGGTCTTGTAACGCTCGATGACGACGAGGTCGGTACGCGGGACCATGACCTCGCGCACGAGGGTGTCGCCGAGTTCGAAGACCGAGTGCACCATGCGGCGCTCCTCGTCCTCGATCAGCGACTCCTTCTCGGCGAGGTCGACCAGCGCCCGCAGCTCCGCCTCGGACGCGAACGGGCCGCGGCGGAAGCCCTTGCCGGGGGTGAGCGCGTTGCCGATGAGGATCAGCAGATACGGGATCGGGCCCATGATCCGGGCGAGCGGCAGCAGCACGTACGCGGCCGCCGTCGCCGTGTTCAGCGGGTGCTGGCGGCCGATGGTGCGCGGGGAGACCCCGACGGCGACGTACGACACCAGCACCATGACCGCTATCGCGACCAGCAGGGCCTCGGTGGTGCTGTCGAACTCCTGCAGGCAGGCGTACGTGACCAGCGCGGCGGCGGCCATCTCGCAGGCCACGCGCACCAGCAGCGCCACGTTCAGATAGCGCGTCGGATCGGCGGCGACCAGCGCGAGCTTCTCGCTGCCGCGCCGCCCGCCGCGTACGGCCTCCTCGGCACGGAAGCTGGAGACGCGCGCCAGGCCCGCCTCCGCGCAGGCGGCGAGCCAGGCCACGACCACCAGGGCGATGGCGCCGGAGACAAGGGGAAGGCTCATGACACGGTCGGGGCGGGCGACGGACCCGTCAGGCCCTGCTCGGTGCGCCAGCCGTCCACGATGGCGGCCTGGAGACCGAACATCTCGGCCTTCTCGTCGGGCTCCTCGTGGTCGTAGCCGAGCAGATGCAGCACCCCGTGGACGGTGAGCAGCTGGAGCTCCTCATCCATGGAGTGCTGCGTGGGCGCCTCGGCCCCCTGCTTGGCGGCGACTTCGGGACACAGCACGATGTCACCGAGCAGCCCCTGGGGCGGTTCCTCGTCGTCCTTCGACGGCGGCCGCAGCTCGTCCATCGGGAAGGACATGACATCCGTCGGGCCGGGCAGGTCCATCCACTGGATGTGGAGCTGCTCCATGGCGTCGGCGTCCACGACGATCACCGAGAGCTCGGAGAGCGGGTGGATGCGCATCCGCGCGAGCGCGTAGCGGGCGATGTCGAGGATCGCCTGCTCGTCGACCTCGGTTCCGGACTCGTTGTTGACGTCGATCGACATGGTGCTGCTCGGTCTCTACTTCCCTTTGTGCCCGGACCTGCCCCGGCCCTGCCCCTTGTGCGTGCCGTTCTGGGTGCCGTGCTTGTTGTCGAACTTCTCGTACGCGTCGACGATACGGCCGACCAGCTTGTGCCGGACGACATCGTGGGACGACAGCCGCGAGAAGTGGACGTCCTCGACGCCCTCCAGGATGTCCTGCACCTGCCGCAGACCGGACTTGGTGCCGTCCGGGAGGTCGACCTGGGTGACGTCACCGGTGATGACTATCTTCGAGTCGAAGCCGAGGCGGGTGAGGAACATCTTCATCTGCTCGGGGCTGGTGTTCTGGGCCTCGTCCAGGATGATGAAGGCGTCGTTGAGGGTGTTGTGCGTCAGCAGGTAGTCCTGAGTGACGTAGAGGGAGTCCTCGGCGGCCACCTGGATGCAGACGGCTTCCTCCCTGCCTGCGGGCTCGATGCTGTCGATGAACCGCATCGGGCGTCCGCCGCCTCCGGCTGCGAGGTACTTGTCGCGCTTGCGGGTGAGACGGAAGGGCTCGATGCCTTCCGGGAGGCGGATGTCGATGACGTGGGCGTCACGGCGGTACGCGACATCTTGGCCGTTGGCGAAGCCAGGCTTACGGCCCTCGGCAGCACGGCGACGGGTGTACGCGACGCCGCCCAGTGACTGCACGAGCGAGATCACGTCGTCCCGCAGCAGGATCGACGTCGTCACGTACTGGATACGGCACGTGCGGCCCCCCTGCGTGACCGGACCACCGTCGGAGTCGAGTAGACCTTGGAGTACGGCCAGTCGGACCTCGGCGGAGTTGTACAGGTAGTCGTCCGGGACGAACTTGGTGTGCGAGCGAGTGCGCAGCAGGTCCAGCTCTCGAAGAACCCGTGTGACGGGGTTCTCAAGGGTGACCACGTCGCCCGGGGACTTGATCCGGTTGAGGATGTAGTCGGGTCCGCCCTTGTGGCGTACCGCGACACCAGGCAGCGCGGTTTCCAGCGCCTCGGCCAGCTCCGCATCCTCCGTTGCGAAAGAAGGAGTCGTGGATCCCGTGAGGCAACCGTCGCCCAGCAGCAGCCCCAGGGCGTACGGGTCCATGGGAACCTCGCGCTCTGGGAAGCACACTGGCGCCGTGAGCAGAGGCAGCTCGTACCGGCGTGCGTGGGCCGCACGCAGGTTGCCGATCATCTCCTGGGTCTCCAGGACCCGCCACGGCTTATTGCGGCGCTTGTCTGCAGCGGTGCGGACCGTCCAGAGATGTTCGCCGCAGCACAGCGTCCAGGAACCGTCCTGGGCGGCGACGCGATAGATGTCCTTCTCGCCTTGCGGGTAGACGCCGAGGACCGGGGTCGGCTCGCCGTTCGAACCGATGACCAGGTCACCGACCTGGAGGTCACCGATGGGACGCCAACCGTCCGGAGTCAGGACGTTCGTGAAAACAGGCTGGGCGCGTCCGCGCATATATGCCAGCGGAGCCACCTCAATCGTCCCCGCCGCCATCAACCGGGGAATCGAGTCCGGGTCGAGCATGTCGTGCAGTGCGTCGTACAAGGGCCGCAGGTAGGGGTCGATCTTCTCGTAGAGCGTGCCCGGCAGGAAGCCGAGCCGCTCACCGGCCTCGACCGCGGGCCGGGTCAGAATGATGCGGTTGACCTGCTTGGACTGCAGGGCCTGCACCGCCTTGGCCATGGCGAGGTAGGTCTTGCCCGTACCGGCGGGACCGATGCCGAAGACGACCGTGTGCTTGTCGATCGCGTCGACGTACCGCTTCTGGTTGAGGGTCTTGGGGCGGATCGTGCGGCCGCGGGAGGACAGGATGTTCTGGGTCAGAACCTCGGCCGGGGTCTCCTCCGGTCCCTCGCCGTTCTCACTCGCCCTGAGCATGGCAATCGAGCGTTCCACTGCGTCCTCCGTCATCGGTTGCCCGGTGCGGAGCACCAGCATCATCTCGTCGAACAGGCGCTGGACCAGAGCGACTTCGTGAGCGTCGCCGACCGCGCTGATCTCGTTGCCCCGGACGTGGATGTCGGTCGCCGGGAATGCCTTCTCGATCACGCGCAGGAGAGAGTCGCCGGACCCCAGCACGGTCACCATGGGGTGCTGGGCGGGGACTGTGAACTGTGCTCTCGCCTGACCCTGCGCGGGTGTGTGAGCTGTGGGTGTCTGAGTCATGGGCCGGCTCGTAGGCCTTGCTCGTCCTCCTCGATGCGACTCGCCCGCCACTTGGGCGGCCTGGCGATTTCAAGAGTACGCCGGGGGACCGACAACGCCGTAAGGCTTTTCAAGGGGGGCGTGGGAGATGTTCACGGTCGGTATGCAGCCCATCACGTCCGGTCCCGTTGTGCCCCCACATGCCGTCCTTAGGAGCTCGGCTGTGCCGCCAGGTCTGATCACAGACGTGGTGCTCGCCGGCGGGTGGTGCGTGACCATCTGTGCCAGCGGCCCGTGGTGAGGCGTTCAGTGACCATCAGAAGTGCGAGGCTCCCCGCGAAGAGTCCGAGACTCTGGAAGAACGGGACTGTGAACCCGCCACGGTGGAAGAGCAAAGCGGTGGCCAGGCCAAGGACACTGAAGGCAATGACCAACACTAGTTGGAGCAGCCGGATGAACGGTGTGAGCGCAGCCCTCCGGTACGACACCGGCTCGGATCCTGGCTGCACCCCGTGAACGTGAACAGTCACGTGCTGGTCGCCACCAGCCTGATATACGCGTCCCTCGCCCTCGGCTCGTGCGTGCAGCCGCCACTCAGAGCGATCTTCGTTGCGCCGACCTCCGGCCTTCATGGCTGGTTTCTCCTGGTATTGGGAAAGCAAGCATTGCTAGTGGCGGGATCACAGAGGGCCGAGTTTATGGGCAAGCTCCAGGCCGATGTCTCCGATGAACTTGAGCTGGAGCTCGGCAGGGTCCCGGACGACGTAGTAGACGAAGACAGCGATGCTCACGGGTGCGTACAGCCAGGAAACCGTGTCGATCAGGCCTGATCTGTAGGACAGGCGTTCACGAAGGAAGATGAGGCCTATTGCACCGACGATGACGGCTCCCAGTGAGTAGAGCACGGCCCACCAGGTCGAGGGGTCGGACTCATCCGTCCATACGGAGCGTGTGCTTGCGCCCGCGATTGCGAGTGGAAGCAGTGGAGCCAAGGCGACAAGAAAGCTGAGCAGGGACTCCCAGATCCCGCCCCAGGAACTGCCTTCCGTCTCGTAGTAGCCCCAGTCGTCGTCTCCATCCTCGTCGTCATCGGCGTCTATGCCGGGCGACGAGCCATGGAAGTGATACTCCGTGATGTGCTGGTCGCCGCCCGCTTGGTAGACGCGCCCCTCATCCTCGGCGCTGGCGCGCATGTGCCAAGGGGTGTCTTCGTCGTCGTCCCAGCGCCCTGTGCTCATCGCTCGCTGATGAACTGGTTCCCGCCTGCTTGGTACACGCGACCGTGATCACGGGCCTCGGCGTGGAAGCTGGTGCTTGTCATTCCGGGCGAGCCGACATCCCCGAGCCTCGATAGCAGGGCTTCGAACTCCGCTGCGGCCGCCGGATCTTCCAGGAAGAGGGTCAACATGCGCCCTTGCCAGGCAGACTGAAGAGCATGTCGGACCAGTTCGACTTCGTCGGCCTGGGCTGCGACGAGAGCTGAACGTGTCGTGTCGAGTTCCCGTTCCAGTTCATCAGCGGAGTCGGGGCGAAACTGTCGCCACAGAGTGACGACACCTGATCGAAGCGTGTTCCATCCCTCCGTTGCCATGGCCGATACCACGGCCGTACCGCCTGCGCTGGCCAAGGCGATAAGCGTCGGGTCCACGGTGTCCCCTCCCCGTTGTGTCCACACGTTCGACTGATAGTGAATCAGTAACTCGGCAATGTGGGCTGGCGCTTCAGACAAGTGATCAACGAGCTGAAGGGTTCAGAACCCCAGCTTCCGCAACTGCCGAGGATCCCGCTGCCAGTCCTTCGCCACCTTCACATGCAGATCCAGAAAGACCGGCGTCCCCAGCAACGCCTCGATGTGCTTGCGCGACTTGATCCCGACCTCCTTCAACCGCTTGCCCTTGGGCCCGATGATGATCCCCTTCTGACTCGGGCGCTCGATGTAGACGAAGGCATGGATGTCGAGGAGAGGCTTGTCGGCAGGCCGGTCCTCGCGGGGAAGCATCTCCTCGACGACGACGGCGATGGAGTGCGGAAGCTCATCGCGGACACCCTCAAGCGCCGCCTCCCGAATGAGCTCGGCGATCATGACCTGTTCCGGCTCGTCCGTGAGGTCGCCCTCGGGATAGAGCGCCGGCCCCTCCGGGAGCAGCGGGACGATCAGGTCGGCCAGCAGACCCACCTGCTTGTCGCCGACGGCCGAGACGGGGACGATCTCGGCCCACTCGAAGCCGAGCTCCTTGCCGAGCTGGTCGATCGCGATGAGCTGTTCGGCCAGGGTCTTGCCGTCCACGAGGTCGGTCTTGGTGACGATCGCGATCTTCGGCGTCTTCTTGATCGACGCGAGTTCCTTGGCGATGAAGCGGTCACCGGGCCCGAGCTTCTCGTTCGCCGGCAGGCAGAAACCGATCACGTCGACCTCGGCCCAGGTCGTCCGGACGACGTCGTTGAGCCGCTCGCCGAGCAACGTGCGCGGCTTGTGCAGACCGGGGGTGTCGACCAGGATCAACTGGGCGTCGTCCCGGTGCACGATCCCGCGCACGGTGTGCCGCGTCGTCTGCGGCTGGTTCGCGGTGATCGCCACCTTCTGGCCGACCAGAGCGTTCGTCAGGGTGGACTTGCCCGCGTTGGGGCGGCCCACGAAGCAGGCGAAGCCGGCGCGATGGGGCGCCTCGGACGGCTCGGATGACTTACTGCGCACGCTCATGGCGCCCATTCTCCCTGATCCACAGAGCCCTGCCGCACACGCGCCCGACCGCGGCCCGCCCGGTGAGCTTCCGGAAACCCCCACGCAACGAAACGTCACCGAAACACACCCGTACGCCCCCGGAAACGCGAACCGGTGAATCTCTGACGAGCCCCGACACCGTTGGAGACAACCGTGCCCCTCGCCGCCGCAAGCGTCGACACCGGCGACACCGCCTGGCTGCTCGCCGCCACCGCCCTCGTCCTGCTGATGACACCGGGCCTGGCCCTGTTCTACGGCGGCATGGTCCGCACGAAGAGCGTCCTCAACATGCTGCTGATGAGCTTCGTGTCCATCGCGCTCGTCACCGTCGTATGGCTGGCCTGCGGATACTCGCTCGCCTTCGGGGACGACGCGGGCGGCGGGCTGATCGGCGGGCTGGAGCACGCCGGGATGGCCGGTCTCGGGCCGGACAGCGTCCAGGGGACCGTCCCCACCCTCCTCTTCGCCACCTTCCAGCTCACCTTCGCGATCATCACCGCCGCACTGGTCAGCGGCGCCGTCGCGGACCGGGCGAAGTTCGGGGCGTGGGTGGTGTTCGTGCCGGTGTGGGCGCTGCTCGTATACGTTCCGGTCGCCCACTGGACCTGGGGCCCCGGCGGCTGGATCCTCGAACACCTCGGCGCCCTCGACTTCGCCGGCGGCCTGCCCGTCGAGATCACCTCCGGCGCCTCCGGACTGGCGCTCTGCCTGGTCCTCGGGCCGCGGCTCGGGTTCAAGAAGGACGCCATGCGGCCGCACAACCTGCCGATGGTCGTGCTCGGCGCCGGCCTGCTCTGGTTCGGCTGGTTCGGCTTCAACGCCGGTTCCGCCCTCGGCGCCAACGGTCTCGCGGCCGCCGTCTTCCTCAACACCCTCGCCGCCGGCTGCACCGGTCTGCTCGGCTGGCTCTTCGTCGAGCACAAGCGCGACGGCCACCCGACGACGCTGGGCGCCGCCTCCGGCGCGGTCGCCGGTCTCGTCGCCATCACCCCGTCCTGCGGCTCGGTCTCACTGCTGGGCGCGCTCGTCATCGGGCTCGCCGCCGGTGTCGTCTGCTCGTACGCCGTGGCCTGGAAGTTCCGGTTCGACTACGACGACTCCCTGGACGTCGTCGGCGTCCACCTGGTCGGCGGCGTGATCGGCACCCTGCTGATCGGCGTCTTCGCGACGGCCACCATGACGGGCGGCGCCGAGGGCCTGCTCCACGGCGGCGGGCTCGCGCAGCTCGGCAAGCAGTCGGTGGCGGTCGTGGTGGTGGCGGCGTACGCCTTCCTCGTCACCTACGGCATCGGCAAGGCCATCGACAAGGTCATGGGCTTCCGGGCGAGCGAGGAGCAGGAGCACAAGGGCCTGGACCTTACGGTGCACGCCGAGAGCGCCTACGATCACGGGGTCCTGGGGCACGGCGCCCCGGTCACCTCGTCCCTCTCCACCTCCGTCCCCGCCGCGCAGAAGGTCAAGAAGCAGGCATGAAGCTGATCACCGCGATCGTCAAGCCGTACCGGCTCGACGAGGTCAAGACCGCCCTCCAGGAGATCGGTGTGCACGGTCTGACCGTGACCGAGGCGAGCGGCTACGGCCGTCAGCGCGGCCACACCGAGGTGTACCGGGGCGCGGAGTACCAGGTCGACCTGGTGCCGAAGGTGCGGATCGAGGTCGTCGTGGACGACGCGGCGGCCGACGACGTCATCGACGCCATCGTGAAGGCCGCCCAGACCGGCAAGATCGGCGACGGCAAGGTCTGGGCGCTGCCGGTCGACACGGTCGTACGGGTACGGACGGGCGAGCGCGGCCCCGACGCGCTGTAGAGCCGTAGCGGCGCCGGGACCGCGCTCACCGTTCAGTTACGTCAGTACGTCACGCCGGTACGCCAGTACGTCACGCCGGTCAGTCGAACACGAACGGGCCCGGCGACTGCGGCCCGGTCGCCGTGCAGGTGATGGTGATGCCGAAGACGGTCATCTGCAGCGATCCGCCGAAGGCCTCCAGGCTGTCGCCGGAGGCGACGGTGCCGCTGAGCGGGCCGACCTGCACGGGGTCGCCGGCGGCCATCGCCGGGTTCTCGGTGCCGCTGAAGGCGACGGTTCCGCCGCTCGCCTTCACCAGGGTGAGCGTCGAGGCGATCGAGTCCTCGCCGAGGGCGATCGGCGCGGTGATCGCGGAGGAGTTGACGGTGAGGGTGGCGGCGGTGCCGTTCTGCGTCGCCGTGAGGGTGGCCTCGCCACCGCCGAAGCTGCCGCAGTCGGCGGTGATCGTGGCCGTGCCAGGGGCGACGGCGAGGGCGGCGGGCGCGAAGGCCAGTCCGGTGACCGCGAGGGCCCCGGCCGCCAGGGTCGCGCCGACTCCGATGCGCATGCGTCTCATGGGGATCCGCTCCCTTTCGAGGTGGGGGAATTCCTGAAGTGGGGGGTGAGGGAATTGCTCGGCAGGTGGATGCGGACACACTGCGGTGGAGAGCTGAACCTGAGGGTTCCAACGGTTCCGACGGCTCCGCCGAATCTGACGGTCCGTCGGAACTGCCGTTCCCATTGATGCGCGAGGGGCGAGGGTCGGCAAGGGTGATTTCCGGCCTCAACTACCAGCGAGTCAACTACTGATCTTCTCAATCCCGTTGGCCTGCGGATTCGGGTCCGACCAGTCAGGCCTTGCTGGGCGACATGTCCTGAAGGCCCACCACGCGCAGCAGTTGGAGGCGTTCGTAGGCCTCCGTCCCCGGGCGGGCGGTGTGGACGACCAGGAGGTGGTGGTGTTCGTGGCTGACCATGACCTCGCAGTCCAGTTCCAGGAGGCCGACGAGGGGGTGTACGAAGCGTTTCGTCGCTCTGTTGCGCTGGGACACCTCGTGTTCGTCCCAGAGGCGGGCGAACTCCTGGCTGGACGCCCGTAGTTCGGCGACCAGCGCGGCCGGTTCGGGGTCGTCGGGGCGGGCCGCGGCCACCGCGCGCAGGGTGGCGACGTGGGCGCGTGCGTGACCGGCGAGGTCCTCCTGCGGGAAGAGGGTGCGCGCGGTCGGGTCCAGGAAGAAGAGTCGGGTCAGGTTGCGCTCGCGGCGCGGGCGGGACATGACGTCGCCCACCAGCGCCTTGGCCATCGCGTTCTGGGCCAGCACCTCGCCGCAGTCGTTGACCACCTGCGCCGGGGTGTCGTGCAGCCGGTCCAGGATCAGCAGCAGCCCCGGGCGGACGTGCGCCGAAGCCGTCTCGCGACGCGGGGGCTCCTCGCCGGCCAGGTGGAAGAGGTGGTCCTGCTCGACGTCGGTCAGACGCAGCGCGCGGGCCAGCGCCGTCAGCATCTGGCGGGACGGGCGCGGGCCACGGGACTGTTCGAGACGGGTGTAGTAGTCCACCGACATGCCCGCCAGCTGCGCCACCTCCTCGCGGCGCAGACCGGGCGTACGACGCCGGGACCCCGGTGTCAGGCCCACGTCCGACGGGGTCAGCCGGGCGCGGCCACGGCGCAGGAAGTCGGCGAGTTCGGCTCGGTTCACCTCTCCAGACTGCGGCACCGCGCCCCGCTTATCCAGGGACTGCCGATCCCCTGATCAACGGGTCTCTCCCGGCCGCGGCGGCCTCGTCCGAGGCTGGAGGCACCAGACCGAGAGGCGAGAGGAACAGATCATGTTGACACTGGTGACCGGTACGACGGGGCAGGTCGGCCGGCGGTTCGTCCCCAGGCTGCTGGCACAGCGGCGGCCGGGGGAGGAGGTACGGGTTCTCGTACGGGACGCCTCGCGCGGCGAACCCTTCGCCGAACTGGGCGCCCAGGTCGTCGTGGGAGATCTCCGGGACACCGAGACCCTCGGCAAGGCCGTCGCCGGCGTCGATGCCGTCGTGAACGTCGCCGCGTCCTTCCGCGGCGTACCGGACGAGGAGGCCCGGGCCGTCAACCGGGACGCGGCCGTCGAGCTGGGCCGCGCCGCGCAGGCCTCCGGCGTGCGGCGGTTCGTGCAGGTCAGCACGGGGCTGGTGTACGGCACGGGACGCGGCCGCGCGGTGACCGAGGACGACGAGAGCCGGCCCGGTGGGGCGATGTGGGGTGCCTATCCGGAGGCCAAGGCGGCGGCCGAGCGGGAGTTGCTGGCGCTGGAGGGCATGGACGTACGCGTCGGGCGGCTGCCCTTCGTCTACGGCGAAGGGGATCCGCATCTCGCCCAGTCCCTGATGTGGGCCGGGAACTGGGCGGCGACGCAACGGCTGCACATGGGGCATCACGCGGATGTCGCCCAGGGGTTGCTGCGGATCCTGTACGCGCCGGGGATCGCGGGGCGGGTGTACAACATCGCCGACGACGCGCCTGTGACGGCGGTGGAGTTGCATCAGCTGAACGGGGTCGAGGTGCCTGCCGAGCTGTATGACCGGACCGATCCGGATCCCTGGCTGGCGATCGTCTCCACGGAGCGGATTCGGCGGGAGCTGGGGTATCGGCCGCTGTATCCGTCGGTCTACGCGGCTCGGGACGCGGGAGCGCTGTAGGTGACCTGAGCCGGGTCAGAGACCTGGGTCGGCAGTCGGGGGAGTTCGGTGCGGGCGCGGGTGGCCCAGGGCCGGGTGTCCAGAGCCTCGAAGGGCCGACCGATGTGGGGTGCCGTCAACGTCGTCTATCTTCACTGGAGTTGAACACCCCGACCGGCTCGCCCACCTCGATCACGTCCGTCACAGGAGTCGCCGCCTTGGCCGCACACGTGCACATCACCCCGGTGCACCGCGTCACCGTCACCGGGACCACCGCCTGGCATCAGGTCGTTGCCGCCTCGATGGCCCACGATCTGCCGGGAGTTCCGCCGCCCGGCCCCGGGCAGATCCACGCCCAGCTCACCAAGCCCGCCCTGGGCAGCCGGCGACTGACCTGGATGGCGACGGACGAGGACGGCACCGCGGTCGGCGTCGCCGGACTGCGGCTGTTCACCCAGCCCGGACAGGAGCACCTGGCCGAGCTGGAACTGCACGTCGCCCCCGGACACCGCCGCCGGGGCACCGGATCCCGTCTGCTGTCGGCCGTCGTCGCCGCCTGCCGTACGGAGAACCGGCGCAGCCTGGTCGTCGCGGCCGGCGCCGACGGCCCGGGCGAGGCGTTCGCCGAGCGGTGGCACTTCAAGCCGGTGCTGACCCTCGACCACCTGATCATGGAGCTCGACCGGCTGGACCAGGACGCGATCCGGCGCGAGGCCGACGCCGAACACCCCGGCTACCGGCTCACCGGCTGGACCGGCACGGTCCCCGACGACCTCGCCGCAGCCCTCGCCTCCGCCAAGAACGCGATGAACGACATGCCCATGGGGGACGTGGACTACGGGCACGTCGAGTGGGACGCCGACCGCGTCCGCGAGATGGCCCGCGTCGTCGCGGGCCGCGGGGACACGCTCCTGACCCTCGCCGCCCTCCACGACGACGGCACGATGGCCGGCTACACCGAGATCGTCCTCCCGCACGGCACGTCGCCGCAGGCCCAGCAGTACGACACCGCGGTCGTGCCCGCGCACCGAGGGCACGGTCTGGGGCTGTGGCTGAAGGCCGCGATGGTGCGCCGGCTGCGCGCCGAGCACCCCGGTGTCGCCGCGGTCGAGACCGACAACGCCGAGGACAACGTCCACATGCTGGCCGTCAACCGGGAGCTCGGCTTCCGCGCCTACCGGCGCACGCGCGAGTTCCAGCTCGACCTGGCCGTGAACTGAGCGAAGCAGCGGAAGTAAGCGATCATTGCCTGATCGGACGAAGGGGGAACTGTCACATGCGAGTCGTGTTGTCGTCCTACGGATCGCGCGGGGACGTCGAGCCGATGGCGGCTCTGGCGGTCGCGCTGCGGGGGCTCGGGGCCGAGGTGCGGGTGTGCGCGCCCGAGGACGAGGAGTTCGCCGAGCGACTGGCCTGCGTCGGGGTGGAGATGGTGCCGGTCCGGCTGTCGATCCGCGCGCTGGCGGCGGGGGCGAACTCCACGGCCGCGCCCACCATGACCGAGCGGGTGGCGACGCTGGCCGCCGCCCAGTACGAGGCGGTGACCGCGGCCGCCGATGGAGCGGACACGGTGGTCGCGACCGGCCTGTTCCCGGCCGTGGCCGGGGCCAGGACGGCGGCCGGGAAGCTGGGGCTGCGGTTCGCGTACGTGTCCTACTTCCCCGGCATGCTGCCGTCGCCGCACCACCCGCCGTACCCGCTGCCCGGCCGTCCCCTCCCCGACGGCGTCACCGACAACCGGACGCTGTGGGACCTCGACGTCGAGGGCCAGAACGCGGTCTACGGCCCCGGACTCACCGCCTTCAGGGCGGAGGTGGGGCAGCCGCCCCTGGACAGCGTCCGCGACTACGCGATCACCGGCCGGCCCCTGCTGGCCGCGGACCCGGTGCTCGGACCGTGGCAGGAGCCGGCGGATCTCGACGTCGTACAGACCGGAGTCTGGGTCCAGCCGGACGAACGCCCCCTCCCCGCCGACGTCGAGGCGTTCCTCCAGGCCGGGGCAGCGCCGGTGTACGTGGGCTTCGGCAGCATGCCCATGCAGGGTTCGTCCGACGCCGCCCGGGTGGTCATCGAGGCCGTACGCGCCCAGGGCCGCCGTGTGCTCGTCTCCCGGGGCTGGGCCGACCTGGCGCTGATCGACGACCAGGACGACTGCCTGGCCGTGGGGGAGGCGAACCACCAGGCGCTGTTCCCGCGCACGGCCGCCGTCGTCCACCACGGAGGGGCGGGCACGACCACGACGGCGGCGAGGGCGGGCGTGCCCCAGGTGGTGGTTCCCCAACTCGTGGACCAGCCGTACTGGGCGGGCCGGGTGGCCGCGCTGGGCATCGGCGCGGCCCACGACGGCCCGGTCCCGACCGTGGAGTCCCTGTCCGCCGCCCTGGCGACGGCCCTCGCTCCCCGGACCACCGCCTCGGCAAGGGAGCTGGCGCCCGCCATCCGCACCGACGGCGCGGAGAAGACCGCCAAGCTCCTCCTCGAATGCTTCGGCGAACCGGCCTGACCGACCAGGACCTAGTCCACGCCCCTGATGCGCCCCACCAACAC
>NZ_JAKEIP010000161.1 GCF_021474425.1 Streptomyces muensis | reverse complement strand
CGTCCGACCTCACGGCCGCCCCGCCGTCCGACCCCCCGTTCAACGTCCCGCCCGACCGCCACCGCGCAGGTGCCGCCCGCGCCGAACCCCTCGTACCACCGCTCACCCAGTCGAGCCCCGAAGCCGTACCCACGCCTCCGCTCGCCCCATCCATCGCCCCGTCGCCCATCCCGTCACTCATGCCGCCCTCGCCTCAAGCAACGCGCCCTCCCAGAACTCCCGGCAGAACCGCGCCAGCGGCCCTCGCCCCGCCGCCCCAGGCGGTTCCTTGCTCTCGTGGGGCCGTAACAGGCCTGGTTCCAGGGGCACCTCACCCACCAGCGGCAGGTCCAGCAGCCGGGCCACCTCTCGGTCGTCGAGGCCGGGCGCGTACGGTCCGCGTACCGCCGCCCGTAGATCCCGCAGGACCAACTGCACCGCGGAGGCCACCTGTCGGGCCGCCGCGACGGCGCGCAGTTCGGCGGGGACGACGAGGATGCCGACGTCGAGCTGGGCGAGGGCCTCAGCCACCCCGTCGTCGATACGCCGGGGCAGGTCGACGACGACCGCGCCGCCCCGGCGCCGGGCGGCGGCGAGCACCGCGCGCATCGCCTGCGGCGGGACCGCGACGCAGTCACCGCGGTCCCAGCTCAGCACCCGCAAGGAGTGGAGTTTCGGCAGCGACTCCTCCAGGGCGCCGCTGCCGAGCCGCCCGCGAGAGCCGGCGAACGCCGGCCAGCGAAGGCCGTCGGCCGCCTCACCGCCGAGGAGTACGTCGAGGCCGCCGCCCAGCGGATCGCCGTCCACCAACAGGGTGCGCAGTCCCTCCCGCGCGGCGGTCACGGCGAGGGCACACGCGAGCGTGGAGGCTCCGGCCCCGCCACGGCCGCCGATCACGCCGACGGTGAGGGCGGGGCGGCCGACTCCCTCGGCGACATCGGCGATGCGGTCGACCAGCCACTGCTCGCCGTCGGGCAGCATCAGCACATGGTCGGCGCCGATCTCGACGGCCCGCCGCCAGACCCCGGAGTCGTCCTGGTCCCGGCCGACGAGCACCACTCCGCGTCTGCGCGCGACCCCGCGCACACGGCGCGCGGCGTCGTCGCCGACCAGGACGAGTGGTGCGGCCTCCCAGCTGCCCCTGGGCTCGGGCACCCCGTGGTGGACCTCGGGTGTGGCGCCGGCCGCCGCGCACAGGCGCAGCAGATCGTCGAGCAGTTCGGCGTCTTCCGTGACGATCAACGGCTTGCCCGGCCGCCCGGAGGCGGCGGGCGGCGGATCGTGTGTGACGACTGCGGTCACGGCTTTCGTCCCCCTTCGCTGCATCACTCGCGCAGCCCTGCGGCCCCGCGATTCCCAAACGTGTGAAGAACCGGCAACCGGCCTCCATATGAACGGCCGATACGAACCGGCCAAACACGCCCGACAAACCAGAACCGGCCATGAAGTCGGCCCTCGGCGGTGCGCGTTGGAATCACAGTGCAGCGATCCCGGAAATCGTGTGGATCTTGGTCGATAACTGTGGACAACTCGGTGGTTGTGAATATCGCCGTCACCCATACCGGTGACCCCCGCACCGACCCCTGTGCGACTTCCGCAGAGCAGCGCGACGGCTACACACAGTCACGGATCATGGGTATGCCGAAAAGACGGCCGCAGCCGCCTCGCCGCAGGCCCGCGGCCGCACTCGCAAGAGGAACACCCACCCGGACATGCGACGACCCCCGCCGGGGGGGAGAGCGGGGGTCGTCTCCACGGCCGACTCGGGGGGGGGAGGAGTCGGACCGGGTTAGCACGGTCGCGAACGATCCGTGACTTCCATGGTGTACCCGAGAGCCCTCTCAGGCAAACCCACGCGCCCACCTTACGCCGAATGGGCTGCGCCTATGCTCAGGGTCGTGGAAAACCACTCCTTGCCCCGCACAGCCGCCTTCTTTGACCTGGACAAGACGGTCATTGCGAAGTCGAGCACGCTCACGTTCAGCAAGTCCTTCTACCAAGGCGGTCTGATCAACCGCAGGGCCGCCTTGCGGACCGCATATGCCCAGTTCGTCTTCCGACTGGGCGGTATGGACCATGACCAGATGGAGCGCACCCGCGAGTACCTCTCCGCGCTCGTCCGCGGCTGGAACGTCCAGCAGGTCAAGGAGATCGTCGCCGAGACGCTGCACGACCTGATCGACCCGATCATCTACGACGAGGCCGCCTCCCTCATCGAGGAGCACCACACGGCGGGCCGCGACGTGGTCATCGTCTCCACCTCGGGCGCCGAGGTGGTCGAGCCCATCGGCGAGCTGCTCGGCGCCGACCGGGTGGTGGCGACCCGGATGGTCGTGGGCGAAGACGGCTGCTTCACCGGCGAGGTGGAGTACTACGCGTACGGGCCGACGAAGGCCGAGGCGATCAAGGAGCTGGCCGCATCCGAGGGTTACGACCTCTCCCGCTGCTACGCCTACAGCGACTCGGCCACCGACCTGCCGATGCTTCAGGCCGTCGGCAATCCGCACGCCGTGAACCCCGATCGGGCGCTGCGTCGCGAGGCGCTCGCGCGTGGGTGGCCGATTCTCGACTTCCACCGTCCGGTCCGGCTCAAGCAGCGGCTTCCGTCCTTCTCCGTACCGCCGCGCCCCGCCCTTGTCGCGGCGGCCGCCATAGGAGCCGCCGCGGCGACTGCGGGGCTCGTCTGGTACGCGAGCCGGCGTCGCGCCGCGCTCGCCTGAACTGCGCTTATCGGAATCGACACGGCTCACCTGACGTACCGATGTCCGCTTGTCTCCGTTTTGCGAGCAAAAGTAAAGAACTGCAGCCAGGCCTTCCGCTTGGTTGGGTCCTGGAGTACAAAGGACTCAACGGCCCGCGAGACCAAGGACATCCGAGAGGATCACCTTAAAAACGCATTTGGCCCCACGGACCGAGCATGAACACCGGGCACCCACGCGACGTCGACCCGTCGATTACGGGCCAGCCGCACCAGGTGACGGGCAAAGTTCCCGGCCTGATGGGCAACATATCGAGGACGCTTGGTAACCCGGTGAACATGCCAGCGGCGGTACGAATCCTCGTACCGCCGCAACTTGTATGAGTCCTCACTCGCAGAGCCCCCGGATGGGGGCTTTTTCGCGCCTCATGCCTTTCGAACCACCCGATGGCACCCCACGCGCGCGTACGTCACCCCGCACACATACGTCACCCCACGCGCGCGTGCATCACGCCGCACCGCGCTGCAGCGCCTCGCAGACTGCCGTCGACTCGCGCGCCCCGAGCTCGACCGCCTTGCCGCAGTGGGCGATCCAAGCCGCCATGCCCTCGGGAGTCCCGGAGACATAGCCTTCGAGCGCCGCCAGATAGGCCGCGCGGCCCAGTTCGGCGTGGCCGACCTCGGCCGCGCAGACGGACTTCGGGTCGAGGCCGCTGCCGACCAGGACGACCCGCTCGGCCGTGCGCGCGATCAGGCCGTTGTGCGAGGTGAAGGGGCGCAGCGCGAGGAGCTCGCCGTGCACGACCGCGGCCGTCACCAGTGCGGGCGCCGAACCACCGGCGATGATCAGCTCGGACAGTCCCTCCAGCCGGCCGTGCACCTCCGCCGCGCCGGGCAGCGGCAACTCGACCAGCGGCTCGTCGACCGACTCGCCCTCCTGACGCGGCCGCCCGACCCGGTCGTCGTCGCCGGCCGCCGCCACCAGGTGCAGCCGGGCCAGCACCCGCAGGGGCGACTGCCGCCAGATGGACAGCAGTTGGCCCGCCTCGGCCGTCAGCCGCAGGGACGCGCCCATGACGCGTGCCTCGTCGTCACCGCTGAAGTCGGTACGCCGACGCACTTCTTCGAGTGCCCAGTCGGCTCCGGACAGCGCGGCCGAGCCGCGCGCGCCGCGCAGGGCCGCCTCGGAGGTGATCTCGTTGCTGCGGCGCCGCATGATCCGGTGCCCGTACACCCGGTCGACGGCCTTGCGCACGGACTCCACGGACTCGGGGACTCCGGGCAGTGAACCGAGGGCCGCGAGCGGATCGGCGGCCGCGCCTGTCGTACTCATGAGTACGACACTACGCACCCCGGGCCCGTACCCCACGATCGAGTGGCCTTCTTCACGCCCATCTGCCACATACAGCTATCACGCGACTACCCTTCGTGAACATGAAAATTGGTTTCGTCGGAAAGGGCGGCAGCGGCAAGACGACCCTGTCCTCCCTGTTCATCCGCCACCTGGCGACGACCGGCGCACCGGTCGTCGCCGTCGACGCCGACATCAACCAGCACCTGGGTGCCGCGCTGGGCCTCGACGACGCCGAGGCCGCCGCACTGCCCGCGATGGGCGAGCGGCTGTCGTTGATCAAGGACTACCTGCGTGGCTCCAATCCGCGGATCGCCTCCGCCCGGACGATGATCAAGACGACACCGCCCGGCGAGGGTTCGCGGCTGCTGCGGGTGTGCGAGAGCAATCCGGTGTACGACGCCTGCGCCCGGCCGGTGGAACTCGACGGCGGCGCCGTCCGTTTGATGGTCACCGGCCCCTTCACCGACTCCGATCTCGGGGTCGCCTGCTACCACTCCAAGACGGGAGCGGTGGAGCTGCTCCTGAACCACTTGGTGGACGGCCCCGACGAGTACGTCGTGGTCGACATGACGGCCGGCTCGGACTCCTTCGCCTCCGGCATGTTCACCCGCTTCGACATCACGTTCCTCGTCGCCGAGCCGACCCGGAAGGGGGTCTCCGTCTATCGCCAGTACAAGGAGTACGCCCGCGACTTCGGCGTCATCCTGAAGGTCGTCGGCAACAAGGTGCAGGGTCAGGACGACCTCGACTTCCTCCGCGCCGAGGTCGGGGACGACCTGCTGGTGACCGTCGGGCACTCGGACTGGGTGCGCTCCATGGAGAAGGGCCGTCCGCCCCGGTTCGAGCTCCTGGAGGACGCCAACCGGCTGGCCCTGCGCCGGCTGCGCACGGCCGTGGACGCGACGTACGAACTGCGGGACTGGGAGCGTTACACCCGCCAGATGGTGCACTTCCACCTGAAGAACGCCATGTCCTGGGGAAACGAACGCACCGGGGCCGACCTGGCGGCGCAGATCGACCCCGGGTTCGTACTGGACGAGAGCGCCCTCACCAGTCCGGGCGGCAACTCCCGTCTGACTCCTACTGCTTGACCGCCGGAGCCCCGGGCACCCCCTTCGGCGCCGGCGCCGGGCGCGCCGACAGGAAGGACGCCCAGCCCTCCTTCGGGGCCTCCCCGACACCCAGCGTGCGCAGCCTCTTCAAGGTCGCCGGGTCCTGGGCGTCCAGCCAGTCGGCCAACTGGCGGAAGGAGACACAGCGCACGTCGGGCTTGTTGCAGACGGCCTCGACGACGTCCTCGACGGCGCGCATATAGGTGCCGCCGTTCCAGGACTCGAAGTGGTTGCCGATGATCAGGGGCGCACGGTTGCCGTCGTAGGCCCGCCGGAAGCCCGCGAGCAGACCGTCCCGCATCTGGTCGCCCCAGAAGTCGTGCTTGTCGGGGTCACCCTGGGTCAGGGTGCCCGACTGGTTGACCATGAAGTTGTAGTCCATGGTGAGCTGCTCGTAGGAGTGCCCGGGGAAGGGCACCAACTGCATCGACAGATCCCACAGGCCTCCCTTCTTCGTGGGCCACACCTGGTTGTTGACGCCGCTGGAGTCATAGCGGAAGCCCAGCTGACGCGCGGCCTTCATGAAGTTCTTCCGGCCCTCCAGACAGGGAGTGCGGGCGCCGATGAGCTCCTTGTCGTAGTCGAAGGGCAGAGGGGCCGCCTGCGTCATGCCGGTGGTGCTCTTCCAGGACTTCACGAACCTCTTCGCCTGGGTGATCTCGTCCTTCCACTCCTCCACCGACCATTCGCCGACTCCGCCGCCGCTGCCACAGAAATGGCCGTTGAAGTGCGTACCGATCTCGTTGCCCTCGAGCCACGCGAGGCGCAGCTGCCGCACGGTGGCGGCGATGCCCTCCTCGTCGTTGAAGCCGATGTCGGAACGGCCCGGGGAGTGCTGGGGCGGCCGGTACAGATCGCGTTTGTGGTTCGGCAGCATGTACACGCCACTGAGGAAGTACGTCATCGTCGCGTTGTTCGCCTTGGCGACCGCGCGGAAATGGGAGAACAGCTTCTGGCTGTCCTCACCGGCGCCGTCCCAGGAGAACACCACGAACTGCGGTGGCTTCTGACCGGGCTTCAAGCGCTCGGGTCTGGGCAGATGGGGCTGCGCCCCGGTGTAGGCGGTGGATCCATCGCCGATCAGCCGCAGCACGCTCTGCGGCGCAGGCGCCGCCGGCTTCGCCTTCTCCGGTCCGGGCACCCCCTGCCGGGCATCGTCGCCGGTCGAGCAGCCGGCGAGCGAAGCGGCACAGACCGCGGCAACCGCGGTACCCGCCGCGATCCGGTGCACCGGGGCGATCTTCCGCCCGAGGGCGATCCTGTGCCCGGGTGCGATCCGCCGCGTCACGGCGGCCCTGTGCGGCACGGCGGCCCCGTGCGTCGCAGCGGTCATGCGGGGGGCGGCGTTCCTGCGGGTGGCGGCCATGTTCCGTCCACCTTCTTCCTTCTCTCGGGAGCCGACAGCGCCGCCAAGGTCGCATGGGACTGAGAAGGAATTAATACGACAAGCCGACTAATCAGCCACTTCACTCTTCGGAGGGATTTATTAGTCCATTTGCTCGGAAAATCTATTCCCTCCCTTTACTCTGCATTACGGTCTGTTTACCGACTGTTGATGCATCCCGCCGCTGCATGCCGTGACCACACGGCCGCGACCCGACCCCTCGCCCGAGAGCGGGGGACCACCAGATCCGCGACCGCGCTGCCCCGGAGGAGACGGGAAAACATGTCAGCCTTCGTTCCCACCCGCGCCGACGAACCGAGTCGAGAGAAGCGCATCCACGAACCCCACAGCCCACCGCCGACCCGACCCCGCCGACCCCGCGTCGAGGGCGCCGACCTGTCGGCCTCGATCGCGGTCTTCCTGATCGCACTCCCCCTGTCCCTGGGCATCGCCCTGGCCACCGGCGCGCCACTCCAAGCCGGACTCGTCGCGGCCGCCGTCGGAGGACTCGTCGTCGGCTATCTCGGCGGCACCCCGCTCCAGGTCAGCGGCCCCGCCGCCGGCCTCACGGTCGTCACCGCCGAGCTCATCCACCACTACGGATGGCGTACGACCTGCGCCATCACGGTCCTCGCCGGAATCGCCCAACTCGGCCTCGGCCTCGTGCGCGTGGCACGCGGCGCGCTCGCCGTCAGCCCCGCCATCGTGCACGGCATGCTCGCCGGGATCGGTGTCACCATCGCCGTGGCCCAGCTGCACATCGTCCTCGGCGGCACACCGCACAGCTCGGTCCTCGACAACATGCGTGAGCTGCCCGCCCAGTTGGCCGGTGTGCACCCGGCCGCGCTGTCGGTGAGCGTGCTGACCCTGGCCCTGCTGCTGGTCTGGCCCAGGCTGCCCGGCCGGGCAGGCCGGCTCCTGCGCAAGGTGCCGGCCCCGCTCGTCGCCGTCGCCGGAGCCAGTACGACCGCGTCCCTGGCCGGGCTCAGCCTGCCCAAGGTCGACCTGCCGTCCTGGAGCAGCCACGCGCTGGCCACACTGCCCGAGGGCCCGGTGCTCGGCCTCTGTGCCGCCGTGCTGACCATCACCCTGGTGTGCAGCGTGCAGTCGCTGCTCGGCGCGGTCGCCGTGGACAAGCTCGTCGCCACCCGACCCGAGCTGTCCGCCCGCGTCGGACGCTCCGACCTGGACCGCGAACTGCTCGGCCAGGGCGCCGCCAACGTCGTCTCCGGTGTGCTCGGCGGACTGCCCGTCGCCGGCGTGGCCGTGCGCAGTTCGGCGAATGTGCAAGCCGGTGCCGTCAGCCGGAACTCCACGATGCTGCACGGCGTTCTCGTAGTAGTCGCCGCGCTGCTGATGGTCCCGATCCTGGAGCTCATCCCGCTCGCCTCACTCGCCGCCCTGGTGATGGCCGTCGGCATCCAGATGGTGTCCCTGCACCACATCCGCACGGTGACCCGCCACCGAGAAGTGCTGGTGTACGCCATCACCACCCTCGGCGTGGTGTTCCTCGGCGTCCTGGAAGGCGTCACGCTGGGGATCGCCATGGCCGTCGCCGTCGCCCTGCACCGCCTCACCCGCACCCGGATCACCCATGACGAGAAGAAAGGAGTCCATCACGTACACGTAAGAGGGCAGTTGACGTTCCTGGCGGTGCCACGGCTCAGCCGGGCCCTGCATCTCGTACCCCAAGGCGCCCACGCCGTCGTGGAGTTGGACGGGTCGTTCATGGACCACGCGGCGTACGAGTCACTGCAGGACTGGCAGAACACGCAGACCGCCCACGGCGGCACCGTCGAGCTGATCGGCCGCAGAGCCGGGGTCAGGATCGGCGAGCCGACAGGGCCGGTCGGCCTCCATCTCGACGCGGGGACGCCCACGCCCGACACGGCCGACTGCCGTTGCCACCCCTGGACGCCCTGGCGCAACCACCAGTGCGAGATCCCGGACTCCGTCGCATCCGGCGACGGTCGCCCCGGGGCGACGCCTGCGGACGCGTCACGATCCGCCGCGTCACGGGACGGCACCACCACGACCGAAAGAGCCGGGGCCGTGAGCGCCGCCCGCGCCACCGGCACCTCCGACAGCACCGGCACCTCCGACAGCACCGGTACTTCCGGCCGCGCCGACACCTCCGGCAGCACCGGCGAGCTCGACACACCCGGCGGTGCCGACGGAGTCGGCGGACTCGGGGGCACCGAGGACCCCACCCGGTCCCGCCGACCCGGCGAGGGCTCCGGCGACGGCTTCGGCGGCACCGACGGCGGCCGGCCGAGCAGTCACCAACTGGCCCGAGGGATCAGCGCGTTCCAGCGCAACACCGCACCCCTGGTGCGGGGTGAGCTGGCCCGGCTGGCGCGTGAGGGACAGCAGCCCTCCCAGCTGTTCCTCACCTGCGCGGACTCCCGGGTGGTCACGTCGATGATCACCTCCAGTGGTCCCGGCGACCTGTTCGTGGTGCGCAACGTGGGCAACCTCGTGCCTCCCCCGGCAGGCGCCGGGAGGTGCCCCCAGCCCGGTCAGGAGAGCGGGGACGACTCGGTGGCGGCCGCGATCGAGTACGCGGTCGACGTGCTGGAGGTGCGGTCCATCACGGTGTGCGGGCACTCCGGGTGCGGGGCGATGCAGGCGCTGCTCGGCTCCGAGCCGGACGGCACGCAGACCCCGCTCAGAAGATGGTTGCGGCATGCCCAGCCGAGCCTGGAGCGGATGTACGACGAGAGCCGGCCGTGGGCCCGACTCGCCGGGCGGGCACCGGCCGACGCGGTCGAGCAGCTCTGTCTGACCAACGTGGTCCAGCAGCTGGAGCATCTGCGTGCCCACGAGTCGGTGGCGCGGGCGCTGCGGAAGGGGGCGCTGGAGTTGCACGGGATGTACTTCCACGTGGGCGAGGCACAGGCGTATCTGCTCGCCGGGGAGGGTGAGGACGCCGACGTGTTCGATCACGTGGGGGTGGCGGATCTGTCGGTATGACGCCGGGACAGTGAGCGCGGCCCCGGTCGGTGCGGGGCCGCGCTTCCCGTGGGAGGCGTGTCCTCGGGAAGCCGCGTCGGCTTCGGGGCCGTTGCTGCCGCCGGGCGGCGTCTCGCCTGGCAGGGGGTGGAATGTGAAAGGGATTACAGAGCTGAACCGCGTCCGTCCGGCGTCCGTGGGAACGGATGACCCCGGCGCCGAAAGGACCTCCGGGCCGCCCTCGGACCAACCCCGCCGACAGGTCTAAACCAATTTTCCGTCGACCCTTGTCATCGGACCCCCGGGTCTGATGAGCTGTGGCCTGGGACACAACGGACACCCTGGGAAAGGGAGATGTCGTGAGCAACGAAAGCCTGGCCAACCTGCTGAAGGAAGAGCGCAGGTTCGCACCCCCCGCCGACCTGGCCGCGAACGCCAATGTCACGGCGGAGGCGTATGAACAGGCCAAGGCTGACAGGCTCGGCTTCTGGGCCGAGCAGGCCCGCCGGCTGACCTGGGCCAAGGAGCCGACGGAGACACTGGACTGGTCGAACCCGCCGTTCGCGAAGTGGTTCAAGGACGGCGAGCTCAACGTCGCGTACAACTGCGTGGACCGGCATGTCGAGGCCGGGCACGGCGACCGCGTCGCCATCCACTTCGAGGGCGAGCCCGGCGACAGCCGCGCCCTCACCTACGCCGAGCTCAAGGACGAGGTCTCCAAGGCCGCCAACGCCCTGCTGGAGCTGGGGGTTCGCAAGGGCGACCGGGTCGCCGTCTACATGCCGATGATCCCGGAGACGGCGGTCGCGATGCTGGCCTGCGCCCGTATCGGCGCCGCGCACTCCGTCGTCTTCGGCGGCTTCTCGGCGGACGCGCTGGCCACCCGTATCCAGGACGCGGACGCCAAGGTCGTCATCACCTCCGACGGCGGTTACCGGCGCGGCAAGCCGTCCGCGCTCAAGCCGGCCGTGGACGAGGCGATCGGCAAGGTGGACAACGTCGAGCATGTGCTCGTCGTACGGCGCACCGGCCAGGACGTCGCCTGGGACGACAGCCGTGACGTGTGGTGGCACGAGATCGTCGAGCGGCAGTCCGCCGAGCACACCCCCGAGGCGTTCAACGCCGAGCAGCCGCTCTTCATCCTCTACACGTCCGGGACGACGGGTAAGCCGAAGGGCATCCTGCACACCTCCGGCGGCTACCTCACCCAGACCGCGTACACCCACCACGCCGTCTTCGACCTCAAGCCGGAGACGGACGTGTACTGGTGCACGGCCGACGTCGGCTGGGTCACCGGGCACTCGTACATCGTGTACGGGCCGCTGGCGAACGGCGCGACACAGGTGATGTACGAGGGCACGCCGGACACCCCGCACCAGGGCCGGTTCTGGGAGATCGTGCAGAAGTACGGGGTGACGATCCTGTACACGGCGCCGACCGCCATCCGTACGTTCATGAAGTGGGGCGACGACATCCCCGCGAAGTTCGACCTCAGCAGCCTGCGGGTGCTGGGTTCGGTGGGTGAGCCGATCAACCCCGAGGCGTGGATCTGGTACCGGAAGCACATCGGCGCCGACCTGACGCCGATCGTGGACACCTGGTGGCAGACCGAGACCGGCGCGATGATGATCTCGCCGCTGCCCGGTGTCACCGCGACCAAGCCCGGTTCGGCGCAGACGCCGCTGCCCGGTATCTCCGCGACCGTCGTCGACGACGAGGCGAACGAGGTGCCCAACGGCGGTGGCGGCTATCTGGTCCTGACCGAGCCGTGGCCGTCGATGCTGCGCACCATCTGGGGTGACGACCAGCGGTTCATCGACACGTACTGGTCACGGTTCGAGGGCAAGTACTTCGCCGGTGACGGGGCGAAGAAGGACGACGACGGGGACATCTGGCTCCTCGGCCGCGTCGACGACGTCATGCTCGTCTCGGGCCACAACATCTCCACCACCGAGGTCGAGTCGGCCCTGGTCTCGCACCCGTCCGTCGCCGAGGCGGCGGTCGTCGGCGCCGCCGACGAGACCACCGGGCAGGCGATCGTCGCCTTCGTGATCCTGCGCGGCACGGCGAACGCCGAGGACGAGAACCTCATCGCCGACCTGCGCAACCACGTCGGCGTGACCCTCGGCCCGATCGCCAAGCCGAAGCGGGTCCTGCCAGTGGCCGAGCTGCCGAAGACCCGCTCCGGCAAGATCATGCGCCGTCTCCTGCGCGACGTCGCCGAGAACCGCCAGCTCGGCGATGTGACGACGCTGACCGACTCGACGGTCATGGACCTCATCCAGGCGAAGCTCCCGGCGGCGCCCAGCGAGGACTGAGTACGGCCACCAAGGGCACCCGGCGACAAGCGCGCCGGGTGCCCTTCGCGTACGTACGGTGGAGATCGACGGGCTCGACTGATGCACAGCGGCGCACTCTTAGGTAAACTAACCAAAACAATCTCGATCTCAGGTGCGCCGGGAAGTCTGGTCGGCATGTGCTCTGTCCTGCCCACCGACCGGAGGTCTCCCCCGTGACCGCGCCCCGCAGCACCGCCCCCGCCCGCAAGGTCTTCGGACGGCTGTCCCTCCCCGAGCGGAACTTCGTCGCGGAAGCGCTGCGGACCGAGACCGTCGGCGGTGTGCTGCTGCTCGTCGCCGCGATCACCGCGCTGATCTGGGCGAACGTCCCCGCACTGCACGACAGCTACGAGAGCGTCGGCCACTACCACCTCGGACCCGAGGCCCTCGGCCTGAACCTCTCCGTCGAGCACTGGGCCGCCGACGGGCTCCTCGCGATCTTCTTCTTCGTCGCCGGCATCGAACTCAAACGTGAGCTGGTTGCCGGCGACCTCAAGGACCCCAGGGCGGCCGTACTGCCGGTCGTCGCCGCGCTGTGCGGCATGGCCGTACCCGCGCTCGTCTACACGCTGACCAGTGTCACCGGGCACGGCTCGACGGCGGGCTGGGCGGTCCCGACGGCCACGGACATCGCCTTCGCGCTCGCCGTGCTCGCCGTCATCGGCACCTCCCTGCCCAGCGCCCTGCGCGCCTTCCTGCTCACCCTCGCCGTCGTCGACGACCTGTTCGCGATCCTGATCATCGCGATCTTCTTCACCTCGCAGATCGACTTCGCCGCGCTCGGCGGCGCCGTCGCCGGCCTCGCCGTCTTCTGGCTGCTGCTGAGGAAGGGCGTACGCGGGTGGTACGTGTACGTCCCGCTCGCCCTGGTGATCTGGGGGCTGATGTACAACAGCGGCATCCACGCCACCATCGCGGGCGTGGCAATGGGCCTGATGCTGCGCTGCACCCGGCACGAAGGCGAGGAGCACTCGCCGGGCGAGCACATCGAGCATCTCGTACGCCCCCTGTCGGCGGGGTTGGCCGTGCCGCTGTTCGCACTGTTCAGCGCCGGTGTGGCCGTCTCCGGCGGGGCGCTCGGCGATGTCTTCACCCAGCCGGAGACGCTCGGCGTGGTCCTCGGTCTGGTCGTCGGCAAGACGGTCGGCATCTTCGGCGGCACCTGGCTGACGGCGCGTTTCACCAGGGCCTCGCTCAGCGACGACCTGGAGTGGGCGGACGTGTTCGCCGTCGCGACCCTCGCCGGCATCGGCTTCACCGTCTCGCTGCTCATCGGCGAGCTCGCCTTCGTCGGCGACGCCCCGCTGACCGACGAGGTCAAGGCGGCCGTACTCATGGGCTCGCTCATGGCGGCCCTGCTGGCGACGGTGCTGCTGAAGATACGGAACGCCAAGTACCGCCGGCTGTGGGAGGCCGAGGAGCGCGACGAGGACGCGGACGGCATTCCGGACATCTACGAGGAGGACGAGCCGGAGTACCACCTGCGGATGGCCGCCATCCACGAGCGCAAGGCCGCCGAGCACCGCCTTCTCGCCGAGGAGAAGGCCGCCGCCCGCCACACGCTTGCCGAAGTGGCGGGCGGGGCAGGCGAGGAGGAGCATCGTCGGGCATGATCTGACGGGACGGTACAAAAGACGGAACCGTACGCAGTCAGGCAGAAGACGGAACCGTATCTACGAGGGAGACCGCGATGAGCGCACCCGACGGCAGCCCGGTCGGCGCCGAACGCAGCATCGGCCAGCTGTTCGCGTCGGCGACGACCGAGATGTCGGCGCTGGTGCATGACGAGATCGCACTGGCGAAGGCTCAGCTCAAGCAGGACGTCAAGCGCGGCGCGACGAGCGGCGGCGCGTTCACCGCGGCCGGCGCGGTGCTGCTGTTCTCTCTGCCCATGCTGAACTTCGCGCTGGCGTACGGCATTCAGACCTGGAGCGACTGGAACCTCGCGATCTGCTTCGTGCTGTCCTTCGCGGCGAACGTCCTCGTCGCCGTCGTCCTCGCCCTGATCGGGGTCGCGTTCGCGAAGAAGGCCAAGAAGAGCAAGGGGCCGCAGAAGGTCGCCGCCTCGGTGAAGGAGACGGCGGGCGTCCTGCAGAAGGCCAAGCCGCATCCGCGTCCGGCCCCGGCGACGAGGCCGGAGCTGGAGGACCGGGCACCCGCGGCCATCGAGGCTGTGGCACGCTCGTCGTCATGACGGATCCCGCCACCCCCTCGGCGCAACCTGCCTCGGTCGTACGACTGGACGTCCCCGGCGGGAAAGAGGTGACCCACCGGGACGTGGCCGCCAACGGTGCGCGCTTCCACATCGCGGAGATGGGTGACGGCCCGCTGGTGCTGCTCCTGCACGGCTTTCCCCAGTTCTGGTGGACCTGGCGGCATCAGCTCGTCGCCCTCTCCGACGCCGGCTTCCGGGCCGTGGCGATGGACCTCAGGGGCGTCGGCGGCAGCGACCGTACGCCGCGCGGCTACGACCCGGCCAACCTCGCCCTCGACATCACCGGTGTGATCCGCTCGCTCGGCGAGCCCGACGCCGCGCTGGTCGGCCACGACCTGGGCGGATATCTGGCGTGGACGGCGGCCGTGATGCGCCCCAAGCTGGTCCGCCGGCTCGCGGTCGCGTCCATGCCGCACCCCAGGCGCTGGCGTTCGGCGATGCTCTCGGACGTCAAGCAGACGAGTGCGAGTTCCTACATCTGGGGGTTCCAGCGGCCCTGGATCCCCGAACGGCAGCTGACCGGCGACGACGGCGCGCTCGTCGCCCGGCTGATCCGGGACTGGTCCGGCCCGCGCCTGCCCGACGACGAGGCGGTGGAGACGTACCGCCGGGCGATCTGCATCCCGTCGACGGCGCACTGCTCCATCGAGCCGTACCGCTGGATGGTCCGCTCGCTGGCCCGCCCCGACGGCATCCAGTTCAACCGCCGGATGAAGCGGCCGGTGCGGGTGCCGACCCTCCATCTGCACGGCTCACTCGATCCCGTGATGCGCACCCGCAGCGCGGCCGGCTCCGGCGAGTACGTCGAAGCGCCGTACCGCTGGCGGCTGTTCGACGGGCTCGGGCACTTCCCGCACGAGGAAGACCCGGTCGCCTTCTCCACCGAACTGATCAATTGGCTGAAAGACCCCGAACCCGATCGGTGACCGCGCCGATGCGCCCGGTATCCGGATCTGAACAGGTGTCCTACGAACAGCCAATTGCCTGGCGCATAGGCCAATTGGGGGCCCTGGGGGCGGTTATCGACCTTGGGGCAGGGGCAGACGTCGGGGTATGGGCTGGACGCACGACTACAGTGACGCAGCACGCAATCGACGCTCGGCCGGAGGCCTGAGCTCCCACCAGCGAGGCAGCGCCCCGCAGATGCCGGGCTCGGACCTGCGGGTGGGCATTCCGCGCATCCTGCGCCGCCGGGCCCGCTGGGTCTCGGTGCGGCTGCGCCACCCGCGCGGCTGACCGGCCGCCTCTTCACGGCCGGTCCTCCCACCCTCCCGGGGACCTACAGCGCGCAGCTGTCGCTGTCCACCTGCTGGTTGGCGGTACGCCCCTTGACGATGTCCTCCTGGATCTCGTCCGCGGTGAGCGCGTAGCCGGTGTTGGCGTCGTCGAGGGACTTGGCGAAGACCACGCCGTACACCTTGCCCTCGGGCGTGAGCAGCGGGCCGCCGGAGTTGCCCTGGCGGACGGTCGCGTACAGCGAGTAGACATCGCGGCGCACGGTGCCGCGGTGGTAGATGTCCGGACCGTTGGCCGGCAGGCGTCCGCGCACTCGCGCGGCCCGCACGTCGTACGCCCCGTTCTCCGGGAAGCCCGCGATGATCGCGCTGTCGCCGCTCTCGGCGTCCCTGGCCGTGAACTGCAGGGCGGGCGCGCGCATGTCCGGCACGTCGAGCACGGCGATGTCGCGCTCCCAGTCGTAGAGGACGACGGTCGCGTCGTACTTCCTGCCCTCGCCGCCGATCTGGACGGTGGGTTCGTCGACGCCGCCGACGACGTGCGCGTTGGTCATGACACGGCGGTCGGCGAAGACGAAGCCGGTGCCCTCCAGGACCTTGCCGCAACTCGGCGCGGTGCCCATGACCTTGACGATGGACCGCTGGGCGCGGGTGGCCACCGGGCTGTTGGCAAGGGCCGGGTCGGGCGGCTGGACCTCGTTGATCGGCTCGTTCGAGAACGGGCTGAAGACCTGCGGGAAGCCGTTCTGCGCGAGTACGGAGGAGAAGTCCGCGAACCAGGTGTCGGCCTGGTCGGGCAACGCCCGGGAGACGCCGAGCAGCACCTTGGAGTTACGGACCTCCTTTCCGAGCGTCGGCAGCGTCGTCCCGGCGAGGGCGGAGCCGATCAGCCAGGCGACGAGGAGCATCGCCACGACGTTGACGAGGGCGCCGCCGGTGGCGTCCAGGGCGCGGGCCGGGGACCAGGTGATGTACCGGCGCAGCTTGTTTCCGAGGTGGGTGGTCAGAGCCTGCCCGACCGACGCACAGACGATGACCACGACGACGGCGACCACGGCGGCGGTCGTGCTCACCTCGGCGTTGTCGGTCAACGCGTCCCAGATGACCGGGAGGAGGTACACGGCCACGAGGCCGCCGCCCAGGAAGCCGATCACCGACAGGATGCCGACGACGAAGCCCTGGCGGTAGCCCACGATCGCGAACCACACGGCGGCGACCAGCAACAGGATGTCCAGCACGTTCACCGCTTCAGGCCTCGCCTCTTCACTCTCCGGTCCCACCAGCTCGGCCGGGGGTCCGGGGGTCGACCCCCGGGACAACACAGCACGGCAGACACCCTGTCATGACCGCCAGTCGAGCGGGACCTGCTTGCCCCGGTCCCAGGGCCGCTCCCAGCCGGAGAAATGCAGCAGACGGTCGATGATCCCGGCGGTGAAGCCCCACACCAGTGCCGATTCGACCAGAAATGCCGGACCTCGGTGGCCGCTGGGGTGGACGGTCGTGGCGCGGTTGTCCGGGTTCGTGAGATCCGCCACGGGGACGGTGAAGACGCGTGCCGTCTCGTTCGGATCGACGACGTCGACCGGGCTCGGCTCGCGCCACCAGCCCAGCACCGGAGTGACGACAAAGCCGCTGACCGGGATGTACAGCTTCGGCAGCACGCCGAAGAGCTGGACGCCGCTCGGATCGAGCCCGGTCTCCTCCTCGGCCTCCCGCAGCGCGGCCCGCAACGGCCCGTCGCCCTGCGGGTCGCCGTCCTCGGGGTCGAGGGCACCACCCGGGAACGAGGGCTGACCGGCATGGGAACGCAGCGAACTGGCCCGCTCCATCAGCAGCAGCTCGGGCCCACCGGCACCCTCACCGAACAGGATCAGCACGGCGGACTGCCGCCCCGCGCCGTCCTCCGGCGGCAGGAACCGGCTCAGCTGCACCGGCTCGACCGTCTCGACCACCCGCACCACCGGGTCCAGCCAGTCGGGCAGCCCGTCCTTGCTCAGCGTCACCGGCCCGTCCTGCGTACCACTCGCCCGCGTCATCGCCACCCCCGTCGTCCTGCCCGGTCCAACGCCCGAAGGCACCTAGATCGTTCCGACCACGGAGACGTCATCCGGCCGCCCCCAGCGGCGGGGCCGGCTTGCCGCCCGCGTCCAGGTACGACTTCGGCGGATTGAGCCGCTGCCCTGGGAAGCCACCCTTCTCGTACTTGAGGAGCTTCTTCGCCTTCTCCGGGTCCGTCTCGCCCTCGCCGTACGCCGGGCAGAGCGGCGCGATGGGGCAGGCGCCGCACGCGGGCTTGCGGGCGTGGCAGATACGGCGACCGTGCCAGATCACGTGATGCGACAGATCCGTCCAGTCACCCTTCGGGAACAACGCCCCGATCTCGGCCTCGATCTTGTCGGGGTCCGTCTGCTCGGTCCACTTCCAGCGCCGCACGAGCCGCTGGAAGTGCGTGTCCACGGTGATCCCGGGCCGTCCGAAGGCGTTGCCGAGCACGACGAAGGCCGTCTTGCGCCCGACGCCGGGCAGCTTGACCAGGTCTTCGAGCCGCCCCGGAACCTCGCCGCCGTGGTTCTCCACCAGCGCTTTCGACAGCCCCATGACCGACTTGGTCTTGGCCCGGAAGAAACCGCACGGACGGAGGATCTCCTCGACCTCCTCCGGAACGGCGACGGCCAGATCCTCGGGGGTCGGGTACTTGGCGAAGAGCGCCGGGGTCGTCTGGTTGACCCGCAGATCGGTGGTCTGGGCGGACAGCACCGTGGCGACCAGCAGCTGGAACGAGTTCTCGAAGTCCAGTTCCGGGTGGGCGTACGGATAGATCTCGGCGAGCTCGCGATTGATCCGCCGGGCCCGACGAACGAGGGCGGTACGGGACTCACCCGTAGGAGGCTTGGCGGCGACGGTCTTGACGGCAGAGGCTCCCTTCACCGCAGCCGTGGCCTTCTCGGGCGCGATGACAGGCTTCTTCTTGATCGCCTTCTTGGTCGCGACCTTCTTGGCGCTCGCCTTCTTCACCGCCGCTTTCTCGCCACCGGCCACCACGTCACCGACCCCGCTCTTCGCCGCTTTCGTCGCTTTCCGTCCACCACCAGGGCCCTGTTCGCCCACAGCGGAATCCCGACGTACAACCACCCGCCCAGCCCCCTTGGCCTGTGCTCTCACCGGCGATTTGGACACTCGGCCAGCCTAAAGCCCGACGCTGACATCCGCCCCGGACCCTGAAGATCGGCCCCCAATTGGACCCCTGCCGCTTACCTCGGGACACCTGTGCGGCATCCTTGTGACAGATCACACTGTTTGGACCGTCCGGCAAAATGGGGAGCACGGTCCCCTGGTACGCAGGGGAAAGATCCCCTGAGCAGGTCGACAAGGAGAGAACTCGTGGACGACCCTCTGCGGCGCAATCCGCTCTTCGCGGCTCTCGACGACGAGCAGTCCGCGGAACTGCGCGCCTCCATGAGTGAGGTGACCCTCGCCCGTGGCGACTCTCTGTTCCACGAGGGCGACCCCGGCGACCGGCTCTACGTGGTCACCGAGGGCAAGGTCAAGCTCCACCGCACGTCTCCCGACGGCCGCGAGAACATGCTCGCCGTCGTCGGCCCCGGCGAGCTCATCGGCGAGCTGTCCCTGTTCGACCCGGGCCCGCGCACGGCGACCGCCACCGCGCTGACCGAGGTCAAGCTGCTCGGCCTCGGCCACGGCGACCTCCAGCCCTGGCTGAACGCCCGCCCCGAGGTGGCCACCGCCCTCCTGCGCGCCGTGGCCCGCCGCCTGCGCCGCACCAACGACGCGATGTCCGACCTCGTCTTCTCGGACGTCCCCGGCCGCGTGGCCCGCGCACTCCTGGACCTCTCCCGCCGCTTCGGCGTGCAGTCCGAGGAGGGCATCCACGTCGTCCACGACCTCACCCAGGAGGAACTGGCCCAGCTGGTCGGCGCCTCCCGCGAGACGGTCAACAAGGCCCTCGCCGACTTCGCCCAGCGCGGTTGGCTCCGCCTGGAGGCCCGCGCGGTGATCCTCCTGGACGTAGAACGCCTGGCCAAGCGCTCACGCTGACCCAAGCGCACCGGGGCCCCACCTCACCACGAGGCGGGGCCCCGCTGCATTCGCCCCACGGCGCGGCACCCGCGTACGGCGGCAAGGGGCCGTGTCGGGGGGTGTCCGCCCGCAGCGGCGGGCGTCAACGCCGAGCACACCTCAAAGCAACCGAGCCGCCCGACCGAGGACGGACACCCCCCGACAC
>NZ_JAKEIP010000160.1 GCF_021474425.1 Streptomyces muensis | reverse complement strand
GGGCTGCTCGCGGCGGTGGGCGCCTTCTTCGTCGTACGGCGTCGAAGGCGTCGAAGGCCGTACGGCGGCGAGGTGGCCGATGCCGAACGGCCGTTGATGGACGCGGAGTTGACGGGAGCGGGGACGTGAAGGGCTGGGTGCGGATTCCGGCGCTGGTGGCGGTGCTGGCGATGCTGATGTCCCCGATGGCGTCGGCGGCCGACGGCCCGCCCACCGTCAAGCTGTCCAAGTCGCAAGCCGGAACCGGCGGTTCGGTCACCGTGACCGGCAGCGGCTGGCGGGCGCGTGCGCTGCTGATGATCCTGATCTGCGGCCAGTCCGTGCCGTCGTCCGGAGTGACCGGCGGCACCAACTCCTGCGCCAACGCGGACGGCAGGGCCGTGACCACGGACGCCGAGGGGCGCTTCAGCAAGAAGCTGCCGGTCGCCGAGCCGCCCGTGCCGTGTCCCTGCGTGGTGCACGTGGCGACGGTGACCGGGGCGAAGGCCGAGGCCGACGCGATCTTCCAGGTGGCCGGGCACGCGGTCGAGCCGCTGCCCGCGGAGCCGGCGGGCGGGCGCCTGTCGGTCCTCACGGACACCCGGCTGGACGGCTCCAGCGGCCTGCTCACCTGGTTCGGCGCACCCCCGGCGCGCACCCTGGTGTTCACGGTCGGCAACGTCGGCACCTCACCGGTGAAGAACCCGGTCTTCCAGGTCGGCACCTCCCACGGCGTGTTCGCGCCGCAGTGGGAGGAACAGCAGTGGCGCGGCACGATCCAGCCGGGCGGGAAGGCGCGGATCGAACTGCCGGTGGAACTCGCCGCCGGGGCGCACGGCGACTACGCGGTCTCGCTGAAGTACGGCGGCAAGGTGATGGCCGAACAGCCCTGGGGCGTGGGCCGGCCCTGGGGCGTGACGCTGTTCTGGATCCTGGTCTGTCTCGTCGTACCGGCCGCCGTGTTCCGCGTCGGCATGGCGGTCGTGGACCGGGTACGCCCACGGCAGACCACCCGGCGCCGCGGCCTCCGTCTCCCCGAACTGGCCCTGCGCATCCCGGGGTTGAAGCCCCGCGCGGAAGCGAGGCACGCCCTCGCCGCCCCTCCCTCGACCCTGCCGTGGTTCACCCCGGACAGCGATCCGGGCACGGCCGGGCGGCTCTCCGCACCGTACGACGACAGTCCGACGAGTCCTGCGACCCCCACCAGGAAGGCACCCCCGTGAGCAAGCCAAGGAGAGTCACACCGGTACGTCCTCGGAGAGCGACCGCTGCGGGCGCCGCCCTGATGCTCGGCGGCGCGGGCGTGCTGCTCGGCGTGGCCGCGGCGCCCGCGCAGGCGGCCGAGGTGGCGTACGCGACCGAGTGCATCCCGCCCGCGATCTCCGGCCTGCCGCCGGTCCAGGGCACCACGAAGGTGGAGGTCACCGCGCCCGCCGAGGCGAAGGTCGGCGACGAGGTGGAGATCGTCTGGAAGTTCGTCCAGGCGGCGTCCAAGAACCCGAACATCCTCGACCTGGAGGCGAACACCGTCCAGCCGACGGGAACCCTGAAGGCGGCCGGCGCGCAGACGGCGGACATCGCCATGCAGGGGCCCCGGGAGAACCCGCCGATCCCGAAGAACACCGAGATGAAGCTGTCCGACATGAAGGGCAAGCTGAAGCTGACGGCACCGGGCGAGGTGACCCTGACGCCGGACGCGTACAACATCAACGTCAACAAGCCGATCTCCACCGACACCAAGTGCGCGCCGAAGGAGACGGTGAAGCCGGCGGCCACCATCAAGGTGACGGACGGGGGCGGGAGTTCGGGCGGTACGACGGGCGGGTTGCCGACGGTGATCCCGACGCTCCCGACGAGCGTGCCGACGGGCCTGCCGACGGGTTCGCCGAGCACTTCGGATCCGACGCCGAGTGAGAGCGAGACGGGCGGGGACGCGGGCGGTTCGAGCACGGGTGGCGGCGGAGACGGCGGGCAGAGCGACTTCACCGGCAAGGAGGTCCAGGTCCCCTACGAGTGCAAGACGCCGATCGGCGACAAGGAGGCCACCTCGCCGGTCCAGATCAACGCCAAGAAGAACGGCGGGAGCTTCGACCTGACGGTCCAGTTCAAGAAGTCGGTGATGGACAGCCCCGCCGACATCCCCAAGGACTCCGTCAAGCCGTCGATGGAGGTCGCCCTGGGCGGCGCCGACAAGGGCACGGTCCATGTCGAGGGCCCGACCAACGCCGAGCCCATCAAGTCGGGCGACCCGATCGAGATCCCCGACCTCACGGGCACCTACAAGCCGGGCGCGAGCGGCGAGTCCACTCTCTCCCCGGGCGTCCTGACGATCGAGGCCCTGGGCACGACGACGACCTGCACCCCGGCCAAGTCGGAGGTCTCCCTGACCCTGGACACCACCGAGCAGGCGAGCGGCGCGTCCGGCGGCGGATCGGCAGGCGGGTCGACAGGAGGTTCCGCCGGCGGCTCGTCGACCGACGGCGGCCTGGCGGCGACGGGAGCGGAGGACCAGGGCTCCCTGAAGGCACTGGGTTTGGTGGCGGGAACGGCACTGCTGCTGGGAGGCGCGGTGTTCACGTTCATGCCAAGGAGGGGGCTGCGCTGACCGACCTTCTATTTTCAGGGGCGCGGGGCTGTATCGATGTGCGGCTCCGCCGCGCGGGCGCACAGAGGCGCAACCGACGGGGCCGTTACACCCACGTGAGTGCAACGGCCCCGTCGGCTCAAGTCGGCGCAGCGCTACCGCACGTCCCCCATGAGCGCCCGGATCTTCCGCCCGGCCACCATGAACACCAACCCCGCGGCGACAGCGATGACGGCCCACATCGTGTAGTACACCGCGTCCCCCAGCGGAGCGTTCAACTTGGTGGTCCAGCCGTTGAGCGCGTTGCCCGTGGCGGTGGCCAGGAACCACAGGCCCATGATCTGGCCCACGAACTGCTTCGGCGCCAGCTTCGTCGACAGGGACAGGCCCACCGGCGACAGGCACATCTCGCCGAGGGTCTGCACCAGGTAGACGCTCAGCAGCCAGAAGACGGTGACCTTGCCCGTGTCGCTGTTCGCGGCGGCGGCACCGGCCAGGCCCATGATGCCGAACGAGCCACCGATGAGGAGCATCGCCAGGGCGAACTTCATGGGCGTGCTCGGCTCACGGTCACGCCGGGCCAGCTTCACCCACAGCGCCGCGAAGATCGGGGCGAGCACGATGACCATGGCCGGGTTCACCGACTGGTACCAGGACGCCGGGAACTCCCAGCCGCCGATCATGCGGTCGGTCTTGGTGTCCGCGAAGATCGTCAGCAGCGAACCGGACTGGTCGTAGATCATCCAGAACAGCACCGCGGTGGCGAAGAACCAGGCGAAGGCCTGGATCTTCGGCTTGTCCGACTTGGCCAGCGCCGGGTTCCGGTACATCGCCACGAAGTAGACGATCGGGACCACGATGCCGAGGACCGCGAGCACGTTGACGATGTGCTCTATGTCGTACGTGCCCAGCGCGAGGTCCGCGACCAGCGCGACGACGGCGATGCCGCCCCACAGCGCGACCTTGCGCAGCGCGGCACGCTTCTCCTCGGGGGAGGCCGGGGTGCCCGGCTCCTTGCCGATGTCGCCGAGGTGACGGCCGCCGAGGACGTACTGGATGACCGCGAGGGTCATACCGACACCGGCGACACCGAAGCCGAGGTGCCAGTTGACGTTCTCGCCGAGGTAGCCGACGACCAGTGGGGCGGCCATGCCGCCGATGTTGATCGCCATGTAGAAGAGCGTGAAGCCGGCGTCGCGGCGGGCGCTGGGCTGGCCCTCGTAGAGACCGCCGACCATCGCGGAGATGTTCGGCTTCAGCAGACCGGTGCCGATCGCGATCAGGCCGAGACCGCAGAAGAAGGCGACGTCCGCGGGGATCGCCAGCGTGAAGTGGCCGGCGGCGATGACGATGCCGCCGACGAGGACGGCCTTACGGGCGCCCCAGAGGCGGTCGGCGACCCAGCCGCCGGGCATGGCGGCCATGTACACGACCGCGTTGTACACGCCGTAGATCGACGCGGCCAGGGCTTCCCGGCCGGCGAGCGGGCCGTCGAGGACGCCCGCGATCAGGTAGAGGACGAGGATGCCGCGCATCCCGTACCAGGAAAAGCGCTCCCACATCTCCGTCATGAAGAGCGTGGCCATACCGCGGGGGTGGCCGAAGAAGGTCTTCTCGGTGCCGGGGGTGCCCGGGGAGGCCGAGTCCTTCGTCAGGCTGGACGCCATGGTCGATCCTTGCTGGTCGGGACGCGCATCGACGTAGAGCGGTCACGCGCCCGGTGGGGGGAGCGGTCGGTTCCGGCGGGTTGGCCGCCCGGCCGCGTCTCATTCCTCGGATCCTTGATCCGCACACTGGTCCGCACACAAAAGAGACCCTCGGCGTCAAGCGCCGAAGGTCCCCGCAGTGCTACGGGCGTAGAGTCACCATACGTCAGGACACGGGCGGAAATGGAAGGACTTGAGACCGGGATCACAGGTGTCGAGGGAACCGCGGCCACCCTTTCCAAGGTCCTTTCCAGGATCGCACTTCGTAGGCATAGGTCTGTACCACAGCCGTCGGAGGTAAGAGACCGGTCAGGAGCCGGTAAGAACCAAGGCGCCGATCACACCCCAGCTCTTGTCACGGGCGGACTACCATCAGCTCATGACCCGTGTACTGCTCGCCGAGGACGACGCGTCCATTTCGGAGCCGCTGGCCCGCGCACTGCGCCGGGAAGGGTACGAGGTCGAGGTGCGGGAGGACGGACCCACCGCGCTCGACGCAGGAATGCAGGGCGGGATCGACCTGGTCGTGCTGGACCTCGGTCTCCCCGGCATGGACGGCCTGGAGGTGGCCCGCCGGCTGCGTGCCGAGGGCCACGCCGTGCCGGTGCTCATCCTGACCGCGCGCGCCGACGAGGTGGACACCGTGGTCGGCCTGGACGCGGGCGCCGACGACTACGTCACCAAGCCGTTCCGGCTCGCCGAGCTGCTCGCCCGGGTCCGGGCCCTGCTCCGGCGCGGCGCCGCCGAGCCCGCGCAGCCGCCGGCCACGCACGGCGTCCGGATCGACGTCGAGTCGCACCGCGCCTGGATGGGCGACGAGGAACTCCAGCTCACCGCCAAGGAGTTCGACCTGCTGCGGGTGCTGGTGCGCGATGCGGGGCGGGTCGTCACCCGGGACCAGCTGATGCGCGAGGTCTGGGACACGACCTGGTGGTCGTCGACCAAGACGCTCGACATGCACATCTCCTGGCTGCGTAAGAAGTTGGGCGACGACGCGGCCAACCCCCGCTACATCGCGACGGTGCGGGGCGTCGGCTTCCGCTTCGAGAAGAGCTGACGGACCGGCCGTCGGCCGTCGGGTATCGGCTCGTTCCCGCCACATGAGCCGTACGGAAAGATAAGCAGGCAGATATCAGGACATGCGCCGCCGACTGATCCAGTCCACCCTCGCCGTCGTTCTCGTCGTGATCGCGGTCTTCGGCGTGTCCCTCGTCATCGTCGAGACGCGGACGATCACCAGCACCGCCCAGGAGCGGGTGGACACCGAGGCGGTGCGGCTGGCCAGCATCGTGGACACCCGGCTGCTCGGCGACCAGACCGTGAACGCCTCGGCGCTGCGCGACCAGATCCAGGGGGACCGTTACGCCGAGATCCGCATCCCGGGCAAGCCCGTGATCGAGGTCGGCACCAAGCCCACCGGGGACGTCATCAGCGCCCATGAGACGGGCGAGGAGGGCGAGACGGTCACCGTGCAGGAGCCGCGCTCGTCGGTGACGCGCGAGGTCGGCCGTACGTTGCTGATCATCGGGGCGGTGGCGTTGCTGGCGGTGATCGCGGCGGTGCTGCTCGCGGTGCGCCAGGCCAACCGGCTCGCCTCGCCGCTCACCGACCTCGCGGAGACGGCGGAGCGCCTCGGGTCGGGGGACCCCCGGCCGCGCCACAAGAGGTACGGCGTCCATGAACTGGACCGTGTCGCGGACGTCCTCGACTCCTCCGCCGAGCGCATCGCCCGCATGCTCACGGCGGAGCGCCGCCTCGCCGCGGACGCCTCCCATCAGCTGCGTACGCCGCTCACGGCGCTCTCCATGCGGCTGGAGGAGATCACCCTCACCGATGATCCCGACACGGTGAAGGAAGAGGCGACGATCGCGCTCACCCAGGTCGAGCGGCTCACGGACGTGGTGGAACGCCTTCTCACCAACTCCCGTGACCCCCGCAACGGCTCCGCCGTCACCTTCGACCTCGACGAGGTCATCCAGCAGCAGCTGGCCGAGTGGCGTCCCGCCTATCGCAGTGCCGGTCGTGCGATCGTCAGTTCGGGCAAGCGTCACCTGGAGGCCGTCGGCACTCCGGGCGCGGTCGCCCAGGTCCTTGCCGCGCTGATCGAGAACTCCCTCATGCATGGCGGTGGCACGGTGGCGCTGCGTACCCGTGTCACCGGCAACCAAGCCGTCATCGAGGTCACGGACGAGGGGCCCGGCATCCCCGCCGATCTCGGGGCCCGCATCTTCGAACGTGCCATCAGTGGCCGCAACTCCACCGGGATCGGTCTTGCCGTGGCTCGTGACCTCGCGGAGGCGGACGGTGGGCGCCTGGAAATGCTCCAGACGAAGCCTCCCGTCCTGGCCCTGTTCCTCTCCCGCACACCTCCGCCGAAGCCGAGCCAGGAGTCGGGGCCGACGGTGAGGTAACAGGGCGAGGGAGGGGTGGTCAGCTGACGCGTTGGTGTACTCGTGATTCCTTCTCGGCCCGTTGCCGTCGCTCAAGGAACGATTCCGCGTCCTCCGCGGACGGCTCCTCCACCGGCAGCGCGCGGAACACCCACGTCCGATACGACCAGAACCGGAAGAGCGTCGCGACACCGATGCCGAGGAACTTGAAGATGTTGCTCTGCAGCGGACTGTCCCACCCGAAGGCGTACGTCGCCGCGTACAGCACCCCGTTCTCGATCACCAGCCCGACCACGCTGAACAGCAGGAACAGCCCCAGTTCCTTCGTACGCCGGCTCTTGTCCCGATCCCGGTAGGTGAAGTACCGAAACCCCAGGTAGTTGAAGATGATCGCGACCACGGTGGCGATGACACTCGCCCGCACCACCTGCAGATCGGTCACATGCCGCACCAGGTTGAACACGAGGAGATTGACCAGAAGCCCGGCCCCACCCACCGCCCCGAACTTGGCCACCTCACGCACCAGCCGGTCGAAGCGCTGTCGTACGGCACTACGAGGTACCGGAGGAGGCGCCGATTGAAGCCCCGAGGAACCACGTCCCATGGTCGTGAAGGCTCCTGTCGGTCGGTTTGCCGGTCGGTTTCGTCAACCCAGCCATGCTAACCACCCCCTTCGTCGATTGCCTGTGGGCGAGCTCATAGGCCGGTACACAGGACGGGAAGAGACCCGAAAAAGTCCGGTAAGAGGGTCGCCCCGCGGTGGCCGATACCCTAGGGGCGTGACGTTCCCGGTAGTCGGCATGGTCGGCGGGGGCCAGCTCGCTCGTATGACACACGAGTCGGGCATCCCGTTGGGCATCAGGTTCAAGCTTCTCAGTGACACCCCTCAGGATTCCGCGGCGCAGGTCGTCAGCGATGTCGTCATCGGCGACTATCGCGACCTCGACACGCTCCGCGAGTTCGCGAGGGGCTGCGACGTGATCACCTTCGATCACGAACACGTACCCACCGAGCACCTCAGAGCCCTGGAGGCGGACGGCATCCCCGTCCGCCCGGGCCCCGACGCGCTCGTGCACGCCCAGGACAAGGGCGTGATGCGAGCGCGGCTCGACGCGATCGGCGTGCCGTGCCCCCGGCACCGGATCGTGAGCGACCCGGCGGACGTGGCCGCCTTCGCGCGCGAGGGCCTTCCCGAGGGTGCCGAGGGCGACGGCTTCCCGGTCGTCCTCAAGACCGTCCGCGGCGGCTACGACGGCAAGGGGGTCTGGGTCGTCGACTCCGTCGAGGAGGCCGCGGACCCGTTCCGCGCCGGCGTCCCGGTCCTCGCCGAGGAGAAGGTCGACTACGTACGGGAGCTCGCGGCGAACGTCGTACGGTCGCCCCACGGCCAGGCCGTCGCCTACCCCGTCGTCGAGTCCCAGCAGGTGGGCGGCGTCTGTGACACGGTCATCGCGCCCGCCCCCGATCTCGACGAGACCCTCGCCCTGAAGGCCGAGGAGATGGCCCTCACCATCGCCAAGGAACTCGGCGTCGTCGGCCACCTCGCCGTGGAGCTGTTCCAGACCCGCGACGGCCGCATCCTCGTCAACGAGCTCGCGATGCGCCCGCACAACTCGGGCCACTGGACCCAGGACGGGGCGATAACGTCCCAGTTCGCCAACCACGTCCGCGCCGTCCTCGACCTCCCGCTCGGCGACCCGCGCCCGCGCGCCAGGTGGACCGTCATGGTCAACGTCCTCGGCGGCGACTACCCGGACATGTACTCCGCGTACCTGCACTGCATGGCCCGCGACCCCCGGCTGAAGATCCACATGTACGGCAAGGACGTGAAGCCGGGCCGCAAGGTCGGGCACGTCAACACCTACGGCGACGACCTCGACGACGTGCTGGAGCGCGCCCGTCACGCAGCCGGCTACCTGAGAGGCACGATCACCGAATGAGTACCGCTGTCGGCCCTGTCGTGGGCATCGTCATGGGTTCGGACTCCGACTGGCCCGTGATGGAGGCCGCCGCCCAGGCCCTCGACGAGTTCGAGATCGAGTACGAGGTCGATGTCGTCTCCGCGCACCGTATGCCGCGCGAGATGGTCACGTACGGCGAGCAGGCGGCCGAGCGAGGCCTCAAGGTGATCATCGCCGGGGCCGGTGGCGCCGCTCACCTCCCCGGCATGCTGGCCTCGGTCACGCCGCTGCCGGTCATCGGCGTCCCGGTCCCGCTGAAGTACCTCGACGGCATGGACTCCCTGCTCTCGATCGTGCAGATGCCGGCCGGCGTGCCGGTCGCCACGGTCTCCGTCGCCGGCGCGCGCAACGCGGGTCTGCTGGCCGCCCGCATCCTCGCCGCGCACGACGAGGACCTGCTGCAGCGGATGCGTGAGTTCCAGCAGGAGCTGAACGACCAGGCCACCGAGAAGGGCAAGCGTCTGCGTGCCAAGGTCGAGGGCGCGAGCGGTTTCGGCTTCGGCTCGGGGAAGTGACGACGATGACCTCCGCCTCGTTGGAGGCAGCCCGGGAACTCCTGCGCGAGTTCCCGGTCGTCGACGGCCACAACGACCTCCCGTGGGCCCTGCGCGAACAGGTCCGCTACGACCTCGACGCCCGCGACATCGCCACCCACCAGGGCGCCCATCTGCACACCGACCTCCCGCGGCTGCGCGAGGGCGGCGTGGGCGCGCAGTACTGGTCGGTGTACGTCCGCTCGGACTACGCCGGCGACAAGGCGGTCAGCGCCACCCTCGAACAGATCGACTGCGTACGGCAGCTGCTGGCCCGCTACCCGGCCGACCTGCGTCCCGCGCTGACGGCGGCGGACGTGGAGGCGGCGCGTGCGGAGGGCCGTATCGCCTCCCTGATCGGCGCGGAGGGCGGCCACTCCATCGCCGACTCCCTGGCGACGCTGCGGTCGCTGTACGCGCTGGGCGTCCGCTATATGACGCTCACCCACAACGACAACATCGCGTGGGCCGACTCGGCGACGGACGAGCCCGGCGTGGGCGGCCTGTCGGCCTTCGGCCGCGAGGTCGTCCGGGAGATGAACCGCGAGGGCATGCTCGTCGACCTCTCGCACGTGGCGGCGACCACGATGCGCGACGCCCTGGACACCACGTCGGCCCCGGTGATCTTCTCCCACTCCTCCTCCCGCGCGGTGTGCGACCACCCGCGCAACATCCCCGACGACGTCCTGGAACGCCTCCCGGGCAACGGTGGCGTCGCGATGGTGACGTTCGTGCCGAAGTTCGTGCTCCAGGCCGCCGTCGACTGGACCGCCGAGGCCGACGCGAACATGCGGGCGCACGGCTTCCACCACCTCGACACCACCGCCGAGGCGATGAAGGTGCACCGCGCCTTCGAGGAGGCCAACCCGCGTCCGGTCGCCACGGTGTCCACGGTCGCGGACCACCTGGACCACATGCGCGAGGTCGCCGGCATCGACCACCTCGGCATCGGCGGCGACTACGACGGCACCGCCTTCACCCCCGACGGCCTGAACGACGTCTCCGGCTATCCCCGCCTCATCGCCGAACTCCTGGACCGCGGCTGGTCGAAGCCCGACCTGGCCAAGCTGACCTGGCGGAACGCGGTACGGGTGCTGGGCGCGGCCGAGGACGTGGCCCGTGACCTCCGGGCCACCCGGGGTCCGTCCAACGCGACGATCGAGGAACTGGACGGATAGCGGGGCCGCCCGGTCACGGCTGCCCGATCCGGCAGAGGCAGAACGGATGCCCCGCCGGGTCGGCGTACACCCGGAAGTCCTCCTTGTCCTCCGTGTGCAGCAGCCGCGCCCCCAGCCAGGGCGCGATCAGCAGGCGCACAGGCAGAACGGGTGCCCGGCAGGGTCCGCGTAGACCCGGAAGGTCCGCGAGCGGTCCTCGGCGTCCAGCGGCTTCGCCCCTAGTGCCAGCACCTCCTTCTCGGCCGTGTCCAGGTCCTCGACCATCAGGTCCAGATGGAACTGCTGGGAGTGCTCGGGCGCGGGCCACCGCGGCGGTACGTGATCGGGGGCCGCCTGGAACGCCAGTGCCGGCCCGCCGGGCACCTTCAGGTCCACCCAGTCTCCCTCGCCCTCGACGCTTCCGCCGAGCACGCGCGCGTAGAAGTCGGCGAGGGCGCTGGGGTCGGGACAGTCCAGGACGACGGCGCCCACTGAAGAGATGGCCATGACTTCCTCCTCGAAGCCTTGGTTACCTGTGCTTTGCGTCAACAGGTAACGCGGTTACCTCATGCTCCCGTATTGGCGGTAACCTCGCAAGGGGATTCGGGCCTGGAGGGATAGCGTTCGACCATGAGTGAGAGATCGCCCGCGCCCGGGGGCCTGGAGCTGGTCCAGTCACTGGTCAACACGCTGGACATCGAGTCGGGCGCCGACGCGCTGGACACGGCGGACGGCCGGGCGCGCTTCGGGCTGGCCGAGGAGGACGTGGCCGGCGCCCGCGAGCTGCGGGAGTCGCTGCGCGTGGCCCTGCTCGCCCACGCGGGCCATCCCCCGCACCGTACGGTGACCCCGCTCGGCGAGCTGCTGGCGGCGGGCCCGCTGGTGGTGGCGGTCGACACCGCAGACGGTTCGGCCACCCTCGCCCCGGCCCGGGAGGGCCCGCTGCTCTCCCGCGTGGCGGCCGCGATAGCCCAGGCCCTGGTCGAGGGCACCTGGGGTCGGCTCAAGGCCTGCGAGGCGGTCGACTGCCACTGGGCGTACTACGACCGCAGTCCGGCGGGGCGCGGCCGCTGGTGCTCGATGCAGGTGTGCGGGGCGCGCGCGAAGATGCGGCGCTATCGAGCCAAGTAGGCCGCCGTGCCGAGCGAGTCGGCCATTTCGAAAGGTTGTTGAAGATTCACTCGGCGCCGGGTGGCCGGTGTGGGGCAGAATGCGACAAGACGCCGTTTCGGCCGACTGAGCCTCGGCCGAAACGGCGTCCCCGCGTCACTGTCTCCGGTCGGAGGAAGCTGACGACACCACCTAGGCCGTCGGGCGTCCCATCGCCCGGTAGCTCCAGCCGGCCTTCCGCCACAGCGCCGGGTCGAGGGCGTTGCGGCCGTCCAGGATCACCCGGGCCGCCGCGACCTCGCCGAGCGCGGCCGGGTCCAGCTCGCGGAACTCCCGCCACTCGGTGAGGTGCAGGACGACATCGGCGCCGCGCACCGCCTCGATCGCGCTGTCGGCGTAGCCGAGGGTCGGGAAGAGACGGCGGGCGTTGTCCATGCCCTTGGGGTCGTACACCGTGACCTGGCCGCCCTGGAGGTGGATCTGCCCGGCGACGTTCAGCGCGGGCGAGTCCCGTACGTCGTCCGAGTCGGGCTTGAAGGTGGCGCCGAGCACCGCGACCCGCTTGCCCAGGAAGGGGCCGCCGCCCAGCGCCTGCCGGGCGAGCTCCACCATCTGGCCGCGCTGGCGCATGTTGATCGAGTCGATCTCGCGCAGGAAGGTCAGCGCCTGGTCGGCGCCCAGCTCACCGGCGCGGGCCATGAAGGCGCGGATGTCCTTGGGCAGACACCCGCCGCCGAAGCCGATCCCGGCCCGCAGGAACTTCCGTCCGATCCGGTCGTCGTAGCCGATGGCCTCCGCCAGCTTGGCCACGTCGCCGCCGGCGGCCTCGCACACCTCCGCCATCGCGTTGATGAAGGAGATCTTCGTGGCGAGGAAGGAGTTGGCGGACGTCTTGACCAGCTCGGCGGTGGGGAAGTCGGTGACGACGAAGGGGGAGCCTTCGGCGATCGGCGTCGCGTACACCTCGCGCAGCAGCTTCTCGGCCCGCTCGCCGCGCACGCCGATCACCAGCCGGTCCGGGCGCAGCGTGTCCTGGACGGCGAAGCCCTCGCGCAGGAACTCCGGGTTCCAGGCCAGCTCGGCGTCCTCGCCGGCCGGCGCGTGCTCGGCCAGGTAGGCGGCGAGGCGGTCGGCGGAGCCGACGGGCACGGTGGACTTGCCGACGACGAGGGCGGCGTTCTTCAGGTGCGGGGCGAGCTGGGCGAAGGCGTTGTCGACGTACGACATGTCGCACGCGTACTCACCGTGCCGCTGCGGAGTGTTCACGCACACGAAGTGCACATCGCCGAACTCCCCGACCTCGGCCCAGTCCATGGTGAACCGCAGCCGCCCGGTCGAGCCCTCGATCCCGGCGACATGCTTGCGCAGCAGTTCCTCGAGACCCGGCTCGTACATCGGGACCTCGCCGCGCCGCAGCATCTCGATCTTCTCGGGCACGACATCGAGCCCCAGCACCTCGAAGCCGAGCTCGGCCATGGCCGCGGCGTGGGTCGCGCCGAGATAGCCGGTGCCGATCACGGTGATCTTGAGGGCCATGGGGACTCCAGAAAGGGGTACGGGGGAGGTGCGCGCCCGAGCATAGTCGGAGCCTTTGCAGGGCAACTTCCCAGCTGTCGCCAAGCTCACGTACCCGTGCCGTGAGCCGACCTCTAAAATTTGAGTTACTTAACGGTAATTAGCGCCAGCATCGCACTGACCAACCAGCGTCCTTGGAGCGTGAGAGACCTTGGCCGGATCGGCTGACTTCGACCTGTACCGCCCGTCCGAGGAGCACGACATGCTCCGCGACGCCATCCGTTCGCTGGCCGAGGCGAAGATCGCGCCGCATGCCGCCGCGGTGGACGAGGACGCCCGCTTCCCGCAGGAGGCGCTGGAGGCCCTGGTCGCGAACGACCTGCACGCGGTGCACGTGCCCGAGGAGTACGGCGGCGCGGGCGCGGACGCGCTCGCCACGGTGATCGTGATCGAGGAAGTGGCCCGCGTCTGCGCGTCCTCCTCCCTGATCCCGGCCGTGAACAAGCTCGGCTCGCTGCCCGTGATCCTCTCCGGCTCCGAGGAGCTGAAGAAGAGGTACATGACCCCGCTCGCCAAGGGCGACGGCATGTTCTCGTACTGCCTCTCCGAGCCGGACGCCGGCTCCGACGCGGCCGGCATGAAGACCAAGGCCGTCCGCGACGGCGACCACTACGTGCTCAACGGCGTGAAGCGCTGGATCACCAACGCCGGCGTCTCCGACTACTACACGGTGATGGCGGTCACGGACCCCACGAAGCGCTCCAAGGGCATATCGGCGTTCGTCGTCGAGAAGTCCGACGAGGGCGTCTCCTTCGGCGCCCCGGAGAAGAAGCTCGGCATCAAGGGCTCCCCGACCCGCGAGGTCTACCTGGACAACGTTCGCATCCCGGCGGACCGCATGATCGGCGAGGAGGGCACCGGCTTCGCCACCGCGATGCAGACGCTGGACCACACCCGCATCACCATCGCCGCCCAGGCCCTCGGCATCGCCCAGGGGGCCCTGGACTACGCCAAGGGCTACGTCCAGGAGCGCAAGCAGTTCGGCAAGCCGATCGCCGACTTCCAGGGCATCCAGTTCATGCTCGCCGACATGGCCATGAAGATCTCGGCCGCCCGCGCCCTGACCTACCAGGCCGCCGCCGCCTCCGAGCGCGGCGACGCCGACCTCACCTACCAGGGCGCCGCCGCCAAGTGCTTCGCCTCGGACGTGGCGATGGAGGTCACCACGGACGCCGTCCAGCTGCTCGGCGGCTACGGCTACACCCGTGACTACCCGTGCGAGCGCATGATGCGCGACGCCAAGATCACGCAGATCTACGAGGGCACGAACCAGGTCCAGCGCATCGTGATGGCGCGGAACCTGCCGTAACGGGAGTCCTGCCGCAACGAGGGCGATCGGAGGAAGCCCGGGTTTGACCGTGTGGGCCGGACCCGGGCTTCCTCGTCAAGGCGCGGAGCCACCCCCACCGTGGTGCCGTACGAAACGGCTGTCTCATGCGTCCTTGAGGTAGGGCTCGAGCAGCGTGCCCCATGAGTGAGTGATCTTCTCGAACTCGTCGGGGCACCTCTCGGCCCGCTCCTCGGGGAGCACGCCGTCCGGGTTGCCCTGGCTCTCGACGATCCACTTGTACGCGTCGGGATTCGAACCGTAGAGCCAGCAGGACCAGTTGTAGAACCGCTGGATGTCCAGGGAGTGCTCGTCGGCGTACTCGTTGGCGGGGATGCCTCCGGCCGCGTCCGCCTCCGCGAGGCCGGACCAGGCGTTGATCGTGTCGATCGCGTACTCCTGGTGTTCGTCGTCGCCGCTGGCGAGCAGCAGTGCGGACAGCTGGTCGACGGCGTCCTCCTCCTCGCCGGTGGCGGGCAGGTCGTACATGGCGATGAGGCCGTGGCCGAGTTCGTGCAGGAGGACGCCATTGGTCAGGCCGACGAGGTCCTGCTCCACGGCGGCGTCCCGCTCCTTGGCGCTGCCCTCGGTCTCCTGCTTCTCGTAGACCTGCCTGAGGGTGTCGACGAACTCGTAGCAGTACGTGATGTCCTTGGTCTGGGGATTCCAGAAGGCGTTGACCTGTCCGCAGCTCTTCGCGCGCAGTGGCACGTCGTACGGAAGAGCGACGATGTCGTCGGCGTAACGCGCGACGCCCTCAAGGGCCTTGGTGCGCTTGAGGAACGCTTCCGCCCGCCGGTCCGCGGGTTTCTTCGGCTCCTCGTACGACACCACGAGACGGCCCTGGCCCGCGGACGGCGACGGGGAGGCGGCGACGGACGCGGAGGGCGTGGCCTTGAACGGCCGCACCACATCCTCGGTCTTCGTCGTCGCGTCGTCGGAGCCGGACGAGCAGCCGGTGACGGCGGTGACGACGGCCCCGACGAGAACGGCCCCCGCCCGGACTCGTGAACTCCGCACCGTTGTCACCAGGGATCACCTCTCACGGGCGCCGTCGGACACGGAACGCCTCCGCACCCACCGTGGCGGCGGGCCGCCCACCGGGCAAACGACGCGGGCCGAACGGGTGGCTCCCCGCCCCGGGTGCGGTCAGTCCTCGAACCCCTCCGCCGCCCGCTTCTCCCGCAGCTCCTTGATCGCCCGCCGCCGCGCCAGCCGGTGCGTCCGCCTGATCTGCGCCTCCTGGTACCGCCGCTTGTCGCGTTCGGACTCCGGTATCACCGGGGGCACCCGGCGCGGCTTGCCGTCGGCGTCCACCGCCGCGAAGACCAGGTAGGCCGAGCCGACCTGGGTGGGCGGGGCCGACTCGTTCCAGCGCTCGGCCAGGACCCGTACACCGACCTCCATCGAGGTGCGGCCGGTCCAGTTCACCTGGGCCTTCACATGGACGAGGTCACCGACGCGCACCGGCTCAAGGAAGGCCATCTCGTCCATGGACGCGGTGACGGCGGGGCCACCGCTGTGCCGGCCGGCCACCGCACCCGCCGCGTCGTCGACGAGTTTCATGATCACACCGCCGTGCACCGTCCCCAGCAGGTTGGTGTCGTTGTGGGTCATGATGTGACTGAGGGTGGTGCGGGACGCGGAGGTCGGCTTGCCCGGGATCTCCTGAGTGCCCGACTCCGCTGTGGTGACCTGGTCTGTCATGGCCTCCACCTTATGCCGAGCAGACATTCGCGGACTTTGTGTTGGCTTCGCAACAGCCGTGCCTCTATTTTCCCGCGAACCTTGTAAGGCACCCGGCCATGCCCTGCACACTGGGGCGCATGAATGACTGGCCCGGTGGATGGTCCGACGACAATCGCGGTAACCGCTACGGACGCGGCAGCTCGAGCGCACAGCCCGAGGGTGCCCGCGTGATGCGGCAGGTCCGCCGCGGTCCGGCGGCACCGCCCGGCCAGGGCTACGGCGGGGTGCCGCAGCAGCCGTCGTATGTGAACGGCCAGGGCCATGGCGGCTACGGCGACGACACCGCCTACGACGACGGGTACGACAGCGGCTACAACACCGGGCAGGTCTACGGCGGCGGCCCGGGCGGCCCCGGCGGCCGCGGCACGCACGAGCCGCGCCCCGCGCCGAACTGGCGGCGCCGGATAAAGCTGACCGCGATCACGCTGGCGACCGTGCTGGTCGTGACGACCGTCGCCACCTACTTCTGGGCCGACGGCAAGCTCAACCGCGAGGTCGACCTGTCCAAGGTCATCGAGCGGCCGGAGGCGGGCGAGGGCACGAACTACCTGATCGTCGGCTCCGACAGCCGTGAGGGCATGACGGCCGAGCAGAAGAAGGAACTGCACACCGGGTCCGCCGAGGGCAAGCGCACGGACTCTATGATGATCCTGCACACCGGCAGCGGCGCCCCGACGCTGATCTCGCTGCCGCGTGACTCCAACGTCACGATCCCGTCGTTCGTCGGCTCCGACTCCGGCAAGACCTACCCGGGCACGGGCCGCCAGACGAAGCTGAACGCGGCGTACGCGGAGGACGGTCCCGAACTGCTGGTCCGCACCGTCGAGGCCAACACCGGACTGCACATCGACCACTACGTCGAGATCGGCTTCGCCGGCTTCGCGAACATCGTGGACTCGGTCGGCGGCGTCGAGATCGACATCCCGCAGGACATCAAGGACTCCAAGTCCGGCGCCGACTTCAAGAAGGGCAAGCAGACCCTGAACGGCGAGGAGGCGCTCGCCTTCGTCCGCACCCGCTACGCGCTGGCCGGCTCCGACCTGGACCGGACGAAGAACCAGCAGAAGTTCCTGTCCGCCCTGGCCAACCAGGTCGCGACCCCGGGCACGGTCCTCAACCCGTTCAAGCTGTACCCGACCATGGGCGCGGGCCTGGACTCGCTGATCGTCGACAAGGACATGGGCCTGTGGGACCTGGCGTCCATGTTCTGGGCGATGAAGGGCGTCAGCGGCGGCGAGGGCAAGTCCATGAACATGCCGATCTCGGGCAACGCCGCGAACGGCAACCTCCAGTGGAACACCGCGAAGGTGAAGCAGCTGGTGGAGCAGCTGAAGAACGACGAGACGGTGACCGTCTCGGGCAACTGAGCGCACCGCTGATCGAGGGCACCCCCGGCCCAGGGGGTGCCCTCGACCGCTGTCAGGCGGTGCTCACATCGTGGCGCCGGCCATCGCGCGACAGGTGGCGGCACAGCGACGACACGCCTCGGCACAGCGCATCATCTGCGCGTCGTCCGGCATGGACATACACGCCTCGGCGCACATCTCGCAGGCCTTGGCGCACATCGCGCACATCTCGGCCGACATCGGCGAGCGGCGCATCATCATGTCCGCGCACATGCGGGTCGTCTCGGCGCAGTCCATGAGCGCCCGCATGATCTGCATCTGGGCCTGGCCGCCCATCTGCATGCAGGAGCTCATGGTCTCCTCGCAGATGCCGTGGCAGGTCATGCACGCGTCGACGCAGTCCTGCATCTCCTTGCTCATGGCAGGCATGGTTCCGGGCTGGGTCATGGCTCCTCCTGGGGGACGCGGGAGCCCGGGGCGGGCCCCGTGCCCTTCCGTCCTACGCCCGCCCACCGCGCCGCGCCATCGGGCGGACACGAACAATTCACACCAGATGCCGCACGAGCCAACGCGCCCGGCATTCCGCCGAACGCCGCCGCACACGTCCATTGAGGTTATGGACGCTGCCAGGGGGTGTTTGGAAAGTCCGCACAGCGCCCCCTACGAGCACCCCGCCTCGTCGCCCCGCACCACGATGGACTGGCCCTGCGTCGGATCCTCGGCCCGTACCTTGCGCACCTTCTCGAAGTCCGCCCCGACCATCACCTTCAGCGTCGGCCCGAGCCCCTTCACCACCCGCAGCTCGCTCCCCGGCAGCGCGGCCGCCAGCGACTTCGCCGAGCGGTCCCAGCCGGGGTCGTGGGCGACGACCGTCCGCTTCAGCGCCCGGTCCGCCGCGGCCACCGGACGTCCCGTCGTACGGAACCCGGTCGCCGCCAGCGCCTCGTCGACGCGCTTGCCGAGGCCGTTCTCCTTCGTGCCGTTCTCCACCTGGACATGGATCTCCTGCGGGGCGACCTCCACGGGGACCGCCCGGCGCTTCGGCCGGTGCGCGGACAGCGGCTTGTCCTCGCGCAGGGCCCGGAAGAGGCGCTCGGCCTGCGCGGTGTCCCACTTCACCGTGGAGCCGACGCCCTTCACCTCGTACTCCAGCTGCCCGATCGGCACGGTCGTGAACTCCGACGACGACGGCGAGAAGTTCCGCATCGCCCGCCCCAGGCCGAGCAGCTCGCCCGTCCCGAAGCCCTTGTCGGCCCGCACCGAGCCCAGTACCGCCCGTGTCACGTCCCGGAACCTCATCGGGTTCAGCAGGATCCCGGACGACGTCGCCCGCTCGACCAGCGCCGCCATGAACCGCTGCTGCCGGTGGACCCGGCCCAGGTCGGAGTCGCTGTCGACATGCCGCGCGCGGACGTACTGCAACGCCTCGCCGCCCATCAGCCGGTGCCGCCCGGCCGGCAGGTCCAGCCCGGTGTAGGAGTCCTTCAGCGGCTCGGCGGTGCAGATCTGCACACCGCCGACCACGTCCACCGTCTTCATGAAGCTGGTGAAGTCGACCTCCAGATAGTGGTCGATCTTGACGTGGGTCATGTGCTCGACCGTGCGCACGGTGAGGTTCGGGCCGCCCTCCGCGTACGCCGCGTTGATCTTGATGGGATGGGCCTTGCGCCCGTCGCCGGAGGGCACCTCGGCGTAGGAGTCACGCGGCAGGCTCACCACGCTGGCCCGCTCCCGGTCCTCCGAGATGTGCACGATCATGATCGTGTCCGTGCAGTGGCAGGGTGCGCCGCCCAGCCGGTACTTGCGCCGCTCCTCCTCGCTGATGCGGTCGCGGCCGTCCGTGCCGACCAGCAGGACGTTCATCCCGTGCCCGGCCTGCGGCCGGTTCTTCATGTCCTTGAACGGGTCCACGCGCGCGATCTTCGCGTCCAGGCTGGTGACCACCGCGTGCCCGATCCCGGCCGAGGCCAGGATCACCACCGACAGCGTGGTCACCGTCCGCATCGCCCAGCGCGGCCGCCGCCTGCGCCGTACGGGCGCGACCGGCCGCGCCCCGCCACGGGACGGCTGCGGACTGCGCTGCGGCGAGGCGGGGGAGCGGCGGGGCGGCGTGGGCA
>NZ_JAKEIP010000159.1 GCF_021474425.1 Streptomyces muensis | reverse complement strand
CGGCGGCAGTTCGGCCGTACGGAGGAACTCGGTGACCGCCTCCCCCGGCCCGGCCACGGAAGCCATCCGGGACACCGGAGGAAACCCGAGCTCGGCCCGCTCCCCGAGCTCCCGCACCGCGTGCCCGACGGGATCCCACCGCACCAGCGCCTGCACCGGCCGCAGCGTGGGCTCGGCCACGACGACCACCGTCCCCCCGGCACTCTGCGGCCGCACCAGCGAGGCGGCCGCGATCCAGCGGCGCAACGCGTCCTCCCCGGCCCGCAGATCGGGCCGTCCGAGCATGGCCCAGCCGTCCAGCAGCAGGGCAGCCGCATAGCCGCCCTCGGCGACGGGCTCGGCCCCCGGCGTACTCACGACCAACGAGGGCGTCCCCGGCACCGTGTCCAGCACATGCTCACGCCCGGAGGTCCGCACCGGAACGGCGGGAAAGGCCCGCCCCAACTCCTCGGCGGTGCGCCTCGCCCCCACCACCTGCGCCCGCAACCGGAACGCACCGCACTCCGGACAGTGCCACGCCCCCTCTTCGCGCCCGCACCACCCGCACCGCAGATCGGCTCCGGAGCCCTGTGCCTCCAGTGGCCCCGAGCAGTGCCGGCACCGAGCGGGCGCCCGGCAGTTGGCGCAGGCCATCCGCGGCACATAGCCGCGCCGGGGCACCTGGACCAGTACCGGCCCCTGCCGCAGCCCCTCCCGCACCGCCTGCCAGGCGAGCGTCGGCAGCCGAGCGGCCCGCGCGGCCTCGTCCCGTGCGAGATCGGCGTCCCCCACGGTCCGTACCAACGGAGCCGCGGCCCGCACCTGATCCCGCCCGGCGATCAGCGGCCGGGCCCACCCGCTCTCCACGAGCTGGGCCGCCTCGACGGTGCAGCTCCAACTCCCCAGCAGAAAGCCGCACTTGTCCTGCGCCGCCCGCAGCAAAAGCACATCGCGCGCATGAGGCTGCGGGGCATGCAGCTCGCTGTGGCTGTCGTCACCGTCGTCCCAGAGCGCGACCAGCCCGAGGTCCTGCACGGGCGCGAACATGGCCGCCCGAGTCCCCACGACCGCCCGTACGCTGCCCCGGCGTACCGAAAGCCACTCCCGATACCGCTTCTCGGGCCCGGCGTCGGCGGTCAGCACCGCATGCCGTCCCTTGCCCATGAGCAAGGTCAGCGCGGCATCCACCCGCGCGACGGCCCGCCCGTCCGGCAGGACCACCAGCGCGCCCCGCCCGGACGCCAGCGTCGCGACGACGGCCCGCGCCAGCTCCTCGCTCCAGTCGGGCCCGGGCAGCGCATTCCACACGGCGCGCGGCGCACCCCCGGAGGCCAGCGACTCCAGAAAGGCGGCGCCCCGCTCGTACCTCCCCCAGGACGCCACCTCGGGCCGGTCCGGCGGCGCCAGCGGCTGCGGTGACGGCCGCTGCTCGGCTCGCGCACTGCGCGGCGGCACGGCCAGCTGGAGCACATCGGCGAGCCCACCCGCGTACCGGTCGGCCACGGCGCGTGCGAGCCCGAGCAACTCCTCGCTCAGCACCCGCTCAGGGGACACGACCTGCGCAAGCGCCGCGAGCGGCCCGGAGTAGTCGGACTCGGCGAGGCGGGCGACCAGAAACCCGTCGATGAGCCCTCCGCCCTCACGCCGCCCTTCCCGCACCCGATGCCGTCCGGCGCCGAACCGCACCCGCACCCGCACCCCGGGCTGCGCGTCGGCGTCGAGATCCGCGGGCACGGCGTAGTCGAAGTACCGGTCGAGATGCAGTACGCCCTTGTCGACGAGCACCCGCGCGACCGGCAGTTCCTTCGCGAGCTCGGCCCCCCGCCAGGTCCTGGGCTTGGCCCGGGGCACCTTCGCCTGCCGCACGCTCTCCCGGATGAGCGCGAGCTGCTCGGACGACGCCCCCTCGGCCCCGCCCTCACCGTTCTCGTTCTCGCTGCTCACGCTTGCATTCTTACCAAACGCCACTGACAACCGACGGCCCCCGCGATCAGGACGGCAGCGGCTCACACGCCGAGGCCCGGCCTCCCGCCAGGGAGACCGGGCCTCTTACAGAGCTGGAGCCGATGAGCCTTACAGACCCACTGCCTTCTGCAGCGCCTCCACGCGGTCCGTGCGCTCCCACGTGAACTCCGGCAGCTCACGGCCGAAGTGACCGTAGGCCGCGGTCTGGGCGTAGATCGGGCGGAGCAGGTCCAGGTCGCGGATGATCGCGGCCGGACGCAGGTCGAAGACCTGGTCGATGGCCTTCTCGATCTTCTCGGCGTCGACCTTGGCCGTGCCGAAGGTCTCGACGAAGAGACCGACCGGCTCGGCCTTGCCGATCGCGTACGCCACCTGCACCTCGCAGCGGGACGCCAGGCCGGCCGCGACGACGTTCTTGGCGACCCAGCGCATCGCGTACGCCGCCGAACGGTCCACCTTGGACGGGTCCTTGCCGGAGAACGCACCGCCACCGTGACGGGCCATACCGCCGTAGGTGTCGATGATGATCTTCCGGCCGGTCAGACCGGCGTCACCCATCGGACCGCCGATCTCGAAGCGGCCGGTGGGGTTGACCAGCAGACGGTAGTTCTCGGTGTCGAGCTTGATGCCGTCGTCGAGGAGGGCCTTCAGCTCCGGCTCGACCACGAACTCCCGAATGTCGGGCGCGAGGAGGGAGTCCAGGTCGATGTCGCTCGCGTGCTGCGAGGAGACGACGACCGTGTCCAGGCGGACCGCCTTGTCGCCGTCGTACTCGATGGTGACCTGCGTCTTGCCGTCGGGGCGCAGGTAGGGGATGGTGCCGTTCTTGCGGACCTCGGAGAGGCGCTTGGACAGGCGGTGCGCCAGGAAGATCGGCAGCGGCATCAGCGTCGGCGTCTCGTCCGTCGCGTACCCGAACATCAGGCCCTGGTCACCGGCGCCCTGGCGGTCCAGCTCGTCCTCGTCACCCTCGACCCGGGACTCGTACGCCGTGTCCACGCCCTGCGCGATGTCCGGTGACTGCGAGCCGATCGAGACCGAGACACCACAGGAAGCGCCGTCGAAGCCCTTCTTCGAGGAGTCGTAGCCGATCTCGAGGATCTTGTTGCGGACCAGCGTCGCGATGTCCGCGTACGTCTTGGTCGTGACCTCTCCGGCCACGTGCACCAGACCGGTCGTGATCAGGGTCTCGACGGCGACCCGGGAGGTCGGGTCCTCACGCAGAAGCGCGTCGAGAATGGTGTCGCTGATCTGGTCAGCGATCTTGTCGGGGTGACCTTCGGTCACGGACTCCGAGGTGAACAGGCGACGGGACACAACGCTCCCTGGGGTTGCAGCGGCTGCTGGCTGATCATTGGCGGACGGGACGGGGGCTGCGCCCGGCGTCGTCCGAGGACAGTTTATCTGTCGCGTTCGGCCACCGACCCCCTGTCTCGCCTCTCGGGAGCGCTGTGACCTGCGGCACGGGCATTCTGCCCAATCCCATGCGCCCTTGACCAGGGGCGCCACGCCCTGATCGAGCGAGGCGCGCGGGATGCCGACGACGCATCAAACATGTGCGTCCAGTCGGCGCGCCACCAGGTCCCATACGGTTTCGGCCAGGGCCTCCTTGGGCCCGTACGGCACGGGTGTCTCGCTGCCGTCGGCGCCCAGGACGACCGCTTCGTTCTCCTCGGAGCCGAAGGTCTTGCGCTCGCCCACCTCGTTCACCACGAGGAAGTCGCATCCCTTGCGCTCCAGCTTCTTACGGCCGTTGGCCAGGACGTCGTCGGTCTCGGCGGCGAAGCCGACGACGATCTGGCCGGGGCGGGCGCGGTCGGCCGAGATCTCCGCGAGGATGTCCGGATTACGCACCAGGGTGATGGGTTCGGGCTCCTGGCCGTCCTGCTTCTTGATCTTTCCGGCGGCGTACGTGGCCGGGCGGAAGTCCGCGACCGCCGCCGCCATGACCACCACGTCGGCGTCCGGCGCCGCCTTGAGGACCGCCTCGCGCAGCTGTACGGCCGTGCCGACCTGGACGACGTCCACGCCGGCCGGGTCGGGCATGCCGGTGTTGGCGGCGATCAGGGTCACCCGGGCGCCGCGGGCAGCGGCGGTGCGGGCGAGGGCGTAGCCCTGCTTGCCGGAGGAGCGGTTGCCGAGGAAGCGGACCGGGTCGAGGGGCTCGCGGGTGCCGCCGGCGCTGACGACGACGTGCCGCCCCTTGAGGTCGGGCTCGGTGACCCCGCGGGCCAGCACGTGGCGACAGACCTCGAAGATCTCCGTGGGGTCGGGCAGCCGGCCCTTGCCGGTGTCGACGCCGGTGAGCCGGCCGACGGCGGGCTCGATGACGATCGCGCCGCGTCGGCGCAGCGTCGCCACGTTCTCCTGGGTGGCCGGGTGCTCCCACATCTCGGTGTGCATGGCGGGGGCGAAGACCACCGGACAGCGGGCGGTGAGCAGGGTGTTGGTCAGCAGGTCGTCGGCGAGGCCGTGCGCGGCCTTGGCGAGCGTGTCGGCGGTGGCCGGGGCGACGACCACCAGGTCGGCGTGCTGGCCGATGCGGACGTGCGGCACCTCGTGGACGTCGTCCCAGACCTCCGTCGAGACCGGGTTGCCGGACAGGGCGGACCAGGTGGCGGCGCCGACGAAGTGCAGCGCGGAGGCGGTGGGCACGACCCGGACGTCATGCCCCGACTCCGTGAGCCGACGCAGCAGCTCACAGGCCTTGTACGCGGCGATGCCGCCGCTGACCCCCAGAACGACCTTGGGCTTGTCCACCGGGCCTCCCACTCGTCTCGTCGAACCGACGACTCCATGACACACCACAGGCCCGACAGTCGACTGCCGGGCCTGTGGAAAAGCCAGCTCAAAGCTGAAAATACTACTTACTGCGCCGGGCCCTCGACGGCCTCGGACGTCAGCAGACCCGCGTTGATCTCGCGCAGGGCGATCGAGAGCGGCTTCTCGTGCACGTGGGTGTCGACGAGCGGACCGACGTACTCGAGGAGGCCCTCGCCGAGCTGCGAGTAGTACGCGTTGATCTGGCGGGCCCGCTTGGCCGCGTAGATCACGAGGCTGTACTTCGAGTCGGTGGCCTCGAGGAGCTCGTCGATCGGCGGGTTGATGATGCCCTCGGGCGCGGAGATGGAAGAGGACACGCTCTACCTTCCGATGGATGGGAAAGATTCAGTGTGAATGATCAAGCCTGGAAACGATCAGGCACGATCACACAACGTCCATCAAGGCTAGCAGCTCGCGCGCCACGTCCTCGACGGAGGTGTTGACCAAGGTCACATCGAACTCCGGCTCGGCCGCCAGCTCGACCTTCGCCGCGTCCAGCCGGCGTTCGATCACCTCGGGCGGCTCGGTGCCACGTCCGGTGAGTCTGCGCACGAGCTCCTCCCAGGAGGGAGGGGCCAGGAACACGAGCTGGGCCTCCGCCATGGACTCGCGGACCTGCCGCGCGCCCTGGAGGTCGATCTCCAGGAGCACGGGCTCCCCCGCCTCCAGCCGCTCCAGCACGGCCGCACGCGGCGTGCCGTAGCGGTTGCCGGCGAACTCGGCCCACTCCAGCAGCTCACCGTTGGCGATCAGCTTGTCCATCTCCTCGTCGGTGACGAAGAAGTAGTGGACTCCGTGCCGCTCGCCGGGGCGGGGCTTGCGGGTCGTCGCCGACACCGAGAGCCAGACCTCGGGGTGTTCCTTGCGCATATGGGCGACGACCGTGCTCTTGCCGACCCCGGAGGGGCCGGAGAGCACGGTCAGCCGCGGACGTTCACTCATGCAGCGATTATTCCAGCAATCCCGGAGTGCCCGGGACTCCCGGTCCGGAGTGACCGGATCAGGAGCCGGTGCTGCCGAACTCGCGCTCCAGGGAAGCGATCTGGTTCGAACCGAGGCCACGCACGCGGCGGCTCTCGGAGATGCCGAGTCGCTCCATGATCTGCTTGGCGCGGACCTTGCCCACGCCCGGCAGGGACTCGAGCAGGGCGGAGACCTTCATCTTGCCGATGACGTCGTTCTCCTGGCCCTGCTTGATGACCTCCTGAAGGGAGGCGCCGGAGTGCTTGAGTCGATTCTTGACCTCGGCCCGCTCCCGGCGAGCCGCGGCGGCCTTTTCGAGCGCGGCTGCGCGCTGTTCAGGGGTAAGGGGCGGAAGAGCCACGCCTACGTCACCTCGGATGTTGAACTGTCGGATACGGACCGGTGAGGAACCTAGTCGCCCCACACCTGGGGAGCCACGAGCAACACGCTTGCCCGTTGACTCTCGTCGGAGACTAGCGGCCAAGTCCGCCAGAGTCAGCGAGAACAGCGGAAAAGTCCTGGTCAGCCTCCGCCAGGCCGGATATTTAGGACATAATGCCCTGGATTTGAGGATGTATTCAGACTCAAGTCGGCCCGAAGCCGCTCGTCGAAGCACTCATCGGAGGATTCGCCGAGCGACTCGAACGCCCCTGACGGCGATCAGCCACCCGACACAGCGGCGCTGACCTCGTCGGCGAAGCGTGACGCGGCGTCACGCAGCGCGACGACGTCGGGGCCGTGCCGCAGCACACCCCGGCTGACGTTCGGTACGACGTTGCGCGCGGCGGCGCCGAAGACCCGGGGAAGATCCGCCGGCGTGGCGCCCTGGGCCCCGATGCCGGGGGCGAGCAGCGGACCGTTGATGTCGAGCTCGTACGACGACAGGTCGCCGAGCGTGGCGCCGACGACGGCCCCGAAGGAGCCCAGCGGCTCCTCCCCCACGTTCTCGGCGGCCAGGTGCGCCAGCATCGTCGCGCCGACGGTACGGCCGTCCGCGCGGACCGCGTGCTGGACCTCGCCGCCCTCCGGGTTCGAGGTCAGCGCGAGCACGAACAGGCCGGTGCCGCTTTCGCGGGCCAGCGCGACGGCGGGCGAGAGTGAGCCGTAGCCGAGGTAGGGCGAGACGGTCAGCGCGTCGGAGAAGAGGGGCGAGTCCTTGTGGAGGAAGGACTCGGCGTACGCGGCCATGGTGGAGCCGATGTCGCCGCGCTTGGCGTCCATCACCACCAGCGCCCCGGCCGCCCGCGCCTCCTCGACCGACTTCTCCAGGACGGCGACGCCGCGCGAGCCGAAGCGCTCGAAGAACGCGCTCTGCGGCTTGAGCACGGCGACCCGGTCGGCCATCGCCTCGACGACCGTGCGGCTGAACCGCTCCAGGCCGGCCACGTCGTCGTTCAGGCCCCACTCGGCGAGCAGGGACGCGTGCGGGTCGATGCCGACGCACAGGGGGCCGCGCTCGTCCATCGCGCGGCGGAGGCGTGCACCGAAGGGTTCCAGGACAGTCATGCGGCTTGCTCTGCCTTCCTGACGTCGGCGCCGACCGCGTCGGCGAGGGTGTCGTACGGGCTGGTCCGCAGGCGTGCGGCGAGCCCCTTGTGGATGGCGCGGCCCCAGAAGGGCCCCTCGTAGACGAAGGCGCTGTAGCCCTGGACCAGCGTGGCGCCGGCCAGGATGCGCTGCCAGGCGTCCTCGGCGTTCTCGATGCCGCCGACGCCCACGAGGGTGATCCGGTCGCCCACGCGCGCGTAGAGCCGCCTCAGCACCTCCAGGGAGCGCGCCTTCAGGGGGGCGCCGGAGAGTCCGCCGACCTCCTCGACCAGCGAGGGTTCGGATTTCAAACCGAGGCCTTCGCGCGCGATGGTGGTGTTCGTGGCGATGATCCCGTCCAGACCGAGTTCGACGGCCAGGTCGGCGACCGCGTCGACGTCCTCGTCGGCGAGGTCCGGCGCGATCTTCACCAGCAGCGGCACTCGACGGCTGGTCACCGTGCGGTCGGCGGCCTCGCGCACGGCCGTCAGCAGCGGGCGCAGCGACTCGGTGGCCTGGAGGTTGCGCAGGCCGGGGGTGTTGGGCGAGGAGACGTTGACCACCAGGTAGTCGGCGTACGGCGCCAGTCGCTCCGTCGACTTCACGTAGTCGGCCGCGGCCTCCGCCTCCGGGACGACCTTGGTCTTGCCGATGTTGACGCCCACGACGGTCCTGAAGACCGGCTCACGGGACGCCAGACGGGCCACCACGGCCAGCGAACCCTCGTTGTTGAAGCCCATGCGGTTGATCAGCGCGCGGTCCTTCACGAGGCGGAACAGCCGCTTCTTGGGGTTGCCCGGCTGCGCCTCCCCCGTGACCGTGCCGATCTCGACGTGGTCGAAGCCCAGCATCGACATGCCGTCGATCGCGACCGCGTTCTTGTCGAACCCTGCGGCGAGCCCGAAGGGGCCGTGCATACGCAGCCCGAAGGCCTCGGTGCGCAGTTCCTCGTACCGGGGCGCGAGTGCGGCGGCGACGAACGTGCGCAGGACGGGGATGCGGACGGCGAGCCGGATCCAGCGGAAGGCCAGGTAGTGGGCCTGCTCCGGGTCCATCCGTTTGAAGACGAGATTGAAGAAGATCTTGTACATGGTTCCCTCACGAAGAGGGGGACACCGTTTCCGGTGTCCCCCTCAGGGCTGCTAGTCGCGGGCCGCGGTCAGGTGTTCCGCGTGTTCCTGGAGCGAACGGACGCCCACGTCACCGTGGTTGAGGGCGTCGATGCCCTGGACGGCGGCGGCGAGCGCCTGGACCGTCGTCAGACACGGGACCGACCGCGCCACGGCCGCCGTACGGATGTCGTAGCCGTCGAGGCGGCCGCCGGTGCCGTACGGGGTGTTGACGATGAGGTCGACCTCGCCGTCGTGGATGAGCTGGACGATGGTCTTCTCGCCGTTCGGTCCTGTGCCCTCGGACTGCTTGCGCACGACGGTGGCGTTGATGCCGTTGCGCTTGAGGACTTCGGCCGTGCCGGACGTGGCGAGGAGTTCGAAGCCGTGGGCGACCAGCTCGCGCGCGGGGAAGATCATCGAGCGCTTGTCCCGGTTGGCGACCGAGATGAAGGCACGGCCCTTGGTCGGCAGCGGGCCGTACGCGCCCGCCTGCGACTTGGCGTACGCCGTGCCGAAGACGGAGTCGATGCCCATGACCTCGCCGGTGGAGCGCATCTCCGGGCCGAGGACGGTGTCGACGCCGCGCCCGTGGATGTCGCGGAAGCGCGACCAGGGCATGACGGCCTCCTTGACGGAGATCGGCGCGTCGAGCGGCAGCTCGCCGCCGTCGCCGGTCGCCGGGAGGAGGCCCTCGGCGCGCAGTTCGGCGATGGTCGCGCCCAGCGAGATCCGGGCGGCGGCCTTCGCCAGCGGCACCGCGGTCGCCTTCGAGGTGAAGGGGACGGTGCGTGACGCGCGCGGGTTGGCCTCCAGGACGTAGAGGATGTCGCCGGCCATCGCGAACTGGATGTTGATCAGCCCGCGGACGCCGACGCCCTTGGCGATGGCCTCGGTCGAGGCGCGCAGGCGCTTGATGTCGAACCCGCCCAGCGTGATCGGCGGCAGGGCGCACGCCGAGTCGCCGGAGTGGATGCCGGCCTCCTCGATGTGCTCCATGACGCCGCCGAGGTAGAGCTCGGTGCCGTCGTAGAGCGCGTCGACGTCGATCTCAATGGCGTCGTCCAGGAAGCGGTCGACGAGGACCGGCCGCGAGGGGCTGATCTCGGTCGACTCGGCGATGTAGGACTCCAGCCGGGTCTCGTCGTAGACGATCTCCATGCCGCGCCCGCCGAGGACGTACGACGGCCGCACCAGGACCGGGTAGCCGATCTCGTCGGCGATGGCCTTGGCGCCCGCGAAGGTGGTCGCGGTGCCGTGCTTGGGGGCCGGCAGGCCCGCCTCGGCGAGGACACGGCCGAAGGCGCCCCGGTCCTCGGCGGCGTGGATGGCCTCCGGGGAGGTGCCGACGATCGGCACGCCGTTGTCCTTCAGCGCCTGCGACAGACCCAGCGGGGTCTGGCCGCCGAGCTGCACCACGACGCCCGCCACCGGACCGGCCTGCTGCTCCGCGTGGACGATCTCCAGCACGTCTTCCAGCGTCAGCGGCTCGAAGTACAGCCGGTCGGAGGTGTCGTAGTCCGTGGAGACGGTCTCCGGGTTGCAGTTGACCATCACGGTCTCGTACCCGGCGTCGCTCAGCGCGAAGGAGGCGTGGACGCAGGAGTAGTCGAACTCGATGCCCTGGCCGATGCGGTTGGGCCCTGAGCCCAGGATGATGACGGCCGGCTTCTCGCGCGGCGCGACCTCGGTCTCCTCGTCGTAGGACGAGTAGAAGTACGGCGTCTTCGCGGCGAACTCGGCGGCGCAGGTGTCGACCGTCTTGTAGACCGGGCGGATGCCCAGCGCATGCCGCACCTCGCGCACGACGTCCTCGCGCAGCCCGCGGATCTCGCCGATCTGCTGGTCGGAGAAGCCGTGCCGCTTGGCCTCGGCGAGCAGCTCGGGGGTGAGCTCCGGCGCCTCGGCGAACTCGTCGGCGATCTCCTTGATCAGGAAGAGCTGGTCGACGAACCAAGGGTCGATCTTCGTGTACTCGAAGACCTCCTCCTGCGTGGCGCCCGCGCGGATGGCCTGCATGACCGCGTTGATACGGCCGTCGGTGGGCCGTACGGCCTCGCGCAGCAGCTCGACCTTGTCGCCGGGCTCGCCGACGAAGGTGAACTGGCTGCCCTTCTTCTCCAGCGAGCGCAGCGCCTTCTGGAAGGCCTCGGTGAAGTTGCGGCCGATGGCCATGGCCTCGCCGACCGACTTCATGGTGGTGGTGAGGGTGGAGTCGGCCTGCGGGAACTTCTCGAAGGCGAAACGCGGGGCCTTCACGACCACGTAGTCGAGAGTCGGCTCGAAGGAGGCCGGGGTCTCCTGCGTGATGTCGTTCGGGATCTCGTCGAGCGTGTAGCCGACGGCCAGCTTGGCGGCGATCTTGGCGATCGGGAAGCCGGTCGCCTTGGAGGCGAGCGCCGACGAACGCGACACGCGCGGGTTCATCTCGATGACGATCACACGACCGTCCTCGGGGTTCACCGCGAACTGGATGTTGCAGCCGCCGGTGTCGACGCCGACCTCGCGGATCACGGCGATGCCGATGTCGCGCAGGATCTGGTACTCGCGGTCGGTGAGCGTCATCGCGGGCGCGACGGTGATCGAGTCACCGGTGTGCACGCCCATGGGGTCGAAGTTCTCGATGGAGCAGACGACCACGACGTTGTCGTGCTTGTCGCGCATCAGCTCCAGCTCGTACTCCTTCCAGCCGAGGATGGACTCCTCAAGGAGCACCTCGGTGGTGGGAGACAGGGTCAGGCCCTGGCCGGCGATGCGGCGCAGTTCCTCCTCGTCGTGGGCGAAGCCGGAGCCGGCGCCGCCCATGGTGAAGGAGGGCCGGACGACGACGGGGTAGCCGCCGAGCGTCTCGACGCCCGCGAGGACGTCCTCCATGGAGTGGCAGATGACCGAGCGGGCGGACTCGCCGTGGCCGATCTTGGCGTGGACCGCCTCGACGACCTCCTTGAACAGGTCGCGGTCCTCGCCCTTGTTGATGGCCTCGACGTTGGCGCCGATCAGCTCGACGCCGTACTTCTCCAGGGTGCCCGCCTCGTGCAGCGAGATGGCCGTGTTGAGGGCCGTCTGACCGCCCAGGGTCGGCAGCAGCGCGTCGGGGCGCTCCTTGGCGATGATCTTCTCGACGAACTCCGGGGTGATCGGCTCGACGTAGGTGGCGTCGGCGATCTCCGGGTCGGTCATGATCGTCGCCGGGTTGGAGTTGACCAGGATGACCCGCAGGCCCTCGGCGCGCAGGATGCGGCACGCCTGGGTGCCTGAGTAGTCGAACTCGGCGGCCTGGCCGATGACGATCGGGCCGGAGCCGATGACCAGGACGGACTGGATATCGGTGCGCTTAGGCACGCTGGCCCTCCATCAGGGATACGAAGCGGTCGAACAGGTAGGCGGCGTCGTGCGGGCCCGCTGCCGCTTCGGGGTGGTACTGGACGCTGAAGGCCGGCTTGTCGAGGAGGTGGAGACCCTCCACCACGTTGTCGTTGAGGCAGACGTGGGAGACCTCGGCGCGGCCGTAGGGGGTGTCGGAGACCTTGTCGGTCGGGGCGTCGACGGCGAAGCCGTGGTTGTGCGCGGTGACCTCGACCTTGCCGGTCGTACGGTCCTGCACCGGCTGGTTGATGCCGCGGTGGCCGTACTTCAGCTTGTAGGTGCCGAAGCCGAGCGCACGGCCCAGGATCTGGTTGCCGAAGCAGATGCCGAACAGCGGCGTGCCGCGCTCCAGGACGGCCTGCATGACGGAGACCGGGTGGTCGGCGGTGGCCGGGTCGCCTGGGCCGTTGGAGAAGAACACGCCGTCGGGGTTCACGGCGTACACGTCCTCGACGCTCGCCGTCGCGGGCAGCACGTGCACCTCGATGCCGCGCTCGGCCATGCGGTGCGGGGTCATGCCCTTGATGCCGAGGTCGACGGCGGCGACGGTGAACTTCTTGGTGCCGATCGCCGGGACGACGTACGCCTCCTTGGTGGCGACCTCGGCGGAGAGGTCGGCGCCCTTCATCTCGGGGGCCTGGCGGACCTCGGCGAGCATGGTGCCCTCGTCGGGCAGGGCGTTGCCGGAGAAGATGCCGACGCGCATGGCGCCGCGCTCCCGCAGGTGGCGGGTGAGCGCGCGGGTGTCGATGCTGGAGATCCCGACGACGCCCTGGTGGCGCAGTTCGTCGTCCAGCGAGCGCTTGGCGCGCCAGTTGGACGGCACGCGCGCGGGGTCGCGCACGACGTAGCCGGCGACCCAGATCTGCTTGCTCTCCGGGTCCTCGTCGTTGACGCCGGTGTTGCCGACGTGCGGGGCGGTCATCACGACGACCTGGCGGTGGTACGACGGGTCGGTGAGGGTCTCCTGGTAGCCGGTCATGCCGGTGGAGAACACGGCCTCGCCGAAGGTCACCCCCACGGCCCCGTAGGCGCGGCCGCGGAAGATCCGGCCGTCCTCCAGGACGAGTACCGCGGGAACCTTGTCGGCTCCCCTTGTGGAGGTCGTCATCGTTCGGCGCCTTCCGTGCTGTCGGTGTGGATCACCGAGTTGTTGATCATGGAGTTAATGACGTCGACCCACTCGTTGTGCTCCGCCGCGTGGTCCGAGCGGAACCCTGAGTCGATCAGCCGCTCGCCGTGCGCCCAGGTCACCACGAGCAGACCGCCCTCGGTCAGGACCTTGCCCGCGATGCCCTTGTCGAGCCGGGCCTCGCGGAGCCGGTCGGCCGGGACGAAGAAGTCGGTCGCGCCGGGGCGTACGACGTCCAGTCCCGCGTCCGTCAGGGTGAGCTCGACCCGGCTGCGGGTGCCGAGGCCGTGCGCCACGATGCGGTCCAGCCACTGACCTGCCGTGGTCGAGCCGTGGTAGCGGCCGCTCATGCTCAGTCTGGCCGGGCCGGGGTCGTCCGGCGCGCTGGGCAGCTCGGGCAGGTCGCCCTGGAGCGTGCCGCGCCACTTCCAGCCCTCGCGCATCAGCCAGTAGACGAGCGCGACGAAGAGGGCGAGTCCGACGACCCAGCCGACGCGGGCGGCCCAGTCCGTCACCTCGGCCGACTTCTGTTCGGCCGCGAGTCCGCTGCCGGCTGCGAGCAGTGTTGCAGGTGTCACGTGAGCTTCCCGTCGACGAGCGTGGCCTTGCCCCGGAGCCACGTGTGCGTCACACGGCCCGGCAGCTCACGCCCCTCGTACGGAGTGTTGCGGCTGCGCGAGGCGAAGCCCTCGGGGTCCACGGACCCACGGTATTCCGTGTCGACGAGCGTGAGGTTGGCGGGCTCACCAGCCGAGACGGGCCGTCCGTGCCCCTTGGCCTGCCCGATCTCGGCGGGCTTGAAGGACATGCGCTCGGCGACCCCGGCCCAGGTGAGGAGCCCGGTGTCCACCATGGTCTCCTGCACCACTGACAACGCGGTCTCCAGGCCCACCATCCCCATGGCGGCCGCGGCCCACTCGCAGTCCTTGTCCTCGTGCGGGTGCGGGGCGTGGTCGGTGGCGACGATGTCGATGGTGCCGTCGGCGAGGGCCTCGCGCAGGGCCAGCACGTCCCGCTCGGTGCGCAGCGGCGGGTTGACCTTGTAGACCGGGTTGTAGGTGCGCACCAGCTCGTCGGTCAGGAGCAGGTGGTGCGGGGTGACCTCGGCGGTGACGTCGATGCCGCGGGACTTGGCCCAGCGCACGATCTCCACCGAGCCCGCGGTCGAGAGGTGGCAGATGTGCACGCGAGAGCCGACGTGCTCGGCGAGCAGGACATCCCGGGCGATGATCGATTCCTCGGCCACCGCCGGCCAGCCCCCGAGACCGAGCTCGGCGGAGACGATGCCCTCGTTCATCTGGGCGCCCTCGGTCAGCCGCGGCTCCTGCGCGTGCTGGGCGACGACGCCGCCGAAGGCCTTCACGTACTCCAGCGCCCGGCGCATGATCACGGCGTCGTCGACGCACTTGCCGTCGTCGGAGAAGACGGTGACGCCTGCCGCCGACTCGTGCATGGCGCCCAGCTCGGCGAGCTTCTTGCCCTCCAGGCCGACGGTGACGGCGCCGATGGGCTGCACATCGCAGTAACCGTGCTCCTGGCCGAGCCGGTAGACCTGCTCGACGACGCCGGCCGTGTCGGCGACCGGGAAGGTGTTGGCCATGGCGAACACGGCCGTGTAACCGCCGGAGGCAGCCGCGCGCGTGCCGGTCAGCACGGTCTCGGAGTCCTCGCGGCCCGGCTCGCGCAGGTGGGTGTGCAGGTCGACGAGGCCCGGCAGGAGCACCTTGCCGTCGGCCTCGACGACCTCGGCGCCCTCGGCGCTCAGCCCGACACCGACCTCGGCGATCGTCTGGCCGTCGATCAGCACGTCCTGCGGCTCGCCGCCGAGCACCTTCGCACCACGGATCAGGATCTTGCTCATCTGTCTTACTTCTCCTCGGTGGTACGGGCGTGGGTGAGAGCGGGTTCGTTGCCGCCGAGCAGCAGGTACAGAACGGCCATCCGGATGGACACTCCGTTTGCGACCTGCTCGACGACGGTGCAGCGCTCGGAGTCGGCGACCTCGGCGGTGATCTCCATGCCGCGCACCATCGGGCCGGGGTGCATCACGATGGCGTGCTCGGGCATCCGCGCCATGCGGTCGCCGTCGAGGCCGTAGCGCCGGGAGTACTCGCGCTCGGTCGGGAAGAACGCGGCGTTCATACGCTCGCGCTGCACGCGCAGCATCATCACCGCGTCGGTCTTCGCCAGGGTGCTGTCGAGGTCGTACGACACCTCGCACGGCCAGGTCTCGACGCCGACCGGCACCAGGGTGGGCGGGGCGACGAGGGTGACCTCGGCGCCGAGGGTGTGCAGCAGGTCGACGTTGGAGCGGGCGACCCGGCTGTGCAGGACGTCGCCGACGATCGTGATGCGCCGGCCGGCGAGGTCCTGGCCGATCCCGGCGTCCCGCCCCACGAGCCGGCGCCGCATGGTGAAGGCGTCCAGCAGGGCCTGGGTGGGGTGCTGGTGGGTGCCGTCGCCGGCGTTGATGACGGCGGCGTCGATCCAGCCGGAGTTGGCGAGGCGGTACGGCGCTCCGGAGGCGCCGTGCCGGATGACGACGGCGTCTACGCCCATGGCCTCCAGGGTCTGGGCGGTGTCCTTCAGGGACTCGCCCTTGGAGACGCTCGACCCCTTGGCGGTGAAGTTGATGACGTCGGCGGACAGCCGCTTCTCGGCGGCCTCGAAGGAGATACGCGTGCGCGTGGAGTCCTCGAAGAAGAGGTTCACGACGGTGCGGCCGCGCAGGGTCGGCAGCTTCTTGATCGGCCGGTCGGCGACCCGGGCCATCTCCTCGGCGGTGTCGAGGATCAGGACGGCGTCGTCGCGGGTGAGGTCGGCGGCCGAGATGAGATGACGCTGCATCTGTCAGGCTCCGTAAGGCAGTTCATTCGGGAGAACGGGAGATTTGGGGCAGACGGGCGCGCGCGAGGGCGCGCTGAGCGGGCGTACGGCAGCTGCCGTACGCCGTGGGCGCTACTGGGAGGTCTGCTTGGCGCCGAGCAGCACGGTGTCGCGACCGTCCTCCTCGGCGAGCTGGACCTTGACCGTCTCCCGCAACGACGTGGGGAGGTTCTTGCCGACATAGTCGGCGCGGATGGGCAGTTCGCGGTGGCCCCGGTCGACGAGGACCGCGAGCTGGACCGCGCGCGGACGGCCGATGTCGTTCAGGGCGTCGAGGGCGGCGCGGATGGTGCGGCCGGAGAAGAGCACGTCGTCGACGAGGACGACGAGGCGGCCGTCGATGCCGTCACCGGGGATCTCGGTGCGGGCCAGCGCACGCGGCGGGTGCATGCGCAGGTCGTCGCGGTACATGGTGATGTCGAGCGAGCCGACCGGGATCTTGCGCTCGGTGATCTGCTCGAGCTTGGCGGCGAGCCGCTGGGCGAGGAAGACGCCGCGGGTGGGAATGCCGAGGAGCACCACGTCGTCGGCGCCCTTGGCGCGTTCGACGATCTCGTGCGCGATGCGGGTCAACACCCGCGCGATGTCAGGGCCTTCGAGAACGGGCCGGGCGTCGGACGCTTGCGTGTCCTGCTGGCTGTCCATACGAAAGGGACCTCCTTCTCCGCCTCACGGGACGGACCTTAAAGGACGTCTGGTTTGCGCCATCCACCGTAGCAGGCCGGCGACCCGCCCTCATTCACCCGGTTGGCCTAATCGGCCACCGATAGCACGGAAGAGTCGGTGTGGACCATTCGGCTTGACGCGCCAGAGTAACGCTGCGTAACCTCACAGTGAGTTACCAACCGCGCGGCATGGAACCCAAGCCAGTCGCGTCGACCCAGTGCCGGGGAGCTATATGTCCAGCGAATACGCCAAACAGCTCGGGGCCAAGCTCCGGGCCATCCGCACCCAGCAGGGCCTTTCTCTTCACGGTGTCGAGGAGAAGTCCCAGGGACGCTGGAAGGCCGTCGTGGTCGGTTCGTACGAGCGCGGCGACCGCGCCGTGACCGTGCAGCGCCTCGCCGAGTTGGCGGATTTCTACGGCGTTCCGGTGCAGGAGCTGCTTCCGGGCACCACGCCCGGCGGCGCCGCGGAGCCGCCGCCGAAGCTGGTCCTGGACCTGGAGCGACTGGCCCACGTCCCGGCCGAGAAGGCGGGCCCGCTGCAGCGGTACGCCGCGACGATCCAGTCGCAGCGCGGTGACTACAACGGCAAGGTGCTCTCGATCCGCCAGGACGACCTGCGCACACTCGCCGTCATCTACGACCAGTCGCCGTCGGTCCTCACCGAGCAGCTGATCAGCTGGGGTGTGCTGGACGCGGACGCGCGGCGCGCGGTCTCCCACGCCGAGGAGGGCTGAGCCCTTCCCAGGGCTTGAGGCCCTTCAGCAGAAACGTGCCGCCGGGGTGGCCGGAACTATACGGTTCCGGCCACCCCGGCGGCGTTCTGTGGGCCTGAGGGAGGTCTAGAGGTACCGGAATGCCGGAGAGCCCGCAGCGGGGATGCTGCGGGCTCTCCGGCATTCTTCGAAACCTCTGTGCCTCGTCGGAACCGCTATGCCTCGTCCCGGCGCAGCGAAGGCTTCAGGTCCTTGAGCCGGCCGAGCAGTCCGTTGACGAACGAGGGCGACTCGTCCGTGGAGAACTCCTTCGCCAGCTGCACCATCTCGTCCAGCACGACCGCGTCCGGGGTCTCGTCGACCCAGATCAGCTCATGCGCGCCGAGGCGCAGGATGTTGCGGTCCACGACCGGCATCCGGTCGAGCGTCCAGCCGACCGAGTACTGGGCGATCAGCTCGTCGATCCGCTTGGCGTGCGCCGCGTAGCCCTCGACCAGCTGCATCGTGTACTCGCTCACCGGCGGCTGCCGGGTGTCGGTCCGGGACAGCCGGACCCAGTCCGCGAGGACCGTCAGGACGTCGACGCCGCGCTGGTCGCCCTCGAAGAGGATCTGGAAGGCGCGCTTGCGGGCCGTGTTGCGGGCAGCCACGGTTAGCTGTTCACCCGGCCGAGGTAGTCGCTGGTGCGGGTGTCGACCTTGATCTTCTCACCGGTGGTGATGAAGAGCGGGACCTGGATCTGGTGACCGGTCTCCAGGGTGGCGGGCTTGGTGCCACCGGTGGAGCGGTCGCCCTGGACGCCCGGCTCGGTCTCCTGGATGACGAGCTCGACGGCGGCCGGCAGCTCGACGAAGAGCACCTCGCCCTCGTGCTGCGCGACGGTGGCGGTGAAGCCCTCGATCAGGAAGTTGGCGGCGTCGCCGACGGCCTTGCGGTCGACCATGAGCTGGTCGTAGGTCTCCATGTCCATGAAGACGAAGTACTCGCCGTCCATGTAGGAGAACTGCATGTCGCGCTTGTCGACGGTGGCCGTCTCGACCTTCACGCCGGCGTTGAAGGTCTTGTCGACGACCTTCCCGGACAGCACGTTCTTGAGCTTGGTGCGCACGAAGGCCGGGCCCTTGCCGGGCTTGACGTGCTGGAACTCGACGACGGACCAGAGCTGGCCGCCTTCGAGCTTGAGCACCATGCCGTTCTTGAGGTCGTTCGTGGAAGCCACGGTTGCGGAATCTCCTGGACTGACGTGGACGACCCCGGCGCACGCTCCTGTCTAAAGGGCGAGCAGCTCCTTGGTCGTGATGGTGAGTAGCTCGGGTCCGCCGTCCGCCTCGGGGCGGACGACGAGCGTGTCATCGATCCGGACGCCGCCCCGGCCCGGGAGGTGGACCCCCGGTTCGACGGTGACCGGCACGCAAGCGTCCAGTTTACCCATGGCCGCGGGGGCCAACTGCGGGTCCTCGTCGATTTCGAGTCCCACACCGTGCCCCGTCAGCGGCGGAAGGCCCTGCGCGTACCCCGCGGAGTCCAGCACCTGACGTGCCGCGCGGTCGACATCACGGTAGGCGGCGCCCGGTGCCAGGGACTCCCGTCCGGCGCGCTGGGCGGCGAAGACCAGGTCGTACAGCTCGATCTGCCAGTCGGCGGGGGACGTACCGATCACGAACGTACGGCCGATCTCGCACCGGTAGCCGCGGTACGTGGCCCCGAGGCAGACGGAGAGGAAGTCGCCCTCCTCCACGCGGCGGTCGGTCGGGCGATGGGCACGGCGGCCGGCGTTCGGGCCGGTGGCGACCGAGGTGGCGAAGGCGGGACCGTCGGCGCCGTGATCGACCAGGCGTCGTTCGAGTTCCAGGGCGAGGTGGCGTTCGGTGCGGCCGACGAGGATGGATTCGAGGAGTTCCCCGAGGGCCTGGTCGGCGATCTCCGCGCCGATCCTGAGGCAGGAGATCTCCTCCTCGTCCTTGACGACCCGGAGCTGCTCGACCGCGCCGCCGAGGTCGGCGAGGCGCAGTCGCGGCACGACCGAGCGGATGGCTCGGTGCCGGGCCACGGTGAGGTGGTGTTCCTCCACGGCGAGACAGACCCCGCCCTGCGCTGCGGCGAGGTCGGCGGCGGCTACGGCGGGGTCGCCTCCGGGGCCGGGGAGGGCGTGGATCCGCAGTGCCTCGACGGGGCGGCCCTCGGTGGGGCGGTCGTCGAGCGGGCCGGCGCACACGAGCAGGTCTTCGGTCTTGCCGAGGAGCAGCACGGAGCCCTGCGGGGCGGCGCCCGCGAGGTAGCGGACGTTGGCGGGGCGGGAGATCAGCGCGGTGGCGCTGCCGCTGGCTTGGCAGCGGTCCCTCAGCCGGGATCGGCGGGTGGCGTACACCTCTGACATGACCCGAGCGTAAGAGCTCCGCTCGGTTGGCGCCGGTTGGGGGCGGCTGAGTGGGCGGTGTCTGGGATGTGGGGGTTGGTG
>NZ_JAKEIP010000158.1 GCF_021474425.1 Streptomyces muensis | reverse complement strand
AAGAGGCTGGAGCCCAGGACGCCGAGGACCACGCACGCCCACTCGGCCACCCTCGCCAGGTCCGCGGCCCGCCCCGCGTCCCCCCGGTCGCCACGTACAGCACGTCAGGAAACGCCTCCAGCCGCCGCTCCGCCTCCACCGACTTCCCCGACCGGGCACCGCCCAGCACCAGGGTCCGGCGCGGCACGTCCGGCACGTCCTCGTACGCCCCCACCACCAGCGTCGTCCCGTCCGGCACCGCCCGCGCCCCCGCGGCGGCCAGCCGCCGCCGCAGCTCGGCACCGGGCGGAGCGTCATGATCGAGATGTACGGCGACGACATCCGTCGTAGGCCCGAGCGCCCCCACCGCCCGCAGCTTGGCCAGCGCGTCCGGCCGCCCCACGACATCGGCGACCACCATGTCGTACATCCCGACGGACCCGTTCTCCAGCCCGGCCGGCGCACCACCCGGCGGCAGATACAGCAGCCGCTGCCCGTCCGGCCCGGTCACCGCGTACCCCGTGCCGGGCGAGTCCATCGCCACCGCCCGCACCCGATGCCCCGTCAGCAGCGCCAACTCCCGCCCGTCCGGCACCCGCCCGGGCTGCGGCACCCCGGCCGGCACCTCGACGGCGGGCCCGTCGTGCGGATGCGACAGCAGCACCTGTCGTACGTTCCCCAGCGAACGCCCGGCCCGGGCCGCCGCGAACGCCGCCCCGGGCGTCATGTCGAGCAGCAGCGCCCCGTCCACGAGCAGCGCGGTCGCCGCCCGCGCATCGTCACCGAGCGCGCTCGCACACGCCGCGCACGGACAGTCGGGGCGGGGGAGTCCCGCGGGGGCACCGGTGCCGAGAAGAGTGAGTTCCACAGACTGATTTTCGCCGGTCGCTACTGATCTTGCGCGCCCGAGGCGGCCGCAGGGGCGCGGCGCTGTATTCGATGTGCGGCTACCGCCGCGTGGGCGCGACGATCCCTACGGACTCGCAGGAGCACACGAACCGAACCCGCGCTCTGTTAACGGCGCACCCAGCGGAGCGCATACGCTCTGGGCAGGAGCTGGACCTTGATCCGGCTCGCAGTCTGCACGTGCTGACACCTTGGAGGCGTACATGGCGGCATGGACGTGGCGGTTCGAGAAGGCCGACGGGGCGGAGGTCCAGCCCGCGGTGCAGCCCGAGGAGTTCACCACCCAGGGGGACGCCGAGTCATGGATCGGGGAGCACTGGAAGGCGCTTCAGGAGGGCGGCGCGGACCAGGTGCGGCTGTTCGAGGACGCCAGCGAGATCTACGGCCCGATGAGCCTGCACGCCGAGGCATGAGCCGACGGGGCGAGGGCGGCCGTACGCCCTCGCCCCGCTCTCCCGCCCACCGCACGACCGCTCACCGCATCACCGCTCACCGCACCCTCGCTCACCACGTCACTGCTCACCCAGCGTCACATCCACCGTCTTCTCACTGCCGTTACGGGTGTACGTCACCGTCGTCCGCTCGCCCGGCTTGTCGGCCGCCAGCGCCTCGGCCAGGGACGTGATGGTGGTGATGTCCTCGTCCCCCAGCCGGGTGATGATGTCCCCGCGCCGCAGCCCGGCCCGGTCGGCCGCCCCGCCCGCCAGCACCTCGACGACGGCCACGCCCGCCGCCCGGTAGTCGTCGTTCACGACCGTGCGGCCGGTGATGCCGAGCGCCGCGCGGCCCGAGTCGGTGACCCTGCCGTCCTTGATGATCTGGTCGGCGATCGACTTCACCGTCGACGCCGGGATCGCGAACCCGATGCCGGGCGCCGCGCCCTCCCCGAGGCCGGGGTCGACGGCGGCCAGGGTCGGGATGCCGATGACCCGGCTGTCGAGGTTCACCAGGGCGCCACCGCTGTTGCCGGGGTTGATGGCGGCCGACGTCTGCACCATGTTGGCGATCGTCGCGCCCGTACCCCCGTTGCCGCCGCCCTCGGTGACGGTCCGTCCGGTCGCCGAGACGATGCCCTGCGTGACACTGGACGACAGCCCGAGCGGCGAGCCCATGGCCAGCACGATCTGCCCGACCTCCACCTGCGAGGAGTCCCCGAACCTCGCCGCCTTCAGTCCGCCCGGCGCGTCCTCCAGCTTGATGACGGCCAGGTCCTGCTCCGGGTACGAGGAGACGAGCCGCGCGGTGAACTCGTCCTCGCTGTTGGCGGTCGTCACCCGGAACGTCTGCTCGTCCCCGACGACATGCGCGTTGGTGACGATGTGCCCCTGGCCGTCGTAGACCACGCCGGACCCCAGGTCGTTCCTGGCCTGGATCTGCACGACCGACGGCAGGACGTCCTCGATCACCTTCAGATAGCCGTCCTGGAGGTCGTCGACCGCGCCGACCGCCTTGGGTACGGCCGCCTGCCGCGTCGACTCCTCGTTCTCACGGGTGCCCGAGGAGCCGGAACAGGCGGCGAGCAGGCCGAGACAGCAGACGAGGACGGCGACCGCGACGGCCGGGCGCCGGGCACGCAAACGGCGAGCATCCATGCCCCGAGTCTCACCGCGGGTCAGGTGCGCGGCGCGTCCTGCTCGCCCGAACGGGATCGAACGGGCGGTGAACGGGATCAGCCGCGCACCCCGCACAGATGCAGCAGGGCCGCCACACCGCGATACGGATCCGTCTTCCCGGCCCGCTCCTCGACCGCCAGCAACGCCTCCACGTCCGCCGGGATCTCCGCCCCGTCGGCCGCCGTGTCGGTGAACACCCGCACCCCGTACCAGGCGTGCAGCGGCGCCGCGATCCCCGCGAGCGTCGCCGTCAGGTCGGCCAGCCGGTCGGCCCGTACGTCGAGCCCCAGCCGGGTGGGGGTCCCCCCGTTCGAGTCTGTTCGAGAATGGGGGAGGTGCGCGGTCGTGTCGAAGGCGGCCAGCGTCCCCGCCCAGTCCCCGGCCAGCCCCGGCCGCATGGCCAGGGCGTCGCCGTTGCGCACCAGCAGCGACAGCAGCCCGCCCGGGGCGAGCATCCGGGCCAGCCCGGCCAGCAGCGGGTCGGGCTCCGCGATGTACATCAGCACGCCGTGGCACAGCACGACGTCGAAGCTGCCCGGCAGAAAGTGGACGCCGGTGTCGCGCCCGTCGCCCTGGACGATACGCACCCGCTCCCGGATGCCCTCAGGCTCACCGGCGAGCTCCTCACGGGCCGTCGCGATCATCTTCGGGTCCTGCTCGACGCCGGTCACCTGATGCCCGGCCCGGGCCAGCCGCAGCGCCTGAGTGCCCTGGCCCATCCCCACGTCGAGCACCCGCAGCCGCTGCCCGACCGGGAACCGTCCGGCTATCTGCTCGTCGAGCTGCCGGCCCACCAGCTCCTGCCGTACGACATCACGCAGCCCGCCCAGTTTGCTGAGCCAGGCGTCGGCCGCACCCCCGGAAAAAGCGGTAGCGCTCAGGGCCGCTCTCCGCGCTTGACCTGAGGCTTCGGCAGCCGGAGCCGGCGCATCTGGAGGGAGCGCATCAGCGCGTAGGCGACCGCGCCACGCCGGTTGGTGTCCGGGAAGCGCTCGGTGAGCCGCTTCTTCAGCCGGACGCCCGTGACGACCGAGTCGAGCACGATCAGCACGATCACGACCAGCCACAGCAGCAGCGCGATGTTCTGCAGCGCCGGTACTTGCACCATGCTCAGCACAAGGATGACCACGGCCATCGGGAGGAAGAACTCCGCGATGTTGAAGCGCGAGTCGATGAAGTCACGCGCGAACTTGCGGACCGGACCCTTGTCACGGGCCGGCAGATACCGCTCGTCGCCCCCGGCCAGCGCCTGGCGCTGCTTCTCCAGCGCGGCCCGGCGCTCGTCGCGCTGCCGCTTGGCGGCCTCCTTGCGCGACGTCGGCGTGTTGGCGACGCTGCGGCGCTGGGTCTGGGCCTCACTGCGCTTGGGCGTGGGGCGGCCCTTCGGGGCCTCGGGGTGGCGGGTCTGAGTGGAGTCGGTCACCGGCGCCTTGTCGGCGTCCTGGGCCTTCTCTTCCTTGGCACGGCTACGGAACACAAAACCCAAGGGTACGGGGTGCCAGGGGTTGGACCCCAGCCCCATGGGGAACGATCCGGCAACACCAGTCGTCGTAGGGGGACAGAGGGGACGTTGCAGACGGTCCGGGAGTCACCTACTCCTTACGCCGGAGCGTGAGCGTCAGCAGTCGTCCTTGGGGATGAGCGCATCCGTCCCCGAACAGTGCGTCAATGGATGCAGGGCCCGTACTGTGGGTTCTGTCGCAGAGCTGGAGCTGGACGTCAGAAGGGGGCGCGCGAAGCCCATGAGCGGTGTCATGAAGCGTATGGGGATGATCTTCCGCGCGAAGGCGAACAAGGCCCTTGACCGGGCCGAGGACCCGCGCGAGACCCTCGATTACTCGTACCAGAAGCAGCTGGAACTGCTCCAGAAGGTCCGCCGTGGCGTCGCCGACGTGGCCACCTCGCGCAAGCGCCTGGAACTCCAGCTCAACCAACTCCAGCAGCAGTCGTCGAAGCTGGAGGACCAGGGCCGCAAGGCGCTCGCGCTCGGCCGTGAGGACCTGGCCCGCGAGGCGCTGTCGCGCCGCGCCGCCCTCCAGCAGCAGGTGACCGACCTGGAGACCCAGCACGCGACCCTCCAGGGCGAGGAGGAGAAGCTCACCCTGGCGGCCCAGCGCCTCCAGGCGAAGGTCGACGCCTTCCGCACCAAGAAGGAGACGATCAAGGCCACGTACACCGCGGCCCAGGCCCAGACCCGGATCGGCGAGGCCTTCTCCGGCATCTCGGAGGAGATGGGCGACGTCGGCCTGGCGATCCAGCGCGCCGAGGACAAGACGGCCCAGCTCCAGGCCAGGGCCGGCGCCATCGACGAGCTCCTCGCCTCGGGCGCCCTGGACGACCAGTCCGGTATGCACAAGGACGACATCCAGGCCGAGCTGGACCGGCTCTCCGGTGGTACGGATGTAGAGCTGGAACTGCAGCGCATGAAGGCCGAGCTGGCGGGCGGTTCTTCCAGCTCCCAGCAGGCCATCGAGGGCGGCAACGGCCAGTCGCAGTCCCAGCAGCAGCCGCAGGACACCCCGCGCTTCGACAAGCAGTAGCCGACGGCCGGGGCCCACGCCGAGGAGGCGAGATGGGCGACATGATCGTCCGGATCATGGGCGAGGGGCAGGTGAAGCTGTCCGACAGTCACCTGCCCGAGCTGAACAAGCTCGACGACGAGCTCCTGACGGAAATGGAGAACGGCGACGGCCCCGGCTTCCGCCGCACCCTCACCGCCCTCCTCTCCAAGGTCAGGGAACTGGGCGCCCCCCTGCCCGACGACTCCCTGGAACCCTCGGAACTGATCCTGCCGTCGCCGGACGCGACGCTGGAGGAGGTCCGGGAACTGCTGAGCGACGACGGCCTGATCCCGGGTTGACCGGAGCGGGGGTCTGGGGGCGGCAGCCCCCAAAGGGGCGCGGGGAACTGCGCGACCAGCCCCCACCGGCCGGCAGCCGTACAACGACCACCGGGGGTCTGGGGGCGGCAGCCCCCAGGCGACGCGTACGGGAACGCCCGGCACACAAAACACAAGGAACATCCAGTTGTCCCCCGCCCAAAGCCCCGCAGGGAACCGCCTCCGGCGCCACCTCGAGGCGCACCCCATGGCCCTGGACGCGGCGCTCGCCGTCGCCGTCCTGGCCTGCATGGTCGCCGGCTCCTTCGTGGACCCGCACGGGAAGAACGAGGTCACCTGGGCCCTGCGCACCCCGGACGCGCTCAGCCTCCTGCTCATCACCCTCGGCGCCGCGGCCCTGGTCTTCCGCCGCCGCGCCCCCATGACGGTCCTGGCCCTCACCGGCACCGCCTCCGTCGTCGAGTCCGTCACCGGCGACCCCCGCGCCCCCGTCGCCATGTCCGCGGTCATCGCCCTCTACACCGTCGCCTCGACCACCGACCGCCCCACCACCTGGCGCGTCGGCCTGCTCACCATGACCGTGCTGACCGGCTCCGCCATGCTCGCCGGCCCCCTGCCCTGGTACGCCCAGGAGAACCTCGCCATCTTCGCCTGGACCGGCATCGGCGCCACCGCGGGCGACGCGGTCCGCAGCCGCCGCGCCTTCGTCGCCGCCATCCGCGAACGCGCCGAACGCGCGGAACGCACCCGTGAGGAGGAGGCCCGCCGCCGTGTCGCCGAGGAGCGGCTGCGGATCGCCCGGGACCTGCACGACGTCGTCGCCCACCACATCGCCCTCGTCAACGTCCAGGCCGGCGTCGCCTCCCACGTCATGGACAAGCGGCCCGACCAGGCCAAGGAGGCCCTGGCCCACGTACGCGAAGCCAGCCGCTCCGCGCTCAACGAGCTCCGCGCCACGGTCGGCCTGCTCCGGCAGTCCGGCGACCCCGAGGCCCCCACCGAACCCGCCCCCGGCCTCGACCGCCTCGACGAACTCGCCGGCACCTTCCGCAGCGCGGGCCTCCAGGTGGAGATCGCCCGCGCCGACCAGGACACCACGCTTCCCGCCGCCGTCGACCTGGCCGCCTACCGGGTCATCCAGGAAGCCCTCACCAATGTGCAGAAGCACGCGGGCCCGGAGGCGAAGGCCGAGGTCAGCGTCGTCCGGGTGGGCCCGAACATCGAGATCACCGTCCTCGACGACGGCGCCGGCGACGACGAGACCGTCGAGGGCGGCGGCCACGGGCTGCTCGGCATGCGCGAGCGCGTCACCGCCCTGCGCGGCACCCTCACCACCGGCCCCCGCTACGGAGGCGGCTTCCGTGTCCATGCGATTCTGCCCGTCAAGAGCCGCACCCGCGCCGCGGAAGACACCGGATGACCGCGATATGACGCCCCCGCGGAACTCAAGCGCACTCCGCGGAAGTTGTCGTAACGCGAAGCCGTCCACCCCCAGCCCCGCCGAGGACCCGCCATGACCATCCGCGTCCTGCTCGCCGACGACCAGGCCCTGCTCCGCAGCGCGTTCCGCGTGCTGGTCGACTCCGAGCCCGACATGGAGGTCGTCGGCGAGGCCTCCGACGGCGCGGAGGCGGTGCGGCTGGCCAGGGAGAAGCGGGCGGACGTCGTCCTGATGGACATCCGGATGCCCGGCACCGACGGCCTCGCCGCCACCCGCATGATCAGCGCCGATCCGGCCCTGGCCCATGTCCGGGTCGTCATCCTGACCACCTTCGAGGTCGACGACTACGTCGTGCAGTCGCTGCGCGCCGGCGCCTCCGGCTTCCTCGGCAAGGGCTCCGAGCCCGAGGAGCTGCTCAGCGCCATCCGCGTCGCGTCCGGAGGCGAGGCGCTGCTCTCCCCGGCCGCCACCAAGGGCCTGATCGCCCGCTTCCTCGCCCAGGGCGACGGCGCGGGCGACGACCGCGACCCGGCCCGAGCCGAGCGGCTCGACGCACTCACCGGCCGGGAGCGCGAGGTCCTGGTCCAGGTCGCCGGCGGGCACTCCAACGACGAGATCGCCGAGCGGCTGGAAGTCAGCCCGCTGACCGTGAAGACGCACGTCAACCGGGCCATGTCCAAGCTGGGCGCCCGCGACCGGGCCCAGCTCGTGGTGATCGCGTACGAGTCGGGGCTGGTACGTCCAAGGGTGGAGTGAACTCCAGCTCGCATACTGCGCCGGGAGTAGGCGCCGTATAAGGAAATGGACCTGGGGTCTACGAAACCGGGCTCCCCGATGGCTCAGGGTGTAAGGGCGGGCGCTCACTTGTGCGCCAAGACGCTCCTGCCACGTCCGCTGCCCACTTCTGCCGCTCACAGAAGAGAGACCCTGAACCCATGTCCTGGCTGTCGAGATTCAGCCTCGCCCAACGTGCCCTGATAGGCCTGATGTCGATCATCGCCATCGCCTTCGGAGCGATTGCGATACCCCAGCTCAAGCAGCAGCTGCTGCCCTCCATCGAACTGCCCATGGTGTCCGTGCTCGCGCCGTACCAGGGCGCCGCGCCGGACGTGGTCGAGAAGCAGGTCGTCGAGCCGATCGAGGACAGTCTCGAAGCCGTCGACGGCATCACCGGCGTCACCTCCACGGCGAGCGAGGGCAACGCCGTGATCATGGCGTCCTTCGACTACGGCCCCGACACCCAGCAGCTGGTCGCCGACGTCCAGCAGGCCGTCAACCGCGCCCGCGTCCAGCTCCCGGACGACGTCGACCCGCAGGTCATCGCCGGTTCCACGGACGACATCCCGACCGTCGTCCTCTCGGTCACCTCCGACCAGGACCAGCAGTCCCTGGCCGACCAGCTCGACCGGACCCTGGTGCCGGACCTGAAGGAGATCGACGGCGTCGGCCAGGTCACCGTCGACGGCGTACGCGACCTCCAGGTCACCGTGACCCCGAACGACGCGAAGCTCGCGAAGGCCGGCCTGACCTCGGCGGACCTCTCCCAGGCCCTCCAGGCCGGCGGTGCCACCGTCCCGGCCGGCTCCTTCGACGAGGGCGGCGACAACCGCACCGTCCAGGTCGGCGGCGGCTTCACCTCGATCCAGCAGATCGAGGACCTCATGGTCACCGGCCAGGGCGCCGCGGCCTCCGGTGCCGAGAACAAGCCGGTGCGCCTCGGTTCCGTCGCCGCCGTCGAGCAGGAGCAGGCCGCGGCCGACTCCCTCACACGCACCAACGGCAAGCCGTCCCTCGCGGTGGCGGTCACCATGGACCGCGACGGCAGCGCGGTCGCCATCTCGGACGCGGTGCAGGACAAGCTGCCCGAGATGCGCGGCGACCTCGGTACGGGCGCCACGGTCACGGTCGTCAGCGACCAGGGCCCGGCGGTCAAGAAGTCCATCGACGGACTGACCACGGAAGGCGCCCTCGGCCTGCTCTTCGCGGTCCTGATCATCCTGGTCTTCCTGGCGTCGATCCGCTCGACGCTGGTCACCGCGGTGTCCATCCCGCTGTCGGTCGTCCTGGCCCTGATCGTGCTGTGGACCAGGGACCTCTCCCTGAACATGCTGACGCTCGGCGCGCTGACCATCGCCATCGGCCGCGTCGTCGACGACTCGATCGTGGTCCTGGAGAACATCAAACGGCACCTCGGCTACGGCGAGGAGCGCGAGGAGGCCATCCTCAAGGCGGTCCGCGAGGTCGCCGGGGCGGTCACCTCCTCCACCCTCACCACGGTCGCCGTCTTCCTGCCGATCGGCCTGACCGGCGGCATGGTGGGCGAGCTGTTCGGTTCGTTCAGCCTGACGGTGACGGCGGCCCTGCTGGCGTCGCTGCTGGTCTCGCTGACGGTCGTCCCGGTGCTGTCGTACTGGTTCCTGCGCGCCCCGAAGGGCACCCCGGCGGACGCCGACGAGGCCCGCCGCAAGGCCGAGGAGAAGGAGGCGCGGAGCAGGCTCCAGCGTCTCTACGTCCCCGTCCTGCGGTTCGCGACCCGGCGCCGCCTCACCAGCGTGCTGCTCGCGATCGTCGTCCTCTTCGGCACGTTCGGCATGGCGCCGCTGCTGAAGACGAACTTCTTCGACCAGGGCGAGCAGGAAGTCCTCACCGTCAAGCAGGAGTTGAAGCCGGGCACCAGCCTGGCGGCGACCGACGAGCAGGCGACCAAGGTCGAGAAGCTGCTCGCCGGCACCGAGGGCGTGAAGGACTACCAGGTCACGATCGGCTCGTCCGGCTTCATGGCCGCCTTCGGCGGCGGCACCGACACCAACCAGGCGTCGTACCAGGTGATGCTGGAGGACTCGGCGTCGTACGACGCCGTGCAGGACCGAATCGAGGCCGGCCTGAAGAAGCTCGACGGCGTCGGTACGACCACCATCGCGGCCGGTGACGGCTTCGGCGCCCAGGACCTCAGCGTGGTCGTGAAGGCGGCCGACGCCGACGTGCTGCGCAAGGCGGCCGAGCAGGTCCGCGAGGCGGTGGCCGGCCTGGACGACGTCACGGACGTCACCAGCGACCTGGCGCAGAGCGTGCCGCGCATCTCGGTGAAGGCCAACGACAAGGCGGCCGCGGCCGGCTTCAACGACCAGACCCTCGGCATGGCCGTCGCCCAGGCGGTCCGCGGCAACACCGCGGCCCAGGCGACCCTCGACGACACCGAGCGGGACGTCGTCATCAGGTCCGCCGAGCCGGCGACGACGCTGAAGCAGCTTCAGGAGCTGTCCCTGGGCAAGGTGAAGCTGGGTGACATCGCCGATGTGAAGCTGGTCGACGGGCCGGTCTCGATGACCCGTATCGACGGCCAGCGCGCCGCTACCATCTCGGCGAAGCCGACCGGTGACAACACCGGCGCGGTCAGCACCGACCTCCAGGCCAAGATCAACGAGCTGACGCTCCCGGCGGGCGCGACGGCCTCGATCGGCGGTGTCTCCGAGGACCAGGACGAGGCGTTCGCCAACCTGGGCCTGGCGATGCTGGCGGCCATCGCGATCGTGTTCATGCTGCTGGTGGCGACGTTCCGCTCGCTGGTCCAGCCGCTGATCCTGCTCGTGTCGATCCCGTTCGCGGCGACCGGCGCGATCGGCCTCCTGGTGGCGACCGGCACCCCGATGGGCGTCCCCGCGATGATCGGCATGCTGATGCTGATCGGCATCGTGGTGACCAACGCGATCGTCCTGATCGACCTGATCAACCAGTACCGGCGGCAGGGCTACGGCGTCGTGGAGGCCGTGATCGAGGGCGGCCGGCACCGGCTGCGGCCCATCCTGATGACCGCGCTGGCGACGATCTTCGCGCTGCTGCCCATGGCCCTGGGCGTCACCGGCGAGGGCGGCTTCATCGCCCAGCCGCTGGCCGTGGTCGTCATCGGCGGTCTGATCACCTCGACCCTGCTGACCCTGCTCCTCGTCCCGACGCTGTACGCGATGGTGGAGCTCCGCAAGGAGCGCCGGGCGAAGAAGCGGGCGGCGAAGCGGGCGAAGAAGGCGGGCGTCCCGGACGAGCCGACGTCGGAGTCGGCCTCGGGAACGGGTTCTGATTCCGGCTCGGATTCGGGCTCGGCTTCGGACGAGCCGGAGCCGGCCGGGGTCTGACCTCCGGTCCGACCGCGCGGCCCCGCCGAGCAGAAGGCAGCCCGCCCCAGGAGCAGTCCTGGGGCGGGCTGAGCCGTTCCCTGAGCCGTTCCCGGTCCGGGTACGTCAGTCACGCGTGCGCGCGTTGAGCCGGGCGGCCTGCCGGGTCAGGTAGTCCCGCTCGGCGAGGTTGGACGCCTTCTCGGCCGCCTCGGAGTACAGCCGGGCCGCCGTCGCCAGATCGCCGTCGCGTTCGTGGAGGTACGCCGCCACCGCGGCATGCCGGGGCAACGAGTCGTCCAGCGCCGCGAGCGCGGCCAGCCCGGCGCGCGGTCCGTCGGCCTCGCCCACGGCCACCGCCCGGTTGAGCCGCACGACCGGGCTGTCGGTGAGGCGCGCGAGCTCGTCGTACCACTCGACGATCTGCACCCAGTCGGTCTCCTCGGCGGTGCGCGCGTCGGCGTGCAGGGCCGCGATGGCGGCCTGGGCCTGGAACTCGCCCAGCCGGTCCCGGGCGAGGGCCGCCTGAAGGATCTCGACTCCCTCGGCGATCGACGCGGTGTCCCACCGGCCGCGGTCCTGCTCGGCGAGCGGCACCAGAGCGCCGTCGGGCGCGGTCCGCGAGGCGCGCCGGGCGTGGTGCAGCAGCATGAGGGCGAGCAGCCCCGCCACCTCGGGGTGGTCGATCGCGGCCGCGAGCTGCCGGGTCAGCCGGATGGCCTCGGCGGCCAGGTCGACATCGCCGGAGTAGCCCTCGTTGAAGACCAGGTAGAGCACCCGCAGCACGGTGGCGACATCGCCGGGCTGGTCGAACCGTACGCCGGAGACGGTGCGCTTGGCCCGGCTGATGCGCTGCGCCATGGTCGCCTCGGGGACCAGATAGGCCTGGGCGATCTGCCGGGTGGTGAGCCCGCCGACGGCACGCAGCGTGAGCGCCACCGCGGACGACGGCGTCAGCGACGGGTGGGCGCACAGGAAGTACAGCTGGAGCGTGTCGTCCACGGCGGGCGCGGGCCCGGGCGCCGGCTCCTCGTCGACGCGGTCCTCACGCCGGCGCCGGGCGCTGTCCGCCCGGGCCTGGTCGAGGAACTTCCGCCAGGCCACGGTGACCAGCCAGCCCTTGGGATCCCGGGGCGGGTCGGCCGGCCAGACGCGGAGCGCCTCGACGAGCGCGTCCTGCACGGCGTCCTCGGCCGCCGCGAAGTCGGCTCCGCGGCGGACGAGGACGGTGAGCACGCTCGGCGTGAGGCTCCTCAGCAGGGCCTCGTCCATCAATGGCACTCGTCGACGCTGGGGTTGGCGGCCAGGAACGGGCGCACCTCCAGCCACTCGTGGATCGGCTTGCCGCCCGCGCCCGGTGCGGCCGACAGCTCCCCGGCGAGCTCGACGGCCCGCTCGTAGGTGTCGACGTCGATCACCATCCAGCCGGCGATGAGGTCCTTGGTCTCGGCGAACGGCCCGTCGGTGACCGGCGGCCGCCCCTCACCGTCGTACCGGACCCACGCCCCCTCGGGCGCGAGCGCCTGCCCGTCGACGAACTCACCGGTCTTCTCCAGCCGGTCCGCGAAGTCGCGCATGTACCCCACGTGCGCCGAGATCTCCTCCGGCGTCCACTGGTCCATCGGCACGTTGTTCACGGCGTCGGGGGCGCCACGGTAGTGCTTGAGCAGCAGGTACTTCGCCATGATGGTCTCTCCTCGATGCTGTGCGACCCATTCTGGTCGCGTTCACTACGGGGACGGAGCCGATCACGGGTTCTCGACATCGCCGGCAGAAATTTTTTTGCGGGGTCCGACCAGATGGTCCGGACCCCGCCCTCATGCCGCACAGCGCAAGCGCACGGCACGTGGCACTCGGCGCTCGCTCCCTGCTACGGCAGCGCCAGCATCCGCTCCAGCGCCAGCTTCGCGAACGCCTCCGTCTCCTTGTCGACCTCGATGCGGTTGACCAGGTTGCCCTCGGCCAGCGACTCCAGGGTCCAGACCAGGTGGGGGAGGTCGATGCGGTTCATGGTCGAGCAGAAGCAGACCGTCTTGTCGAGGAAGACGATCTCCTTGCCCTCGGGCGCGAAACGGTTCGCCAGGCGCCGTACGAGGTTCAGCTCGGTCCCGATGGCCCACTTGGAGCCGGCCGGGGCGGCCTCCAGGGCCTTGATGATGTACTCCGTCGACCCGACGTAGTCGGCCGCGGCCACGACCTCGTGCTTGCACTCGGGGTGGACCAGGACGTTCACGCCCGGGATCCGCTCGCGCACGTCGTTCACCGAGTCCAGGCTGAAGCGGCCGTGCACCGAGCAGTGGCCGCGCCACAGGATCATCTTCGCGGCGCGCAGCTCCTCCGCCGTCAGCCCGCCGTTCGGCTTGTGCGGGTTGTAGACGACGCAGTCCTCCAGGGACATGCCCATGTCCCGGACGGCGGTGTTGCGCCCGAGGTGCTGGTCCGGCAGGAACAGGACCTTCTCACCCTGCTCGAAGGCCCAGTCCAGAGCCCGTTTCGCATTGGACGACGTGCAGATCGTGCCGCCGTGCTTGCCCGTGAACGCCTTGATGTCCGCGGACGAGTTCATGTACGACACCGGCACGACCTGCTCGGCTATGCCGGCCTCGGTCAGCACGTCCCAGCACTCGGCGACCTGCTCGGCCGTCGCCATGTCGGCCATCGAGCAGCCGGCGGCGAGGTCGGGCAGGACGACCTTCTGGTCGTCGGACGTCAGGATGTCCGCGGACTCGGCCATGAAGTGCACACCGCAGAACACGATGTACTCGGCCTCCGGGCGGGCGGCCGCGTCCCGGGCCAGCTTGAACGAGTCACCGGTCACATCCGCGAACTGGATGACCTCGTCGCGCTGGTAGTGGTGGCCGAGCACGAAGACCTTGTTGCCGAGCTTCTCCTTGGCGGCGCGGGCGCGCTCGACCAGGTCCGGGTCGGACGGCGAGGGAAGGTCGCCGGGACACTCGACGCCGCGCTCGCTCCTCGGGTCGGCCTCACGGCCGAGGAGCAGCAGGGCGAGGGGCGTCGGCTGTACGTCGAGCTCCTGGGTCTGGGCGGTGGTCACGACACGCACCCTTTCTGTTCTGCGGCTCGCCGGCACCGGAGGATCCGGCTCCGGCGGGTCAAGCGGGACACCTTCATCGACCTTCTCGTCGATTTGACGCTATCTATCATAACCGGTTCACGTCAGTTTGACGATGGCCATCATGTCGATGTGACGTGAATCCCGGGGAAGGGCCGTCGTATTCCCCAATGAGGCGTTTTCCGCTCCGCGCGCCGTGTGCGAGCATGAAGAAGGACCGAAAGACAAGCATCCGGCCCCGGAATGAATCCGCCGACCCGCCGGTTGCAATGGTCGGCAAGCAGTCTCCGTACAACCCGGGAGAGATGTAGATGTCCGTATCGGACGAGACCAGCACCGCCACCGACGGCATCATTCTGAGCGACGCCGCCGCGGCCAAGGTGAAGGCCCTGCTCGACCAGGAAGGCCGTGACGACCTCGCCCTGCGGGTGGCCGTCCAGCCCGGTGGCTGCTCGGGTCTGCGCTACCAGCTCTTCTTCGACGAGCGTTCGCTCGACGGCGACGTCGTCAAGGACTTCGGCGGGGTCAAGGTCGTCACCGACCGCATGAGCGCCCCCTACCTGGGCGGCGCGTCCATCGACTTCGTGGACACGATCGAGAAGCAGGGCTTCACGATCGACAACCCGAACGCGACGGGCTCCTGCGCCTGCGGCGACTCCTTCAACTGAGTCGGCCCGGCCGAGTCCGGCCGCTGACACGCGGAAAGGCGGCGACCCCCTCCGACGGGGCCGCCGCCTTTCCTGTGTCCGTGAGCTCCTACCGGGCCCCGGACGTCTGCGGCGTCGCCGGGAGCCGCGCTCCCGGCTTCTCCAGGGGGACCGCCTGGCCGTCCGTGCCCACGACCTTCCGGTCCCCGAGCGGCTCGTCCAGCTGTACGGTCCGGTGGAACAGCTTGGCGATCTGGATGCACAGCTCGCCCGACTGCGACGTCTCGGTCACCCGGACCGTCACCTCGCCACCGCTCTCGCTCGCCGTCACCTCGTACTCGGCGCACACCCCGCCCGTGAAGGCCACGGTCAGCTCCTTGCCGTCGGCCGTATAGCCGTCGACCGCCACGTTCCGGACGATCGGCGAGGAACTCGGCTCGTCCTTCGGCTTGCTCGGCCGCGGGGAGGGCGGCTCCTCGGACGGCGTCGACGAGACCAGGTACTTCGGGTCGATCGCCGGATACGTCACCGTGAAGCTGTCCTGCGCTCCCGGCGACCGCACCTCGAACAGCCAGGACGGCACCAGCGCCTGCCGCGCCTCCACCTGGTGCGCGGCCAGCCCGAACACCGCCTTCTCCACCGTCACGGTGTCCTTCGCCGGCGCCCCCGTCGACGCCTCCGCGCCGCAGGGCGCCTCGAGCCGGTCCTTCAGAGGTACGGGACTGGCGCAGCCGCCGATCCCCATGCGGTGGCCGGACCCGGGCGCCGCGTTCATCAGCCCGAGCGTCTTCTCGGCGTCGAGCACGGGGTAGGTGTCCCCCTTCACCGGCGCCTTCAACTGGCCGCTGCCGCCCACCACTTCACCCTGGGCGCTCACGGTCACCCCGGTCGTCCAGCCGTACGTGGGCAGCCCGCCCACCACCGGATTCGCGTTCACCACCCGCTGGGCGCCCATGAGCTGGCTCGCGTCGAGCTTCGCGTCGTCCTGGCCCACCGCCTTGAGCACCGGCGCGGCCGCCTTCTTCGCCACGGCCTCGCTCACCGGGTCATCGGTCGGCCCTGCGGGTTCCTGCCTGCACACGGTGGTGCTCTCACAGTCGTCGGTGCCGGGGGAGTACCGGGAGAACGTCCAGGTCCCCGGCGCCTGCTTGTTCACCTGAAGGCTCGGCCCCGCCCCGTCCGTGGCCCCGACCCGCCAGGTCTCACCCTGCGCGACCGGCTTCCCGTCCACCCCGAGCGCCTCGGCCAGCCGGGCCACCTCGGCCGCGCCGACCTCGCCGCCCGCCCGGTACACCGGCGCCGAGCCGGGCCCGTCCGACAGTTCCCCGTCGACCTTGTAGGTGACGCCGTACGGGTTGGGCTCCCCGGGCGCGATGCCACCCGTACCGCCCGGAGCGCGCTCGCTGTAGCCGTCGAGCCGCAGCGGCGGCGGAGAGCCACCGTCGGCCGCCCCGGACGCCGCGCCGCCGTCCGACCCACCGGACGTACTCGCGGCGAGATAGGCCCCACCGCCCCCGACGAGCAATACGGCGGCGGCGACGGAGGCGATGACCGCGGGGGAGCGGCGCCGGGGGGCGTGGGGAGCATGGGAGACACCGGAGACATCGGCGTTGTCGGCGGTGACGTCAGTGGCGTCGACGGCGTCCGGCCCCTTGGCGGAGCCGTCAGGAGCGCCGACGGGATCCGCCTGATCCGCCTCCTCGGCGCCGTCGCCCTCGGCGACGCGCTCCTCCTCGGCCCGGCCCTCGGTCCCGCCCTCGGCGTCATCCCCGGCGTCGGAAACCGGCGTGACCTCCTCCGCGCCGCCGCCCGAAGCCTCGGCACCAGCGGCCCCCGCGTCCGCGTCCGCGCCTTTCTCCTGCCCGGCGACCTGCTCCTCGGCGGAGCCGTCGGCGCCCGTGTCGTCGTTCTCGGGTCGCTCGGTGTTCACCGCATCGCTCCTTCGGCTGCGCACATGTCCCATGACCCTGACCGGACCCTGTCAAAAGGGACGGTCCGTCGGGTCGTATCCCGCATCCCCTTTACGGGGGACGCCGATGGGACGCAGCGGGGGAGCGCGCGGTTCCCCGAACGGCGCAGTCGGCTCAGTCGCCGTAGTCCGACATCGCCTCCAGCAGCCGCGCGGACCTCGGCGGCACGGTCACTCCGTGGATGCGTGAGGGGGAGACGGGACGGGAAAGGACACGATCGGGAGCGGCCCAGTGCGGGGCCATCCGCGCGCAGTCACCGAGCAGTGACGCCAGGTCGACCTCCAGGTCGGCCGGAACGGGGGCGCGGACCTCGAATTTCGTCATAGCGGCACCGTAGACACCCCGGAGCCCGCGAAGAAAGATCTACTATCGGGTAGTTTTGGCCACTTCAGAGTGCCGGTCACGAACGGTAGCGTGGACTGTCAATTCCGCCTCCCCGCAGGAGACCTCACGCCGTGCGCATCGCAGTCACCGGCTCCATCGCCACCGACCACCTCATGACCTTCCCCGGCCGCTTCGCCGACCAGCTCGTCGCGGACCAGCTGCACACGGTCTCGCTCTCCTTCCTGGTCGACAACCTGGACGTCCGTCGGGGCGGCGTCGGCGCGAACATCGCCTTCGGCATGGGCCAGCTGGGCACCAACCCGATCCTGGTCGGCGCCGCGGGCTCCGACTTCGACGAGTACCGGGCCTGGCTGGACCGGCACGGCGTCGACACTGGCTCGGTCCGCATCTCCGAGACCCTGCACACCGCCCGTTTCGTGTGCACCACCGACGCCGACCACAACCAGATCGGCTCGTTCTACACCGGTGCGATGAGCGAGGCCCGGCTGATCGAGCTGAAGACCGTCGCCGACCGCGTCGGCGGCCTCGACCTGGTCCTCATCGGCGCCGACGACCCCGAGGGCATGCTCCGCCACACCGAGGAGTGCCGCGCCCGCCAGATCCCCTTCGCCGCCGACTTCTCCCAGCAGATCGCCCGCATGGACGGCGACGAGATCCGGATACTGCTGGACGGCGCGACGTACCTCTTCTCCAACGAGTATGAGAAGGGCCTCATCGAGTCCAAGACCGGCTGGTCGGACGAGGAGATCCTCTCCAGGGTCGGCCACCGCGTCACCACCCTCGGCTCGCGCGGCGTCCGCATCGAGCGCGAGGGGGAGGACCCGATCGAGGTCGGCTGCCCCGAGGAGGAGCGCAAGGCCGACCCCACGGGTGTCGGCGACGCCTTCCGCGCGGGGTTCCTGTCGGGGCTGGCGTGGGGTGTTTCGCTGGAGCGGGCCGCGCAGGTCGGGTGCATGCTGGCGACGCTCGTCATCGAGACAGTGGGTACGCAGGAGTATCAGCTGCGGCGGGCGCACTTCATGGAGCGGTTCGCCAAGGCGTACGGGGATGAGGCTGCGGAGGAGGTCCAGGGGCATCTGGGCTGATTCGCCGTCTGCGGGTGCATGGGGGCTGGTCGCGCTCACGCGGCGGTAGCCGCACATCGATACAGCCCCGCGCCCCTGAGGTGGGTCAGATCGCCCGGCGAATCAAGTATGCCGTCCCTGTCTCCGCCGGCTCCTCGCCTACGTATTCCTGGCCCCGCATCTCGCACCACGCCGGAATGTCCAGGCGGGCCGCCTCGTCATCCGACAGGACCCGTACCAGTCCCCCCACCGGCACGTCCCCGATCACCTTCGCCAGCTCGATGACCGGGATCGGGCACAGCTTGCCGAGGGAGTCCACGACCAGGACGTCGTCCTCGTCCACCACCGTCTCGGCGGTCGGCGCGCCCAGCTTCTCCCGCACCCCCGCCACCGCCCCCGGCAGCACCTCCAGGAACCGCTCCACATCCTCCGCGGCCGTCCCGAACGGCAGTGACACCCGCACGTTCCCCTCGCTCAGCACCCCCATCGCCCTCAGCACATGGCTGGGCGTCAGCGTGCTGCTCGTACAGGACGAACCGGACGACACCGAGAACCCGGCACGGTCCAGCTCGTGCAGCAATGTCTCCCCGTCGACATAGAGACAGGAGAAGGTGACGATGCCGGGCAGCCGCCGCACCGGATCGCCGACCACCTCCACGTCCGGCACCAGCCCCGGCACCTGCGCCCGGATCCGCTCCGTCAGCTCCCGCAGCCGTACCGCCTCTTGGGCCGCCTCCGCCCGCACCGCCCGCAGCGAGGCCGCCGCGGCGACGATCGCCGGGATGTTCTCGAACCCGGCCGCCCGCCCCGACTCCCGCTCGTCCGCGGGCCCTTGCGCCGCGAACCGCACGCCCTTGCGCACGACGAGCAGCCCGACCCCGGACGGCCCACCCCACTTGTGCGCACTGGCCGTCAACACCGACCAGTCACCCTCGACGCGCCCCCAACCCAGCGACTGCGCCGCGTCCACCAGCAACGGCACCCCGACCTCCCGGCACACCCCGGCCACCTCGGCCACCGGCTGCTCGGTCCCCACCTCATGGTTGGCGGACTGAAGACAGGCGAGCGCGGTCTCCGGCCGCAGAGCATCCGCGTACGCCGCCACACCCACTGCCCCACCCCGGTCCACCGCCACCTGGGTGACCGTCCCCCCGTCGGCCTCGTGCGCGTCAGCCGCATGGAGCACGGAGGAGTGTTCGACGGCGGACACGATCAGGTGGCGTCCAACCCGCCGCCGCCCCGCCAACACGCCCGCGACGCCCGAGTGCACGGCCTTGGTCCCGGACGAGGTGAACACCAACTCGTCCCCCCGACACCCCACCGCCTCGGCGGCCGCCTCCCGAGCCGCGTCCAACAGCAACCGCGCCCGCCGCCCTTCCCGATAGAGACGAGCAGGATCGGCCCACCCTTCATCAAGGGAGGCTTGCAGAGCCTGCCGAGCAACAGGATGAAGAGGAGCACTGGAAGCAGCGTCAAAGTAGCCCACACAGCAACGCTAAACGCCGGGTCCCTGCAACGCCGCCAAGGGGCGCGGGACGGTGACATCAGCGGCTCCGCCGCGGGGCGCGACCAGCCACAAACAACCCGCAGCCGCCAATCAAGCGAACCCCCCACCCCACTAGGC